>DATGII010000282.1:0-25728 GCA_035295805.1 Bryobacteraceae bacterium | reverse complement strand
ACGGGAAGGCGCGAGCTCACCAGGTCGCGGACCGGCGCATTCAACGACGTGGATACGCCCCAGTCACCTCGCACCATGGCGCCAATGTGCCGCACATAAAATCGGAGCACATCATGGTTGGCGGCGTGCTCGGCCTTAATGAAGGCACGGCTTTGCGCGTCCAGCCGGGGATCGAGCAGCCGTTCGTCGGCATCGAATCCCGGACTGCTGCGAACCAGCGCCGCGGTCACGATTCCTCCGAGAATCACTGTCGCCGCCAGAGCGCCGCCATGGTGCAGGATGCGATTGAGCCAGAGAGGCACGGATTTCTCCACCTGGCTAGCGGGCGGCCAACGCCAGCGCCTCGGATTCCTGCTGCTCCGAATCTGTGATCCGTTTGCGCTTTTCGGACTGCTTGTTGGTGTACATTCTCCGGTCGGCCTCCGCCAGCAACTGCTCGGCATCGTCGCCGTCCTGAGGATAGAAGGCCTCGCCGACGCTCATGGTGAGCCCGACCACCGCCGCCTGCGCGCCGATGTTGGCCAGCTCCGCGATGCGGACGCGCAGATCGTCCCGGGTGCTGGCAGGCAGAATGAGCACGAACTCGTCACCTCCCATGCGGGCGACATAATCGTATTCGCGGCAGCTCTCGCGCAACGCGCCGCCCACCGCGCGCAATACCTGGTTGCCGACCAGGTGACCGTGGCGGTCGTTAATCTGTTTGAAGCCGTTGAGATCGCAGACCAGCACCGTAAGCGGCTCGCCGCTGCGCTTGGAGCGCGCCAGTTCGCTGTCAAGCCGGAGGAAGAGCGAGCGCGCGTTCGGCAGACCGGTGAGGTAGTCCGTGGTCGCCGTGGTCTCCACCTGGCGGAATTTCAGCGCGTTCTCGATTGCCAGCGACGTTTTCGACGCAATCGCCAGGAGCACCCGAAGGTTGTCGGACGAAAACGCGTCTTTGTCCATGCGGTAAAGGGTCATCACGCCGATCGTCGAGTCCAGGCCTTTCAACGGCACGGAAACCGCCGAACGCAGGCTCGTGAACTTGGAAGGGTCGTCCAGATAGCCGGATTCAACCGTCGGATTGCCGTTGAGAATGGAGCGGCCGGTCTGCGCCACCCACCCCGACAGGCCCTGTCCAACCGGGATTTGCAGCGACGAGAGATACCGGAAGCTTTCGCCATTGACGTACTCCGGAACCAGGAACCCGTCGCGGGCGACGTACACAGCGATCGCGTCATAGGGAATCAGCCGCTTCAGGCGCGCCGCCACCACCGAAAGCGTTTCATCCAGCGCCAGTGAACTGCCGAGGTCCTGCGTCAGTTCGAACAGCAAGTGCCCTTCTTCGCGAGCTGAGGCAATCGAACTTAGGAACGTGGGCTCGTTGCCGGATGTACGGCGCTCCGGCTGGGACACCTCGAAACCGGCGGCGGGCGCCTCGCCGCGCTGAATCTTCAAATCGGTTGAAAGACGCGCCGCGGGCGCCGGCTGGCTGGTCGCCATCTTTTCCAGCCGCACGTAATTGCGGTGGAGCGCTTCCACCACTTTCGGATCGAAACTCTTGCCGGCCATCTTAACCACTTCTTCCATGGCCTGATCGAGCGGCAGGGCGCGTCGATACTGGCGGTCGGAAGCCAGGGCATCGAGACAATCGACGGCGGCCAGGATTCTGGCGCCCATCGGAATTTCGGTTTCCCGCAAGCCGTCGGGATATCCGCTGCCATCCCATTTTTCATGGTGGGCGCGGACGATCGGCACTACCGGATAGGGGAACTCGACCCGCTCCAGGATCTCGGCGCCGACCACCGGATGGATCTTCATCTTCTCGAACTCTTCCGGAGTCAGCTTGCCGGGCTTGTTGATGATGTGTTCCGGAATCGCCAGCTTGCCGATGTCATGCAGCAGGGCGGCGGCGCGCAGCGCCTCTAACTCGGGCGCCGGCAGTTCCAGTTCCTTGCCCAGCTCGATGGCGTAAACGCGCACGCGGCTCAGATGCTCGTGCGTGGTGTGGTCCTTGGCTTCAATCGCCAGCGCCAGCGCTTCGATGGTCCGCAGGTGCAGCGCGGCCATCTCTTCCACGTGCTTCTTTTCGTCTTCCAGGTGCCCCAGGTACATGCGGTAGGAGCGGTAAATCACGTAGATGACCGGAACCAGCAACAGAATGCTTTGCGAGAAGCCGCCCTTGGTCAGGATGCTGAATACCCAGGCGATGGAGGCCCCGAGCAGATAGAAGGGAAATGACCAAAAATAGCAGCCGCGCCAGGTATCAATGATCGACTTCCGTTCGGTGAGCGCCACCACGGCAGCGACGCCGGTTGTGTTCAGCGCGAAATACGTGAGCGAGGCCAGGATCAGCGAAATCGGACTGCCGTTCGAGATTTTTTGCGCGAACTGCCAGTGATACAGAGCGTACGAGAAATAAACCGCGATCGCCATGTTCATGACGCTGAACAAGGCCTGTACCGGACGAATGCGGGTCTTGGGCTTCCAGACGCACTGGACCAGGGCGCCGAGACATCCCATCGCCAGAGTCTGGCCGGCGCTCATGTCGAGGATGCCGATCAGGATGAACAGGAAGTTGACCGACATCGTGCCCAGAATGCCGGGCAAATTGACTTTCATGCTGGAAGCGAGGACGCAAACCACCAGGTAGCAGACGAAACGGAAGAAGTGCTGCATGTCCCAGTTCGCCGTGACCAGGCAAGCCGCGCCGCTGGCGATGATGAATCCGATGTACAGCCGGGCCTGCCAATTCAGGCCGCGCCTCCCGCGAGTGATTTCAGCAACCGTGTCGCTCATTGGGCCACCGCCGCCATCCGGCTTGCCGGTTCCTGGCCATGGTAGATCTTCAATTTCCGGATCAGCGTCCGCTGTGAGATCCCGAGCATGCGCGCGGCCCGGTCCTGCCTTCCGCCGGTTTCCGAGAGAGCATCGAAAATGGCGCGCTGTTCGAGCTCGTCCAAGGTGCGGCCGCCCAGATTTCTCGAACTCTCCATTTCGCAGAGGCTTTCCGGCAGGTCATTGAGATCGATCTCGTCGCCTTCAGCGAGCAGCGCCGCCTTAACGACTACGTTACGCAATTCGCGAACGTTGCCCGGCCAGGAGTACGACTGCAGGGCGTCCAGCGCCGCGGGCGTGAATCGCAGGTGCGACGCTTCCTTTTCGAGAAAATATTGGGCCAGCGGCTCGATATCGTCGGCTCGCAGCCGCAGCGCCGGAACGTCCAGGCGGGCCTGGTCGAGGCGGTGGTAGAGATCGCGGCGGAACGTGCCCTTTTCGACCGCCTCGCGCAAATCGACGTTGGTCGCGGCGACGATGCGCACATCCGACGTGACTTTCCGGGTTCCGCCCAGCCGGTAATACGGCGTGCCATCCAGGACGCGCAGCAGCTTGACTTGCATTTTGAGGTCAAGCTCGCCGACCTCGTCCAGGAACAGAGTGCCGCCGTTGGCCAGTTCAAAGAAGCCTTGCTTCATGGAATCGGCGCCGCTGAACGCGCCCTTCTCGTGGCCGAATAGTTCGCTCTCGAGCAGATGATCGGGAAGCGCCGCGCAGTTGACGTCGATCCACGGCTTGCCGCAGCGCAGCGAGTGATGATGAAGCGCGCGCGCGACCACTTCCTTTCCGCTGCCGGTCTCGCCGATGATGAGAACGGCGGCATTGCTCTTCGCGATCTTCTCCACCTTGTGCATCAACTGCCGCATCGGAGCGCTTTGGATCACGGCGGTCATGCCCAGAAACGAATGGTGATTGGTTTCGCCTTTCGGCATTCTGTCGTTTACCAGGTAACTCTGCTGCATCCTCGGTTCCTCTTTGTTACTCGATCTGAAATGCGCTCGAAGTAACTACTGCCAATATGTGGCGGAACGGGAGAACGAACAAGGATCAGAAATACCAAAGCCGTACTGATCAAACAGGGTACGTGGAAGACGATGGACAACAGAACCCAGTTGCCCCAGGGAAGCCATCTAAGGTTATTTCTGCGGCCCTTCGCCGCGTCATTCGCAGCTCGCTGCCGGGCAGCGCGGCTGGCGTTGAACTGGTACATGCAAGCTCGGTACCATTGCGCCGCCATAGAAATTGCAATCACTTATCGACTTACGCATAAGTCTGCGCGCGACATGCTGTCACGGAGGCCGACAAACTGCCTGATCCCCGATTACGAAAGTTAACAGGGGACTACAATTTATCCAAAGTTAGTGGTAAGGACATCGCCAATCTGCTCGATGACCCAGGCGGCCTCGGCGTCCGTGATCGCGTACGGCGGCATGAAATAGAGGATGTTGCCGAGCGGCCGCAGCAGAATGCCCCGTTCGAGGAAGGCGGCCGCCAGGCGTGGACCGGTCCGATCGAGGTAGTCCGCTGATGCGGATGCCAGCTCGATTACGCCCACGCCGCCAATCACACGCACGTCGCCGACGGCGGGGAGATGGCGCAATGGCTCGAGGCCTGCGCGCAACTGTTGCTCCAACGCCTGAATGCGCTCCATTACCGCGTTCTCTTCAAACAGATCGAGGCTGGCGAGCCCGACCGCGCATGCCAACGGATTCGCCGTATAGGAGTGGCCGTGGAAAAACGTCCTGCCGCGGTCTTCGCTGAGAAATGCTTCGTAGATCGCTTCCGTGGCGGCCGTGGCCCCCATCGGCAGGTATCCGGCCGTGAGCGCCTTCGAGAGACAAATCAGGTCAGGCCCTATGCCGGCGTGCTCGCAGGCGAACATGCGCCCGGTGCGGCCGAATCCGGTGAGTACTTCATCGGCGATCAACAGTGTTCCGTACTGATCGCATAAACGGCGGGCGCCCGCCAGAAATTCGGCCGGCCACACAATCATGCCGCCGGCTGCCTGAAGCATCGGTTCCAGCAGGACGCCCGCAACGGAATCACCGCCTTCCCGCAATGAACGCTCCAGATCACCCATGCAATCGATGCGGCAAGTCTCCCGCCGCAATCCGAGCGGACAGCGATAGCAATAGGGCGCGTGCGCGCGGACCACCGGAAACAGGAAAGGTTCGAAGGGCCGGGTAAAAATCGAATCCTCGCTGGCGGACATCGCGCCGACCGTATCGCCGTGATAGGCATGATGCAGCGTAATGAAACCCTGCCGCTGCGGCTGGCCGCGGTTCTTCCAATACTGGCAGGCCAGCTTAAGCGCGACTTCCACGGCGGTGGAGCCGTTATCGGAATAAAAGATGCGCGTCAACCCGGCGGGCAGCGCCTTCAGCAGGCGCTCGGCGAATTCTACGGCCGGCCGGTGCGTACACCCGGCAAAAACGACGTGTTCGAGTTCGCGTGCTTGCGCGGCCAGCGCTTCGTTCAGCTTGGGGTGAGAGTGGCCGTGAATGTTGACCCACCACGAGGAGATTCCGTCCAGAATTCGGCGGCCGTCCTCCGTATACAGATATACGCCCTGGGCGCGCGCGATGGCGAGTGGAGGCGCGGCGGTCAGCATCTGCGTGTAGGGATGCCAGAGGCAGGCGCCGTCCCGCTCGATCAGGGATTTCATTGCAGCCGCTCCAGCAGGCAGCCTCGAGGATCCAACTCGCGGCCAGCCCACTCAGCCAGGGTCTGGGAATCGAGGGATTTCCACAACGGCATCTCGCCAACCACCGAAACGCCACCATACCGCTCGATGGCGGCCCGGTTGTCCGAATTCTTCTCCCCGACCATGATGACACCGGCCACGTAGAGATCGCGCGCCCGCAGCGCCTCGATCGTCAGCAGGGTATGGTTGATGGTGCCAAGAGACGAGCGGGCGACCACTACCACCGGCAAACCAAGCGCAAACATGAGGTCCGTCATCAATTGGGCATCATTGATCGGGACCAGGGCTCCGCCGGCGCCTTCGACGATCCATCGTGCCGATCCGGTCTGCGAACCAACCATGCCCGTGAGCGAGTCGAGTTCGATCTTCAGGCTGCTCCACTGCGCCGCGAGATGCGGGGAGACCGGCCGCTGTAAGCGGATGCCTTCGGAGAAGATCTCTTCGTCGAAGCATGAGGCGAGCCGGCGCACTTCCTCAGTGTCGTCATCCTGCTCAATTCCGGTTTGGATCGGCTTCCAGTACCGGACGGGTACGGCCTGACGGCACCGGCAGAGCAGCGCAGCGCAGGTCACGGTCTTGCCGACGCCGGTATCGGTGCCGGTTACAAAGAGGCCGCGGAGCATACGGCGGCCTCCTCGAGCGCGCCGGCCAAGGCCGACACAAAGCGATCGAGCGTGGGCTCGGATAAATCGGTATTGACCGAAAGCCGCAGCCGCGCGGTGCCCGTCGCCACGCTCGGCGGACGGATCGCTCGCGCATCGAAGCCTTGGCGCTGCAGTCGCTCGGCGACGCGCGTAGCGCGTTGATTGTCGCCGATCACCACGGGGATGATTTGGGAAATGCCCTCAGGAACCGCGATGCCGGCTTCGCGAAGCCGCCGCCGCAGGTACGAGGACCGATCGAGCAACTGATCGCGCCGCCATGGCTCGGTTTCAATCAGGATTAAACTCGCGAGCAAGCCCGCGGCTACCGCCGGCAGCGGCGCGGTCGAAAAAATGAACGGCCGCGCCCGCTGGATCAGCGCTTCGACCACCCAAGCCGGGCCCGACACGAACGCGCCGCCGACGCCCAGCGCCTTGCCGGCCGTATCGATGGAGATCAGCGCCTCCGCACCGGTCATTTCCAGCAGGCCGGAGCCGCGGGTTCCGTAAACGCCCACTGCGTGCGCCTCGTCCACAATCAGCGCGGCATCGTGCTCGCGACAAAGCGCGGCATATTCGGCCAGGGGCGCCAGGTCGCCATCCATGCTGAACAGCGATTCCGTGACCAGGAATTTCTGCCCGCTGCCCGGCGCCTCGCGAAGAAGGTGCGCCAGAGCAGCCGGGTCCCGGTGCGGAAAAATCACGCGGCTGGCTCGCGACAGGCGCGAGCCGTCGATCAGGCTGGCGTGATTGAGCTCATCTGAGAAAATGACATCGCCTGGCTCGGCCAACGTGGCGAGGACCGCGAGATTGGCCAGATACCCGCTGGAAAAAAACAGAGCCCGTTCCGCCCCCTTGAACGCCGCGAACCGGCGCTCCAACTCCGTGAAAGCGTCCCGCTGCCCGGTCAAGAGGCGCGAGCCGGTGCTGCCGCAGCCATCGCGCGCTACCGAATCCGCGACGGCCTGGCGGAGCAACGGATGTGCCGCCAAACCCAGATAATCGTTTGACGAAAAATCGATTCCTTTCGGAGGATGGAGAGAGCGCAGCAGACCGGCATTTTTCAGTTCGCCCAGGCGCTCGCCCACGCGCCGCTCCAGGCTAACGGGCGGCATTCGCCATGTCCCCGGTCAACCGTACCCCGAGTTTCGCGAACAGGCGCGTATCGGCATCTCCGGCGGGGTTGGGCGCGGTGAGCAGTCTTTCGCCGAGAAACACGGAACTGGCTCCGGCCAGAAAGCACATCGCCTGCGCCTCGTCGGAAAGTGAGACGCGGCCCGCGCTTAATCGCACTATGGAAAGCGGCATCAGGATGCGAGCCGTGGCAATCGTGCGCACCAGTTCGAGCGGATCGAGCGGCGCCTGACCAGCAAGCGGAGTTCCTTCCATGGGCATCAACAGGTTGATGGGCACGCTTTCGGGGTGCGGTTCGAGCGCTGCCAATTCCCGCAGCAGCCCGTAACGCGTGGCGCGGTCCTCGCCCATCCCAATGATGCCGCCGCAGCACACCGTAATACCGGCGCGCCGCACGCGCGCCAAAGTTTCGAGACGATCCTGGTAAGTCCGCGTGTGGATGATCTGCCCGTAAAACTCCGGCGATGTATCGAGGTTGTGGTTGTACGCGCTGAGACCGGCCGCGGCCAGGGCGTCGGCTTGGGAATCGCTGAGCATGCCGAGTGTGCAGCAGGCTTCCATCCCGAGCGAGCGCACGCCCCGCACCATTTCGAGCACACGTTCGAACGCCGCGCCCCCGGGCACGCTGCGCCACGCCGCTCCCATGCAGAAGCGCGTCGCGCCGCCGGCTTGCGCCTGCCGCGCGGCAGAGAGCGTCTCCTCCACGGTCATCAACTCGCGGCGCGTGATTTCGGTATCGTAGTGGGCCGATTGCGAGCAATACCCGCAATCCTCAGGACAGCCGCCGGTCTTGATGCTGAGCAGCATGCATCCCTGCACTTCGTTGGCGCGATGGTGCTCGCGGTGGATGCATTGCGCTTTGAAGACAAGTTCCAGCAAAGGTGTTGTGTAGATCGCCTCGATTTCCGGCAGTGTCCAATCGTACCGGAGGGTTCCCGTGGTGGTTGCCGCCATGCTGATTCCGAAAGCCCATTATAGGCATATCGGGACCGCGGACCGCCCTCACGGCTCGGTCATGCGCATGTTACCGAGCCTGGGTCTTTCGCAGCTCCAGTTCTTCAAGCGTGCGCGGCCAGTCTTCCCGCAATAAACGCGACAGCCCGCGGTCGGCGAGCAGTTTGCCATTGGTCTGGCAGCGCACGCAGTAGTTGGTCTCGTTGGCCGCGTAGCGGATGCGCTGGATCTTCGCGCCGCATCGCGGACACGGCTGGCCGAAGCGCCCGTGGACCGCCATGCCCTCGCGAAACGCCGTAACTTTCTCCGGAAACGAGTTCTTCGCCTCCGCCCGCAGTCGATCCAGCCATAGTGTCAGGCTTTCTTGGACGGCATGATAGAGCCGTTCAACCTCCTCCGGCGAGAGCCGCAGAGTCATAGCCACCGGCGAGAGTTGTGCGCGATGCAGAATTTCGTCCGAGTAGGCATTGCCGATCCCGCTGAACAGCCGCGGATCGGTGAGCGCGCGTTTCAGCGTGTGGTTTTCCAAACGCAGCGCAGCCGCGAAGGCGCCGAGATCCGCTTCGAGCGGTTCGATGCCTCCCGCATTGAGAGCGGCCAGACCGCTTGCGCCCTGCACCACGTGCAGCGATGCCCGGTGCTGCGTTCCCGCTTCCGTCAGTTGCAGCACGCCCGAATCGAATTCGAACGTGGCCAGCGTATTGCGCGTGGTCGATTTCGGTGGAACGGCGCGCCAGTGCAGACGGCCCGCGATCATCAGGTGAAACACAAGCCACAGGTCGTCTTCGAAGCCGATGGCGATCCGCTTGCCTACGCGCTCGACCTGCCGCGCGATTTTTCCAAACAGCGACTCCGGCGGCGGCGTGGTCGAGCGCAGCAGAAACGGCCCGCGGATGAGAGCCCGATTGAGTCGATGCCCGACTACTCGTTCGCGCAGAGCTTCCACGTATACGACGACGTCTGGAAGCTCAGGCATGCCGGGAACTCTCTACAGAAAGCCGATGGCCCGGCCGCCGAGTCCCACACCGAACCACAGCGCCAGGGCCAGGATCGCGGTCAGTTTTGCGAAACCCGGCCGCTTATCCACATCCATCGCCGTCGTGGCGCGGTGGTATACCGTCACCTGAAAAATGAGAGCGAGGATCAGGCACGCCATCTTGAACCGGAAGGAAGAGCTGTCGTAGCATTTCAGCGCTTCGGAAGCGAACAGCAGGAAGCCGGTCACCAGCATCGTGACGATACTGCCCCACGTGTACGGCCGCAGATCGGTGGCCAACTCGCGCGTCGACTCATGCTTCAAAATGAAGCCGAACAACCGCAGGCTGATCACCACCATGACTCCCAGCAGCACGGTCAGGCCCAGCAGGTGGATTGCCTCGATCACCGGGAACGCGTATTTCGATCCGCGGATTGCCGCGCCCACCCAGGTGCCGTCGCACCACTTAAAAAAGGGAAAAAGAAGACTCACCAGGAACCTCAGTCTGAACCCTAAAAATTATATGCCATGTTGCGGCCCGCGATGATGATGCCAATCCACAGCGCGATAGACGCCCATCCGGCGAAGCGCGCCTGCAGCGGCGGCGGCGAAGCTTTGTCCCATTCGTCCATCTTGCGATAGATCGTGGTGTGGTAGACGATCGCATTCACGGCCGCCAGGAAGAGCAGCGCGATTTTGATTTTGAAAAAGATACTGTTGTACGCCTTCACCGCCTGGCACCAGAACAGCAACACTCCGGTGATGGTCATGATCGTGAAGCCGACCAGGGTCCAGGGAAGCACCGAGTTCGAAATTTTCGAGATCGGCTGGCTCTTCATGAATTTTCCCGTCAGCCGCAGATCCATCCAGAGCAACGTGCCCACCGAAAGCGAAAGCCCCAACACGTGCGTACTCTCGACGATCGGGAACATCCAGATGGATTCGCGCAGGCTGGTGCCAAACTCGGTGTTCTGAAGCCATTGGCAAATTTCAAAAAGGGACATCATGAGATCTTTCGAACGGGACCGCTGAAGCCTCGAATAAGCAAGAAGGCGAATACCAGAATATAATACTCGCGGTCGAGAGCGGTAAACGCTACAGCAGCCGGGTATCCGCCGGCATGATGGAGGCGCGCGTGATCTGTTGGATCGAGGGCATGCCGCATTCGCGCATCGTCAGCTGCAATTCCGCGCGCAGGATATCGAGCACCCGCTCCACGCCGTCCTGTCCGAACGCGCTCAGGGCCCACACGTAAGGGCGGCCGATGCCGACGGCGCGCGCGCCGAGTGCCAGGGCTTTGAACACGTCCGTGCCGCGGCGGAACCCGCCGTCCACCAACACCGGTATCTGGGCGCCCGCCGCGTCCACCACTTCGCCCAGCGCTTCAATGGTGCTGCGCCCGGTTTCGGTAGCCCGGCCTCCATGGTTCGATACGATGATGCCGTCGACGCCGTGCTCGCGCGCCAGCCTCGCGTCTTCGCGCGTATCGAGCCCCTTCAGCATCAGTTTCATTTTGGTCAGTTTCCGGAGCCTATCGAGTGTATCCCAATTGGCCGCCGGCGGGTTGAATCCGCCTTCGATACCTTTGTACATCGGCAGTTCTCCCGGCGCCCGGCCGCCTCGCGCAGTCGCATGGCACGAAGCACACTCGCGCGTGTCCATCCGCCGGAAGCGCTCGGCGGTTTCCAGGTTGCGCCCGCCCAACAGGTCCACCGTCCAGACGAGCACTGGGCAACCCGCCTCCTCCACTCTCCGCACCAGCTTCTCGGTGCCTTCCCACCGTACCGGCATATAGAGCTGATACCAGAGCGGCGATCCCAGCGCGCGCCCGACGTCCTCGACGCCGATCGAAGTCGCGCTCGAAAGGATTTGCGTGGTCTTCTTGGCTTTGGCGGCGCGCGCCACCGCCACTTCGCCTTCCGGGTGGAACATGCGCTGCCCGCCCACCGGGCTAAGAAAAATCGGGGCATCCCACGCTGTGCCGAAAACCTCCGTCTTCAGATCGACTTTGCTGACGTCGACCAGCCGCCGCGGCCGCAACTGGAACCGCTTGAACCCTTCGCGGTTCATTCTCTGCGTAAAATCGTCGTCGACCCCGGATGCCATGTAGCCCCAATGCGCCGGCGGCAAGACCTTGCGCGCGGCCGTTTCGAAGTCCATCAAGCTGAGCCCCTCCTTCGCGGTCTCGATAACGGACTCCGATTGCTGCGCCCAGGCCCGTGCGAACAGGGGGCTTCCCGCGAGAAACCGCAGGAACCGGCGGCGATTTGCGGCAACAGACGTGGTCATAGCGGCCAATTGTATCACCGGCTGAAATTGCGCAGATCGGGCTGACGCAATTACGATAGTACGCATGAAAATTCGATTCGCGATTCCGTTTGCATTCGCCGCATTGTTTGCCGGTGCGCTCGCCGTGGCCCAGGAGCCGGTCAAGCCTGCCGATGACGTCGAAGCCCTGTTTAAAGATAAGAACAAGAAGTTGAACGAGATGAAGCAGGCGGCCTATCACATCGAAAAGGACCTGCTGCAATGCAATCACTGGGAGGAAGCCGACAAATGGCTCACCGAACGCTACATCCAGCACAATCCGCTGGTGACGTCGGGAAGAGCGCCCGTCGTGAAGTTCTTCGGATCGCGCCCCAAGGCCGCCACCTGCGACAAGCTGACCGCTCCGGTGGTTGCGGTGCTCGCCGAAGGCGACCTGGTTACGGTCGTAACGGTGGCCAATCGGAAGGATTCCAAAGGCAACCCCTACACCACCACCTGGTTTGACATGTGGCGGATCGTCGACGGCAAGGCCGACGAGCACTGGGATCCGCAGATGAAACAATAGCGCTCAGATCATCTCGTTGAGCAGTTCGGGACGCGGGCTGGCGATCACTACTTTGTTCACCAGCATTCCCTTGGCTCCGACGATCTGTGCACCCGCCTCCACCGCGCTCTGCACCGCGGCGATGCTTCCCGTCAACGTAACAAAAGCTTTACCGCCCAACGCCATGGCCAGGCGAATCTCGATCAGTTGAATGTTGGCGGCTTTGACCGCGGCATCGGCGCCTTCAATCAACGAAGCCACCGAAAACGACTCGACGATTCCCAGCGCCTCCAGTGCTTCCACCTTCGTGATGCCGCTGAGCGCCGGAAATACCGCTTCGTGCAGATTGGGAATGACGAACGTATCGATCACCGAAAAATGCCCGCCGCGGGTGCCGGACGCGACGGCCGCCTCGACCGCCGCCACGTCGCCGCGCACCATCACCATGTATTTACCGGAGCAGATCGAGCGCGAAAGCACCAGACCGACATCGGCGGCCTTCAGCATGGCGTCGGTCACCTGATAGCCGGCGGCAATGCTTGTGAGTTCAATCAGCCCGATCGAATTCTTCGCCATGATTCACGCCCCAATCTCAACAAACTCGGGAGTGACCCGCCGCGCCGTGCCGTCGATGCTGGCATGGACGTGCGTTCCCATCTTCGAATCCTCCACGCGCCCGACCGCTTCGCCTTTCTTGACCTGCCTGCCTTCCGCGACGCAGGGAATCGCACCCTCGCCGGCGTGCTGGCGCATTCTGATGCGCACGTAGGCCGGCCTCAGGCGGACCTCGGCGAAGGGTGTTTCGCGCTCGTATTCCTCCACCTGCAGGCGCTTTCGCAATTGGGCCAGCGGCACTCTCCGGTACTCTTTCATAGGATGGACCTCGACCGGCCGCTGCTGGACGAACTTCAGCCCCGCGGCGCGGCGATCGTGCTTGCCCTGATCGCACGCCTCTTTCGGGTACAGGTCCTCCGGGCAGGCGTACAGAGTGCAGAGACCGCAGGCGCAGCAGAGTTCGGCCCATTGGTTCCAGATCTCCGCGCCGGACGCGGTGAACCCGAGACTGCGCATTACCTTGTGCGGCACCACTTCGTATCCGAGCAGATACCGCGGGCAGAACTCGGTACAGTAGCTGCACTGGTCGCACGCCGATTTTCCAATGTGGTTCATCTCCTTCTGCGACCGCGTGCGGCGCGACATCAAGTAGTGTTCGCGCGGCAGCAGGATCAATCCGGCGGTGGTTTTGGTGACGACATCGTCCGGATCGAAGGTGAGCGTCCCCATCATGATGCCGCTAACGAAAATTCCGTAATCGGGGAAAGTGGCGCCGCCGGCGGCTTTGACCAGATCGCGGAACGGCGTGCCGATCGGCGCCCAGAGACTCTTGGGCTGCTTCACCGCCCCGCAGACGGAGAGGAATTTTTCGGTGACCGCCATACCGCGCTCGGCTTGAGCAACGTTGTACAAGGTTTCGACGTTGTTGACCACGCAGCCGACCTGAAGCGGAATCCCCGCTGCCGGAATCAGTCGGCCCGTGGCCGAGTAGACAAGCTCATATTCGTCGCCGGATGGATAAAAGTCGCCAAGCGTGACCAGCTCGATCGCCGGGGTGAGGTGCCCTTTTACCGCTTCGATGGCTTCGGCGTTCTTGGTTTTAATGCCGAACTTGCCCGACCGCGCTCCAGTCGCCTGCATCATCGACTGCATCCCGGCTACGATTTCGGCCGGGAAGTGCTTCACGAGTTCGGCGTCTTTGTGGATGAGCGGCTCGCACTCGGCGCCGTTGGCAATGACGAACTCAACCTGCGACTGCGCCTTCACATAAGTGGGGAAGCCGGCGCCGCCGGCCCCCACCACGCCGCATTCGCGCAGTTTTTGGCTGAGCATCCAGCTAGAACAGGGCGGTCGGCCGCCGGCTCCAGGGTTTGCCCTTCTGTTTCGAGACTTCTTCCATGTCCTTCACGTAAGCGCCCGCCTGCGTGAGGATGTGGTGCAGATCGTTGCCGATGCTGATGAACGGGAAGCCCTTCTCGAGGAACTCGCCGACGCGCGCCGTCCCGAACAGGAACAGGCCGAGAATGACGTTGTTCCGCTTGGCCGCTGCTTTGAGTTTGTCAGTGGCCGCCCCAAGTTCCGGTGAAGTATACATATCCGGGAACTTGTATTTTTCATACAGGCCCATGGACATGCAGAGATCGTTCTGGCCCAGGAACAGCAGGTCGACCCCCGGCACAGCGGCAATGGCATCGATGTTTTCGATGCAGGAAGCGGTTTCTACCTGCAGCGCCAGGATCGTGTTCTCATTGGCTGCCCCGGCGTAGCCCAGCAGACCGGCGCGGTTCATGCTGCGCTGCGGGAAATAGACCGACCGCGTTCCCGCCGTCGGGTAACGGGCGCAGCTCACGGCCTGGCGCGCCTCTTCGGCGGTGTTGATGTAGGGGACAAGCACGCCGTCGGCGCCCATATCGAGAGCCTGCTGGATCCCGCCGCGGTCGTGGTATCCCGCCACGCGCACCATCGATTTGGCCCCGCCGTTGGCGATGGCCGCCAGCATCGCGGATAGCTCCAGGAAACCCATAGGCCCATGTTGCGTATCCACCAGCAGCCAGTCGTAGCCGCTATGCGCCAGTTGTTCCGCTACCGTCGGACTGTGCGAGTTCAGGAACAGCCCCATTTTGGGCTTCCCTGCGCGCAGTTGCTTCTTGAATTCGGCTCCGGTGAGCACGGCAGATTCAGTGAGGACTTCACTCATTCCAAATTTCTCCTCGGCCCCGGGCAATCTCCCGCCGGGGCGGCGATTTCATGTGTTGATAACTACAGAAGTATACACTGTAGCACCCGGGCGCATTACGGAACCGTTGCCGGGGCTACGGCAGGCTCCAGTTCGCCCAGCGCAGCATCTCCATTTGGCGGTCCGCATTCCCGAGACGCACCTCCAGGTTCAGATAGCGCACCCCCCGGCGCGCCGCGAGATGCGATAGCGATCCGTCATCGGCCTGGGGCTTGTTGTGCTGCAGCACCACGTTATAAGCGGATTGCGAAAGGATGGCATAATCGGCCGGATCGGTGCATAGGTAAAAAGAGTGTGGCTCGGCGGCCTCCCGCAGCGACGCCGCATCGCTGACCGGCGCTTCGTCGGCAACCGAATAATTCTCCGAATTATTGTGCAGCGCGCAGATCAGCCCGCGATCGGGCGGAAACAGCGCCCGGACCAGATGTTCGCGCCCGCTATCGAGGATATGCAGCGCCCTTTCGAGTTGCTGCGGCGTCCACCCCGGATTGAGCATTCGTAGATTGGCTTCCGCCCCCTCGCGCGAGAACATGCGGTTGGGGTCGATCTCGCCGGAAGCGATCGGTACGTTTCGCGTCTGGCTCTCGATGAGATAGGCAATTCCTTCCTGCGTGTCCATGAATCGCGTCAGCACCGCGCGCGCGGTCTCTTCGTTGCCGTGGATCAGCAGGAATCGCCGTTTGGATCGCCCGTTGCGCAGAATCCGGAACCGGGCGCCGTCCAGACTGATGTGTTTGGGACGGAAAAAGGGCAGCCAGCCGAATGCCAATAACTCCCGGCGCGACCAGTCGTGCGCATCGCGCGCGCCCGCGGCGCGACTCACAACAAATCCTCCTCGGCGCGCTTGGGATGCTTCGGTTTCTTTCGAGACGTTTTGGGCTCGAGGGTCTTTCCGGCCGGAATCCGGCCCACCCGTTCCCGGGCAATGGCCTTCACTTCCCGCGCCAGCTTAAAGTTCTTCTTCTTCTTGAGCGGCAAGCATCCCCCGGACAGATTCCGTCAGCATTTCCGGCGTGAACGGCTTGTGCAGGAAGGCGACACGGCCGGGAGCGGCGGCTTCCAGACGGCTCATGTCCACAGGATACCCGCTGGCGGCCAAGACCCGGAGCGAGGGATTCGCCTGGAGCATTTTCAGCGCCAGATCCTCCATGGGCAATCCGCTCATGGTGGCATCCAGCACGGCGACTCCGTAAGAGAGCGGCTCGGCGTCAATCAGGGCCGACGCCTGCTCTGTGGTCGCGCACGTGCTCACTTCAAGGCCGCGCCGCTGCAGGTAGATGCTCATCATCTTCAGCAGCGGTGGCTCATCGTCCACCAGCAGGATGCGTCCGGCTGCCATAGGTATTGGATGTAAGATCGCGCTATGAGATTCTATACCGAATATCTGACGTTTCATACCAAGAAGCATCGCGAGTACATTAATGTTACTCCTCAAGTGGAAACCGCGCTGCGCAAGAGCGGGATTCAGGAAGGAATGATCCTCGTCTCGGCCATGCACATCACCGCCGGTGTGTGGGTGAACGATGCCGAAGACGGGTTAATCGCCGACATCGACGAGTGGCTGGAGAAACTGGCGCCTTTCCGGCAGGACTACCGCCACCACGGTACCGGAGAGACTAACGGCGATTCACATTTGAAAAGTCTGCTGGTACACCATGAGGTGATCGTGCCGGTGACGAAGGCCAAGCTGGATTTCGGCCCGTGGCAACAGATTTACTATGCCGAGTTCGACGGACAGCGCTCCAAGCGGGTGATTGTTAAAGCCATGGGTGAGTAAGGGGGATAGAGATTTGGCTTTCGCTGCGAAAATTCGGCGCCTCCTGCCGTTCATCTCGCTGGCGGTGCTGGCGGTTGCTCTTTATGACGGATGGGTGTTCTATTCGCGCCGGCAAAGCGCGCGCGCCGTGGAACAGCAGCGCTCTGAGAAGGAAGCCGCCGAGGCGCGCCGGACCATGGAATTGATCGGCCAATTGAAGATTCTGAATCTTTACGCTGTTCCCGCCGCGATTCCGCGCGGCAAATCTACCCGCCTGTGTTACAGCGTGGTCGGCGCGAAGACTGTCCGCATGGTCCCGGAGGTGGCCGGAATCTACCCCGCGCTGAGCCGGTGCGTCGAGGTTTCCCCCAAACGGGATACCGATTACACCCTGTTCGCGCAAGATGAAAACGGCCACACGGTGACCCAGAAGGTAAGCGTGCAGGTTCGGCGCTAGCAGGGTGCGCGCAAGCAGGCGGATATAATCAGGTTAATGCCAAATAATAGTTTCGGCGCAGCGGCGAAGCTGCGTGTGGGCTCCAACGAATACGAATACTTCCGGCTGCAGGCCGTCGAACAGAAAGGCGCCGGCGCGGTTGCGCGGCTACCATTTTCCACCAAGATCCTGCTGGAAAATCTGCTCCGGCACGAAGACGGAAAGCGCGTCACGGCCGATGACATCAGCTTTGTGGCCAAGAGCCCGGCTGGCACAGTCGAAAAAGAGATCAACTTCATGCCCGCGCGCGTGCTGCTGCAGGATTTCACCGGAGTGCCCGCGGTGGTCGACCTCGCCGCCATGCGCGACGCGCTGCGCGCGATGGGCGCTGATCCGAAGCGCGCGAACCCGCTGCTGCCCGCGGACCTCGTGATCGATCACTCGGTCCAGGTGGACCACTACGGCTCCGCTGATTCCTTCCAGCTGAACGCCCTGCTCGAGTTCCAGCGCAACAAGGAGCGCTACATTCTGCTGCGCTGGGGCCAGACTGCATTCCAGAATTTTCGCGTCGTGCCGCCCGATACCGGCATCGTGCACCAGGTGAATCTGGAATATCTGGCTTCGGTCGTGTTCCGCTCCAATGGGCGGGCGTACCCGGATTCGCTGGTCGGCACCGATTCGCACACGACCATGGTCAACGGCTTGGGTGTGCTGGGCTGGGGAGTCGGCGGCATTGAAGCTGAGGCGTGCATGCTCGGCCAGCCGATCTCGATGCTTCTGCCGCCGGTGGTCGGCTTTAAGCTGCATGGCAGGCTGAACGAAGGCGCGACCGCGACCGACCTGGTTCTGACGATCACTCAAATGCTGCGCAAGAAAGGCGTGGTCGGCAAGTTCGTCGAGTTTTACGGCGCCGGTCTGAGCGCGCTCAGCCTTGCCGACCGCGCCACCGTGGCTAACATGGCGCCCGAATACGGCGCCACCATGGGCTTCTTCCCGGTGGACCAGGAAACGCTCGAGTACCTCAAGTTCAGCAATCGCCCCGCGGACCTCATCGCTCTGGTGGAAGCGTACACCAAGGAACAAGGACTGTTCCGCACCGACGCGACTCCCGATCCGGCCTACGCCGATACGCTGGAGCTCGACTTGGCACACGTTCATCCCTCGATGGCGGGACCGAAGCGGCCGCAGGATCGCGTCGAGCTGCCGGACGTAAAGAAGAATTTCGCCGCGGCATTTACCGGCCCCGCCAAGAGCGCCGCCGCCGCCATCAATGGGCACAATGTGACCCTGGCCAATGGCTCGGTGGTGATCGCCGCCATCACCAGCTGCACCAATACCTCGAATCCATCCGTGATGCTGGCAGCCGGCCTGGTGGCGAAGAAAGCCGTAGAGCGCGGCCTGCAGGCCAAACCGTGGGTGAAGACCAGTCTCGCCCCCGGTTCGAAAGTCGTGATCGATTACTACCGCGAAGCCGGTTTACTGCCATATCTCGAAAAATTGAACTTCCACCTCGTGGGTTTCGGCTGCACCACCTGCATCGGCAACAGCGGCCCGCTGCCCGACCCCGTGACGCAGGCCGTGCAGAAAGAAAACCTCGTGGTCGCCGCCGTCCTGAGCGGTAACCGTAATTTCGAAGGGCGCATCAATCCGCTGGTGAAGGCTAATTACCTCGCGTCGCCGCCGCTGGTGGTCGCCTATGCGCTGGCCGGGCGGATCGACATCGATCTGACCACCGATTCACTGGGCACCGATCCCCAAGGCAAGCCCGTTTACCTGCGCGATATCTGGCCGTCCAATGAAGAGGTGCGAAACACGGTGCGCGCCGCCGTGCGCCGCGAGATGTTCCAGCAAGAATACGCGCGCGCGTTCGATGGCGACCAGAACTGGCAGGGCATGCCGGTTCCTACCGGTGAAATCTTTCAGTGGGACGACCATTCCACATACATCAAGAAACCGCCGTATTTCGATCACATGGCGGATCCCGAAAAATCCGTCGCGGACCTGAGCGGGATGCGCGTGCTGGCGTTGCTGGGCGATTCCGTGACCACCGATCACATTTCGCCCGCCGGCTCGATTCCGAAAGACACGCCCGCCGGCCAGTACCTGATCGCCCAGGGCGTGCAGCCGAAGGATTTCAACTCCTACGGCGCGCGCCGCGGCAATCACGAGGTAATGGTGCGCGGCACGCTCGCCAACATCCGGCTGCGCAACCAGCTGGCTCCCGAGACCGAAGGCGGCTGGACGGTTCACCTCCCCGATGGCAAGCAGATGTTCATCTACGACGCCTCCATGCAGTATCAAAAGGAAGGCGTGCCGCTGCTGATCATCGCCGGCAAAGAGTACGGTTCCGGCTCCTCGCGCGATTGGGCGGCCAAGGGCGTGGCGCTGTTGGGAGTCAAAGCCGTGATCGCGGAAAGTTTTGAGCGCATCCACCGGACGAATCTCGTCGGGATGGGTGTGTTGCCGCTGCAATTCCGCGCCGGCCAGAACGCTGCCGGCTTGAAATTGACCGGCAAGGAAGCCTACTACATCACCGGCCTGCGTTCCGCTTTGCTAAATGGCGGCGGGAAGCGGCACGCGGCGGTTCGGGCAGTCGCCGCCGATGGCACCGAGACCGCCTTTACGGTCGATATCCGCGTCGATACACCGCAAGAGGTGGAATACTACCGCTACGGCGGAATTCTGCCCTATGTGCTGCGGCAGGTGGCCGCCGCTCGCGCGTAACAGTCGCGCTACTTCTTACCGGCGGGAGCTTTTTTGGCAGCCGGAGCGGCCGGCTCCGGGCCCACGCGCTTAATCGTCACGCTGACGAGTTTTACCGGCGTTCGCGGCTTGTCGTTGGCGTCGCGCGGAACGCGCGCAATCTTGCCGACGATGTCCTGCCCTTCCACCACCTGCCCGAAGATCGTATAGCCGCCGTTGGGCGGGTCCAGCGAAGGATACGCCACTTCGGTAATGAAGAACTGGCAGCCGCCTGTATTCGGCGCTCCGATATTCGCCACGCCCAGACGTCCGGGCCGGTCGAACTTGAGACTCGGCACAATCTCGTCTTTCATTTTGATGCCGCAATCGTGTGCGCCGGTGGCCGTCGGATCGCCCGTCTGAATCATAAAGCTCGGAATCACCCGGTGGAACGTGATGTTGTTGTACAGCGGCTTCGCCACCATGGCGCCGGTTTTCGGATCTTTCCACGGCTTGGTGCCGCGCGCCAACGCCACGAAATTGCGGACGTTCATTGGCGCTTCCTTTTCGAAAAGCTGCGCCGTAATCGTCCCCATCGACGTGTTGATGACGGCGTACAGGCCGGGCTCCAGGCTTGCGGCGGGCGCCGAGCCGGCGGGCGGCTGCGCCGCACCCTGAGCCCAGACGCATGCTGCGATCGATAGAAAAAGGTAAAGCTGTTTCATACCATCTCCGTTGCGAACCAACATTCTATACCGATTTCCGCAACGCACGTTCCCGCGCGTCGGCCCGTGCTATTGCCGCGATTGCAGCTCCGCTTGCAGTTGCCGGTATGCCGCTTCGTCGTAGTTGGTTTTGACGCGCTCGCGCGCTTCCGACTTCGGATCGCCCGGACGCGGGCCGTCGCGTTTCAAGGCGCGGCCCAGCAGTGACGTGGCTTCCGTGTCGTTAGGGTTGCGCTCGACCGCGAGGCGCAGGCTCCCGACCGCGTCGGCGAAGCGCCCGGCTCGCCAGTAGGTGTAGCCCAGGTTGAAGTGATAGTCCGGGTCGGCGGCGTCTCCTTCCAGGGCTTTCTGGAAACTGGCAATCGCCCCATCCGCATTATTGCGCCGGTCCTGCGCCGCTCCCAGGTTGTTGTATACCTCATTGAGCGGCACGGCCGCCGCCACGAGCTGGAATGCATGTTCCGCACCGGCGAAATCGCCGCTGTAGTACCAGCACAGGCCCAGGAAAAACTGCGCTTCCAGGTAGTGGGGATTGGATCGGTCGACCCGCGCCAGCCACGTGGCCGCGGCCTGATAATCTTTGTTGGCCCAGTAAGCCCTCCCCAGCTGGTAACAGGGAGGCGAGTAGTGTTCGTCCAGGCGCGCTGCCTGTGCGAAGAATCGCTGCCGCTGCTCGGGCGTTTGCGCGAGCAGTCCGCGGATATAACTTTCCACCGCGTCCAGGCGCACCGCCGGCCGCTCTCGCATGAATTCCTGCTCATCGGGCACGCTCTTGGGCGTCAGGTACTGCAGCGCGCGCCAGCTCAGATGTGCCTCGAGCGGTGCGAGATCATCGAGCGCTCGCAGTTCCGTGAATTCTGGATACTGGCGCAGCCGTTTCAGCTCGAGTATTCGCGCCGTGACCCGCAGCGAGCCGTTTCCCGTGCCTCCGGCTGCCGGCGGGATCAGCTCGTAATAGCCGTAGATGACGCTCGAAGCGTCCAGCGACTGGCCGATCTTGATGATCGACGCGTGCGTGAGCTCGGCGCCTGAGCGCAGCGACTGCCGCCGGTATCCTTCCAGCCGGTCTTCGCGATCGAGCACCAGCAGGCCTTCTGATGCGAGCGAATCGTGCAGCGATTCCGAAATGCTTTCGCCGATCCAATCGAGATTCCCCTTGGAGTGGTTGAAGAACGGAAGTACCAGAACCGTGTCGGCGCGCGCCACACCGCAGAGCAGCAGGATCGCGGTCAGGTACCGTCGCATGCACTTCCAGTGTAGCCGACCGCGCGTTCTTTCTCGTGTCCGCGGCGCACACCAGTTTACTAAGGTATGCTGGACCTGAGGAGACACTTCGATGGGCTGCGGAAACAGCGGGCTGACCGGCATAAATAATGCGATGCGGCCGGGTGCGCGCAAGGTCTTTTGCGTCAAATTCCAGCGCGAAATGGAAGGCCTGGACGAGGTGCCCTTCGAAGGCCATCCCCTCGGCCAGAAAATCTTCGAGAACGTCTCCAAGGAAGCCTGGAAGATGTGGGTCGAGCATATGAAGATGCTGATGAACGAATACCGGCTCAATCTCGGCACCAAAGAAGCCCAGGAATTTCTGATCGAGCAGATGGATGCCTATTTCTTCGGCGAAGGTGCCGCCCTGCCGCCCGATTTCGTGCCGCCTAAGACGAAGGCTTGAAGGTTTCCAGCGCCGTCGCAATTTGAAAACGAAGTTCCGCATGCGCCCGCCGCAGCGCCGACTCCACCGCTGCCGGCGAATCTCCCCGCGCAAATAGGAATCCCAGATAGCTCGCGCCTTCCGGCAGGTGCAGGAGCCGTTGGCCCTGCTTGGCCGTGATGACGGCATCGTCAATCCCGGGAACGGCCCGTGCGCGCTCCAAGCCCTCCACGCCCTCGTAAATGCCGCCTTTCGGAATAGGAATCATCATCACGCCCGAAGCTTCGTAGGCCGGGCGCGCGCGACTGACGTCCTCACCGAGCGCGTGCCGCAGGATCAGTTCCTCGAAAGGCACGTCAGGAGCAAAGCGCAGCGCCCGCGCACACAGCCCGCCGATCGGCCGGGCCGCGGTCTCCAGCATCCAAGCCCCCTCCCGGTTGTAGCGCAATTCCGCATGCACCGGGCCGTGCCGTAAACCCAACGCCTGCACAGCAATTACCGTCGTGATCAGTAATTCCCGCTGCACCTCCCCGGGTTCCCGCGACGGCGTCACGTAAATTGTTTCCTCGAAGTAAGGTCCTTCGAGAGGATCAGGTTTATCGAAAATGGCGATCGGCTGGAAGCGTCCGGCGGTCACCAGCCCTTCCACTGCGAACTCGCGTCCTTCGATATATCCTTCCACCTGTAGTTGGCTCTCCCCCATTTTGCGGATGCGGTCAAACGCCTCGACAAACTCCGGGATCGTATTCGCCCGAATGACGCCGCGGCTGCCCGACAGGCCGCGCGGCTTGAGGACACACGGATAAGGAGCGCGCGCGGCCAGCGTGCGCGGATCTTCATCGAACCGGGCCCGGAAAAATCGCGGAACCCGCAACCCGGCTTCCTGATAGCGCAGGCGCGCCTGAAATTTATCATGGCAGGCCTGCGTGGCGTGCAGCGGGTGGAACGGAACTTTCAGCATCTCGGCAGCGGCGGCGGCGAGCACGGCCGGTTGGTCGCCCACTGCGGCAACGGCGTCGAACCGCCGGCCGCGCAGCAATTCCACCGATTCGCTGATCCGGTTGAACTTCACCGCGACCGCACGATCGCCCCACGGGTCTTCCAGCACGTGACAGCGGTCGGTGGCCAATGTCAGGTCGACGCCCAGCCGCGCCGCCGCTTCCGCGAACACGCGGATCTGGTAACCGGTAGTGGCGGCGAAGAGCAGCAGACGGGCGGGCACTGCTTTTATTGTCACCTGAATGGTGAACTCCGAGGCGCGGCTGACAACGCCGCGCGCCGGTGAATGCCATCCCGTCCGGCGGCGCCTGCTGCATTTGGGGTCAGTAGGATACCGGGCGAAGCCCTCTCCGCCCGGTACACTTCACCTTCAGAGTCCCTGCAGAATTCCCACAATCTGATTCAACAGATTGGCGAGCGGCCCGGGGCTGTTAAGAAGGTTGGCAACCGAGCAGAGCAAGTTGCCGAGAAGATTGCCAGGCCCGGATTGTGCCGTAATATCCAGGACGATCTGGTTAGTCGTGATTTGCAGCCCGAGCAGGTTCAGATTGATTGGGCCGATGTCAAGATGCAGAATCGGGCAGCTACCAGTCACTGTGCCGACAGCCGCGCTGACGGTCTGTAGAATACTCGTGACCACGCCGGTCGCCGTATTCGTCACAGTTCCGACGACAGTCCCATTTGCGACGAGTTGCCCATTTTGGACGCTGAAATTATTAAGAGTGAAAGTACCGGCGAACGTCCCTCCAGGACCGCTGCCAACGATTGGAATGGCGAGCGGATTGCTGGTGGGGGCAGCCGTTGCAGCTGTTGGCAAGAGGGCCACAGCGGCTACCAACAAGATGGCGATCAAGAACTTCGACATTGAGATTTCTCCTTCGTTGAGTTCGGACGAGCCGCAGCCTTCCAGCATTAGACCCTATATCCCTAGAACACTGCGGTTGTGCCTGCGGGTGCACGACCACGACCAATGTGACGCCCGTTAACGAACGAGTCGAAATTCATCAAGAGCCGCTGGCAATTCGGATCTCGCGCGCTCATTATGTGCACAGCTTCTACTTACCCTTTTCAGATTCTGCCCTGGCCCGGCGTGGATGCTGCCGTGCTCGGATCAAACGTGTGGCGCCGCCGGCCTCATCCGACCGTCTTCTCCAATCAGGAGCGCCGCCCGCCGCGGCTGCTGCGGAGCAACACGGGGTTGACCCTTATCCTCGTCGTTGCAGTAATCATCATGCTCGCCATAGTGGTTGCTCATCACTGGCTCTATCCGTGAGAGCCTTAGCCAACGCCTGCCGTGCCTGAGCGGCTGCGGCGCGCGGGCCCCTGTACGTTCCCACACGCGGCGTCTTTGACTTGCGTGACCGTTGGGCAGGGAGTCTCTCGACGAACCGTCTGGAATGCGAGCGCCATCGGCGAGAGCACGAGATTGCGATGGCAAGGCTGGCGTGGGCACCGCACAGGTGGCCTGCTGACGCCGACGCGATGCGCGGCCTGCGCCCGACCATCGCGGGCGCTACGATGGAACCTCATATGAACCCCGACATTCGCAGCTTCTTCGAAGCCTTCCAACGGAACAATTCAGCTGATGATATTGATGCGGTGGTGTCGCAGTACGCCGATCCATTCCTCCACGCCGACCCGAGTGGAACGCGGGCCGTGCGGACCAGTGATCTCAAAGCCGCGCTGCCGAAACGAAAGGCGCTGCTCCGGAGCATTGGGTCCAAGTCTACAACGCTGCTATCGTTTGAGGAGCAGGAGTTGGACCCGTTGCATGTGCTGGTGCGCGCGCAGTGGCGCTGGGATTTCGGTGAGAATGGCGACGTGACGCTTCCGTCGACGTTCATCCTGCGCCGCAATGGCGACACTCTGAAGATCGTTCTCTACCTGAATCACCACGACATTATGGCCGTCCTGCGCGAGCGAGGCTTGTTATCCGCGGCGACATCTTGAGACCGGCGCCTCGGCCTCCATGGCCATCTGACGAGTGTCGTGCCATAGTCGTAGTCCCGAGCTTCCCGGCCACACCTGATGCGCGGGCTTAGGCGGCCTTACGTTGCAGTAGGTCGCGTGCTCGTGGCGCTTCGAGTTGGAGGCGTGAAGGGCACCAGACATCGCCGACTAGCGAGTCGCGAGAAGGCGCAGAGGGGCGCGGACGTTAACCTCGGCGTTGCCGCGCGATCCGGCCCAGCTGCCGACTGGCGGCCACGGCGCTTCAGGGCTCAGCGGGTGAGGACAACGGAGATCTCTTGTTGGCGCTGGGGGATCGTCCAGTAGGTCGAGAGTAGGCGATCTTTTTCGGCCGTCGAAACGAGGTGGAACCCGTGCCGCTGGTAGAAGCGGATGGCCCAGACGGCGTCGGCCCATGTGCCCACGAGTAGGGGAGCAGTGGCGCGGTCGATCAGCGAGCGGAGGAGTTGAGCTCCAATGCCGCGATTTTGGTGGCCGGTGCGAACGTAGGCGTGACGGATCAGGAAGACATCGCGGACGCCTTGGATGCCCATGACGCCGACCAGAGCGCCGGAGTCATCGAGACCAGAAAACTCCACACCAGCGGCAATCTCCGAGGCGAGAGCAGCGGCGGGCATGTAGGGGTCATGCCAGCAATCGGACGGGATGACGCCGCGATAGGCTTCGGCAGCTTCGTTGATGATGGCAT
>DATGII010000281.1:0-11458 GCA_035295805.1 Bryobacteraceae bacterium | reverse complement strand
CACGCGTCCTGCAGGGGCAGCACCGCTTCAATGATCGGCTTCAGCTTGCCCGAATCCACCAGCCCGCTGATCTGGTCCAACTCAGCCTGGTTTGGCTGCACGAAAACGCCGGCCGCCCGAACGCCATGTTTGGCGGCATCTTCCGCCGAGGGCTGCCCCAGGATCGTCACCAGGATGCCGCCCTTCCTGATTACTTTCCACGACCGGTCGCGTGTTTCGCCTGCCATAGCGTCCAGCACCAAGTCTACATCGTGAACTACGTCCTCGAACCGCACCTTACTGTAATCAATCGTCTCGTCGGCGCCGAGTTGTCTGAGGAATGCGTGATTCCGCTCCGAAGCCGTGCCGAGGACGTGGGCACCCTTCCACCGCGCGAGTTGGACGGCGAACGTGCCGACGCCGCCGGCGGCCGCATGGATCAGCACCCGCTGGCCGGCCTGCAACCCGCCGGCATCGAACAGGGCCTGCCAGGCCGTGAGGGCGGCCAACGGAATCGCGGCGGCCTGCGTGTGGTCGAGCGACTTCGGTTTGCGCGCCACTTCGGTGGCCTTCACCGCGATGTATTCGGCGTAAGCTCCGTTGCGGGATATGTCCGGGCGGCTATAGACTTCATCGCCGTTCTTCCACGCGGTCACGCCCGGACCAGCGGCTTGCACCACGCCAGAAAGGTCCCAGCCTGGAATGAGCGGCAGCTGATAGTTCAGGAATCCCTTTAGGTGCCCGGCGCGCACCTTCCAGTCCACGGGGTTGACCGCCGCCGCATGCACCTTGACCAGGATCTCGCCGGCCGCCGGCTCCGGCCGGGGCGCGTCTTCATATTTCAGAACCTCCGGTCCGCCATACTCGTGGAGCCGCACTGCCTTCATGGTCGCCACCTGATTTCCTCCTGGTTTCCGCTTCGTTGAGGTTTGTAGTAAACTTAAAGTTTACTCCAGCGGTTCCGGCACATTCCGTGTGTTCGGGCTCCCAAACGAGGCATTTACGATGCACGCGATTATCGAAACGGGCGGAAAACAATACCGGGTGGCTCCGGGCGACGTGATCCGCGTGGAAAAAGTGGCCGGCGACGTCGGCTCCGAAGTCGAGCTGCCGATTAAGGCCGCCTTCGGCGATGGCGGCGAACTGCTTTCCGGCGCTACCGTGAAGGGCACCATCGTCGGCAACGGCCGCGGCGACAAAATTCTGGTGTTCAAGTTCAAGCGCAAGAAGCAATACAAGAAGACCATCGGGCATCGCCAGTCTTTCACCGACGTGAAAGTGAGCGACATCTCGGCATAGGGTGACGTATGGCGCATAAAAAAGGATTAGGCAGTTCCAAAAACGGCCGCGATTCCAATTCGCAGCGGCTGGGCGTGAAAGTGTTCGGCGGGCAGCTGGTTCCGGGCGGATCGGTGATCGTGCGGCAGCGCGGCACCAGGATCAAACCCGGCCTCAACGTCGGTTGGGGTAAAGACGACACCCTGTTTGCGAAAGTGACCGGCGTGGTCGAGTACAAGGACCGCGGCCGCATGGGCAAGTTCGTCAGCATAAAGCCCTCCGAGCAAGTCGCGTAGATTGTCCGTGGGGCAGGCTTCCAGCCTGCCCGTCTCATGTTCATTGACGAAGTTCGCATTCTCGTGAAAGCCGGCGACGGCGGCAACGGCTGTCTGGCGTTCCGGCGCGAGAAATATGTGCCCAAAGGGGGGCCGAGCGGCGGCGATGGCGGCCGCGGCGGCGACGTGGTCCTGGTGGCGAATGAGCATCAGAACACGCTGCTGCAGTTTCGCTACAACCCCGAGCACAAGGCCGAGCGCGGCCGTCACGGGGAAGGCAGCAACAAGACCGGCGCCGATGGCCACTCGATTGAAGTGGGCGTGCCGGTCGGGACGATTGTTTACGACGAGTCCACGGGGGAGCGCCTTTACGACTTCACGCACGCGGGCGAGCGGTTTACAGTGGCGCGCGGCGGGCGCGGCGGCCGCGGGAACGCGCGGTTTGCGACCTCGACGCACCAGGCGCCGACCGAACATGAGCCCGGGCGCCCCGGCGAGGAAAAGCGCCTGCGGTTGGAGTTGAAGCTACTGGCGGATGTGGGGCTGGTAGGGTTCCCGAATGCCGGCAAATCGACGCTGATCTCTCGGATCTCGGCGGCGCGGCCGAAGATTGCCGATTACCCGTTCACCACTCTGGAACCGAATCTCGGAGTTGTCGAGCTTCCCGATTACCGCAGCTTCGTGGTGGCCGATATTCCCGGATTGATCGAGGGCGCGCATCTCGGGCACGGGCTCGGCGTCCAGTTCCTGCGGCATATCGAGCGCACGCGCCTGCTGGTGCACCTGGTCGATGTTTCGGAAGCTTCGGGACGCGACCCGGTCCAGGACTTCGATACGGTGATGGAGGAACTGGCTAGTTTCAGTGAGGATCTGGTCAAGAAACCGATGATCGTGGGCGCGTCCAAGATGGACGTCGCGCAAGATCCGGCGCGGGTGGAGGCACTACGCCAGCATGCGGCCGAGCGCGGACTGGCGTACTTCGAAATTTCCAGCGCTACGGGGCAGGGAATCGAGGCGCTGAAGTATGCGATGGCCGAGCGGGTCCTCCCCGCCGCTCCAGTGGAGCGGCGAGTAGCAGGCTAACCGGTTTATTCCTAACAAAAAAGAAATTTCGGCCGCTCAAGTGGAGCGGTCAGGCGCGGCGCAGGGCAGCCCAAGCTTTGCGCTCTTCGCCATGCGGGTCGTTCGCCACCTTACACTCTTTGTCGAAAATCATGGTGGCGCGGCCCTCGACTGTAAAGCGGGGCCAGGTGGGCAACCCTTTGTGATTGGGATTGCCGGTGCGCGCAAACGCCGCCCAAGCGCCGCTCATCTCGGCCTGTAAGGGATAGCGCTCGGCGCCGGTCCCGGCCATGGATTTGGCTTCATCCACGTTTTCCAGCACAAACGGGATTTCGAGGGTGTGGAAAGACTTCAACTTGCCGTCACGCACAGGCGATTGCCAGGTGAAGTAATACTTGAAGACTGGCGCCTTTTGTTGCGATTTTCGTTCGGCTTCGGTCAGCACGGCGGCACTAAAACCGTCGGACGCGATAATCTGCGACAGCTCCAGGTTGCTGGCTTGCGGCCGGCCCGCCTTGTAAACCGCGATGAGGTGGTCGACATCCGCATCGCCGGCGCGGGTTGATTGTTTCACGGCCGCGTGCAATCCGGCGTCGTCGATCGGGTCGAATTTGGTTTGCGGGAAGAACGTGATTTCGAACTCCGTGTTGCCGATCAATAACGGAATATCGGCCGCAATCTCAGGAGCGGTGGGATCGAATGGGCCGCCGGGCAGCGTTTTGCCGTCGACCACGGGTGCGAGGCGCAGACCGGGCGTGCTGAGCGTCGCGGAAACCAATTGCTCCATCGGGACCTTTTGCAGATCGTCGGCGGTCTTGGCGCCCAACTTTTCCATCAGCGCGCGGGCCGACTTGGTGGCATCGGCCGGGGCGATGCCGCGCAAATTCGCGCCGCTCTCCACGATGGCGCGGTGGAAGAGGCCTTTGGCGCCCGGCATCGCCATCAAGGTGCTCACTTTCCCGCCTCCGCCCGACTGGCCGAAAATGGTGACGTTGTTCGGATCGCCGCCGAAATTGGAGATGTTGTCGCGGACCCATTCGAGCGCGGCGACCATATCGAGCGCGCCGGCATTGCCGGCCAGTGCGAATTTCGCGCCGCCGATTTCGGGCAGGTAGAGAAATCCGAAAGAATTGAGGCGGTGATTGACGGTGACGGTCACCACGTCGTGCTTGCGCGCCATGTTGGCGCCGTCATACATGCTGTAGCTGCCGGAGCCGCTGGCGAAACCACCGCCGTGAAACCAGACCATGACCGGCCGCTTGCCTTTCAAGCCATTGGTCCAGACGTTGAGGTGCAGGCAATCTTCACTGATGCCCTGCTTGGGGATGGTAGCAGCGACTTCGGGAATCTCGGTGTGTGGGCCTTGCGGCGCTTCGGGTCCCCATTGGACGGCTTCCTTGACTCCGGTCCAAGGCTCCGGCTTCGCCGGCGGCATAAAACGCCGCTCCCCGGCAGTGGAAGCGCCGTAAGAAATCCCTTTGAAAGCCAGTACTTTGTTGATCGTGAGACCGCGAATTTTACCGGCGGTGGTGGCGGCCACCGGGCCGGTCGCGGCAAATGCATTTTGAACTGCACCGGCGATCGTCGCGCCACCAAAGGTCGCGCCGCGGAAGAATGCACGGCGGTTCAATTCTTTGCTCATAGCCTTGTCCCTCGCATAAATTTGTCGCGGTCAATGGAAAAACCATTCTACACCGGCATTTGTCGGCGGATGGGCTTCGAAGCGGTGAATTCTATTACCGACGTGTCCGGGCGCGGGTGATTGCCTGGCATTCCGCCGCAAAGCGGAGATCGCGCGTAATGGGCGCACCGACCGCATTCCCGGCGCAGTTCGGCGGGGGGCGGGGCTGAGTTTTCGGGCGGCGGCGAACTGGGCGCACTCATCCGTGCCTTTGACTGGTCCGGCACGCCGATCGGGAAGCGCGCCAACTGGTCGCCGGCGCTGCGCACGATGGTGCGGATCCTGCTGGCGAACCGGCTCGATTGCCGCCGATACGCTGAGCAGGCACCGCACGAGTGGTGGATTGACCGCAGCCCTCTTCCGGACGGCGGTTTTGGTGTGGTGTGCTACTTCCGGGATATTTCGGCGCAGGTAAAAGCGCGCGAGGATCTGCGCCGCGCCAACCGCGTGAAGTTTGCATCGCCGCGCGGGAGCAGCACGGCAGCTGGCTGATTTCGGTGCGCGATAACGGGATCGGCATCGAGGCGGAATATCGCGACCAGATCTTCGGCCTGTTCAAGCGCCTGCACACCAACCGCGAATACGCCGGCAACGGCGTCGGACTAGCCATCTGTTTCCGGATCGTCGAGCACTATAACGGCAGGATCTGGGTGGAATCGGAGCCGGGCCGAGGCTCTGAGTTCTATTTCACGCTGTCGGCCTGAGCGGGCCAAACCCGGCATGCGCCGGCCTCTCTTTCGTGAGAGAGTAAATGGTCGTCCTCATTTCAGGGTTCGAGCCAGCCTGTGTCTGATGGTCAGATCGTAACGACAGTCTTTTATCTAGGCGCCTTCATTGTGCTTGCCTACATCACTCGAGCTCGCGGGCGGCGGATGGTTGGCGCGGCAGGGGGCGGCGCGGTTGCCGGTTTTGTGGCATTGTGCGCCTTGCTGGTGGGAGAAGCACAGGGCTGGTGGCGCGTCTCCAACAGCAGCCTGCCGCATTTTCGTTCGCGGTTCTGGTTGAGTTTCGCGGTCTCTTGGGCTCCCGTCCTCTTAATAACCTGGAGAGTGGCTCGAAATTTTGCGGCTCGCGGACTGGCCCTGTGCGGGGCTGCGGCCGCGATCGCCGGACCGGCGCGCGAGTATACATTCGCCGCGATGTTTCCCGCCTGGAGCGTTTTTTCGAGCGGCGCGACTCCGGTTCTCGCGGTGGCAACCGCGTACGCGTTGATGTTGACGGTTGGCCACGCCGTCATGCGCCTGGTCGCCGGGCCGGCCGGCGTCACTGAAGCAGGCCGCGTTGGCGGGCGAGGCGCTGGTCGCGGTCCTGTGCGAAGCGTTGAACGCCCGCGATGATCGAAGCCGCGTCCAGATGCGCTTCGGCGATCACGTCCGGCTCGAGGCCTCCGGTCAGCCATTGGTTGTCCCAGTCGGAAGTGAGAGAATACTCATCGGTCAGGGGGCCGAGATTGCTTACAGGCATCACGCGGCGGGTCCCGGTAGAGATCACCATGGCGTCATATAGCGCGGCCGGCGGCAGCACGGAATTGCGGTAGCCCTCGGGCTGGTGATCGAACAGCTCTTCGCTGATGGCGGCGATCACTTTCACGTTGATGCCCGCAGCTTCGAGCCTGGGCAGCGACTGCACCAGATTGACGGTGGAGCTGGAGCCCTGCGTGATCACGTAGCCGTGCTTCGGCTTGCCGGGCGCGAAGTCACGAATCACATAAAAACCTTTGGCAGCCGCGCGGAGATCTGTATCCGCGAAGCGGGAGCGATCGGCGACCGGGAAATCGGGACGCGCGACCTCGATGGTAATGAGGCCGACTCGCGGCTCGCGCGCGGCGATTTCGGCGGCGGCAAAGTAGCCGGGGGCGACATCGTTGTAATCCCAGAAATTGAGATTGATGGCCTGGCCGCGGGGGAACAGCTTCCAGACCTGCGGCGCGAAAATGCCGAAGTGAGTACGGGCATCGGCTGCGGTTTCCGGGCCGGAGTGGCCGGCCAGGATGTGGAGCACTCCCATGCGAAAACGGCTGTCCTGGTTCTGCTGGCTCCACACGCGGGCGGGAGTGTACATCAGCGGAGTGAATGCGCCATAGGTGCCGCTGATGGCCCAGACGCCGGCGAACTTCGCGGGATCGAGCGAAGCGCTTTGGCCCACCAGGCCGATGGCGGTGGAAACATTGCCGGCCTCTTCGATGGCAGCTTTGAGGCGCGTGCCGAGCGGGTTGTCTTCCGGGTCGTAATGGCCCCAGAGGTTGCCGTGCTCCAGGTTGATGGATTCCGACAGATCCGCGGCGATCGTGAAAAAGCGGTTGTCGGTGACGTAGTTCATCCACTTGATGATTTCGGAGATGCCGCGGCGCGTGCCGGCAATCTCTCCCGGCTTCTTGAAGAGCGCGATGCCGACTTCCTTTTCAGCTCCGGAAGCGCGATTCTTCACCTTCACCTTTTGCGGCTCGACGGGCAGGTTGGCTACCCGCAGCCGCTCGTCAAGGAACGGATCGTGTTTGACGTCGACGTGCAGCGGGAGTTGATCGGGAACGGAATCGCCGAGGGTGACGAGGCGGTCGGCGAGCCAGTCGCCAAGACCGTTGCGGTCTAAGACGGACATGACGACGTCGATGTTGGTTTTGAACTGGATCAGCCGCTCGCGCGTGTCGGTGACCGGGCCCTGGCGGATGCCGGCGAACTCCACACCATAGCGCTGCTCGAAGGTTTGAGCCAGCGCCAGGAAGTACGGCGAATTCATCTTCATCGCGTAGGGATGGCTCGGATAGCTGACCATTTGATCGCCATAGCCGGGGAGCTTGCCGTCCACGGCGCCGGGCCAGTAGCCTTTAACCGTCTGGCCGATGACCACCATGGGGCGGCGGTCGGCGGGGTCCCAGTCCTCCATTGCCTTCAGGGCAGCGATGATTTCTGTGTAGTCGTTGCCGTTCTCGAGGGTGAAGACGTTCCAACCGTAGGAAGTCCACTGGTCGACCAGACGATAGCGGTCGAACCGGGCGGGAATGACACCACCGAGAAGGCGATCGTCAATCCCGGCGTTGTTGGAGGAAACCAGGACGCGAAGACGCTTGCCCACCGAGAGGGCCAGAGCTTGGGTTTTCAGCTCCTGGGCGTGGCCTTCGGTAAGGGCGAATTCGCCTTCGAAGGCAATGACCTTGGGGGAACTCAGGCTAGGAGCACCGACGATATCCCAGAAGGCCGCTTTGCCGGCGGCGGTGGCGATGCCGATACCGGATGGACCTCCATTGACATCGTTGGTGCAATCGATGCTCTCGGCGTGGCCGGAGAGCGCCCGAATACCGCGCGCCTTGGCTTGCGCAAACAGGGGATGGTCGGCCAGTTTGTGATCCTGCAGCAGTGTTCTCAGAGCGCCGGCGCCGCGACGGAAGCCGAGGGCATCGACGGGAAGCATGGCGACGTGGGGGTCGGCATAGTAACGGCGGTCGCCGGTCGCTTCGAATTTACGGGCCAAGGCTTGGCCCAGAATCATCCAAAGCGCATAACAAGTGGGGATGCAGTGCCCGGCCGCGAGCATGAACTTGTCGCCGTAGGGATGCTTGGGACGGCGGTAGTCGTAGCGGAGGCCGCCCAGGTCGGGGCCCACCAGATGGGCCGCCACGTTATAGGGAGTGTAGGCGAGGGGGCCGCCGAAGTGGCCGGTTTGGGCATAGTTCCCCAGCAAGACCAGGGTCATGCAGGTCATGTAGCCGATGTCTTCCAAGCGCTCTCGTTCGTAGGGGGCTCTGAGGGGCGCGACTGGCGAAACTAAGGTGTCGAAGGTGGGAATGGATGCCAAAAGCTCCTCCGTATGCGAATTTCCCATTCTACGACGAAGCGGGGCGTAGTACCGGGGCGGGGTATTGCGGGCAAGGATATGTGCCGATAGGGGGAAGGGAGACCGGTGTGAAGATTCTTGCGGCCGAAGATAGCCCAGTGTTCCAGACTATGCTGCGCTCGATTCTGAGCAAATGGGGGTATGAGGTCGTAATTGCCAAAGATGGGACTGAGGCGCTGGAGATTCTGGAGGGGAAAGATGCGCCGCAGCTGGCAATTCTGGATTGGATGATGCCGGGCGCGGATGGACCGGAAGTATGCCGGCGGGTGCGGGCGGCGCGGCGGGAGCCGTACACGTACATCCTGCTGCTGACGGCGCGGACGGACTCGGAGGATCGGGTCGAGGGCATCGACGCGGGAGCCGACGACTATCTCACCAAGCCCTTCAATGCCGCGGAGCTACGAGCGCGGCTGCGGGCGGGGCAGCGGATTTTGGAACTGCAGCAGCAACTCGTAATGGCGCGCGAAGCGCTACGGCAGGAGGCCACGCACGATTCGCTGACCGGCCTGCTAAACCGGCACGCGATTCTGGGATTGCTACAGATCGAAGTGGACCGCTCGTTCCGCGAAAAGCGGCATCTTTCGGTATTGATGGCAGACCTGGATCACTTCAAAGAAGTGAACGATCACTACGGACACCTGGTTGGAGATGCCGTACTGCGCGAGACGGCGGAGCGGATGAAATCATCAATCCGGAGTTACGACTGGCTCGGCCGTTACGGCGGCGAAGAGTTCCTGGTTGTGTTGCCGGGCTGCGATGGCGCCGGAGGGTTGACGCAAGCGGAACGGATGAGGCTGGCGGTTGCCGGGGCGGGGTTCACCGCGGGAAACCAACCGCTGAAAGTAACCTGCAGCGTTGGGTTAACCTGTTTACCGCCTGGGATGCATTGGGATACAGACGCGCTCATTCGGCAAGCCGACCTGGCGCTCTATGCGGCCAAGCGCAACGGGCGGAATCAAATTGTGTGCGCGGCCCCGGAAATCGTGACCGGGAATGAAAAAATGATTGCACCGAGCCCGGCTTAGGTTATACTGAGTTTCCCCCAAGCGGAGTTCGACGAATGGATCGCGCTGTTGTAATGGAAAGCGAAGAGGTTTTGGCTGCGCTCGTACACGACTTGCGCCAGCCGCTGGGTACGCTCGAATACTCGGCGCTTTGCCTGGAAAGGCTTCTGGATGACGCGCCCGCGCCAGTCCAGCGGCAGCTTCAAGTGATGCACGAACAGATCGAAGCGGCGGCGGCAATCCTCAGCGAAGCAGCAGCGCATCTGCCGCGAACGGCGGGTCAACGCGAAGCGCGGGGGGAAAGCCGGGATCGGACGAACTCGGAAACCGCAGCAGTCACATAGAGAGGCGGCTTGACCAGAAACTGAGGCTTGTGGTCCCACAGACCCCGGGCCACCTCTTCCCACATGGGGACGGCGATGCCGCGATCGATCACGACGAACGCGTCGGCGCGGTCCATAAAGCGCAGGCTGGAAGGCTTGAAATCGCCGCAGGAAAAATCGAGAACCATCAAAAAGAGATCCGGTTGGACGAATTCCACGACGCTGTTGGACTCGATGATGACGTTGCCGCCGGAGCGAGTGATCTTGTCGAGGGTATTTTTGGCTCGCGCCAGCTCGCCCATGGGCGTGCGGAGCCAGAACGAGCGCTCGGCGCCGGCGGCGAGGAAGCGGCCGGAATCGGTGCGGCTGGGCTCGTACTCTTCGCTCAGCGCGAAAGGGTGCTCGGGTTCGGTTTCACAACCACAGGCCTCGCCGTGGTGAGAGCAGACGCCGTGCCCGTACTGGGTGACTTTGAGAGCGGTCCACTTGCGGTCGCGGAGCTTGCGGATGAGGCCGGCGACCACCGAGGTCTTGCCGATATTGCGAGAATGGCCGCCAACCACGACGAGCATCAGGCGCCTCTTTCGACTTCCGCGAGGCGGCGCTTAAGGTCGGCGATTTCGCGGCGGAGTTCGGGCAGCTTGGCCAGGTTGGCCAAGGCTTCGAGATGCTGTTTGAGAGGGCGGGCAGGCGTGCCCCAGACGGTCTCGCCGGCGCGCACGATTTTAGAGCTGAGGACGCCGCAGCCGGAGCCGAGCGTGGCGCGGCTTTCGATGCGGGCTTTATCGCCGATGCCGACCTGGCCGCCAATGACGGCATAGTCTTCGACGACGACGCCGCCGGAAAATCCGGTTTGGGCGGCGACGACCACGTGACGGCCAATACGGCAGTTGTGCCCCACATGGACCATGTTATCGAGTTTGGTCCCTTCGCCGATGGAGGTGACGCCCAGGGCGGCGCGGTCGACGCAGGAATTGGCGCCGATTTCGACGAAATCACCGATCTCAACGCGTCCGACCTGGGGAAATTTATGCCAGCGGCCGTGCTCCATCACGTAACCGAAGCCATCGGCGCCGACGACGCAGCCGGAGTGGAGGATGGCGCCGCGGCCGACGTCGACATTGTCGTAGATGGTGACGTTGGAGTGGACGATGCAGCCATCGCCGAGCAGGACGCGCTTGCCGATGGAGCAACCGGCGCCGATGCTGGTGGCGACGCCGAGGCGGCAGCCATCGCCGACCACGGCATGGGGGCCGATGGATACGAGAGCGCCCATTTCGACCTTGCCGACGACGGCGGTGGGGTGTATGCCGGGCTTGAGCTCGGCGGTGGGATAAAAGCGGCTCATGGCGCGAGCGAATGCGGTGCGGGGCTCGGCGACGCGAATCACGGTGCGGTGCGTCGGGCCGCTCCATTCCGGCGGGACTAGGAGACAGCCGGCGGCGGAACTTTCCGCCTGCGACTCCGCCTTGCGCGTTCCGACAAAGGCGAGTTCGGAAGCCCCGGCGGTTTCAATCGGCGCCACGCCGGTCAGGTCTTTTTCACCATCGCCCTCGTAGGTGGCGCCGAGCCATTCGGCCAATTCGCGAACGCGCATGACTTATCATACAAATTGGCATGGACAGGGTCGCGAGCACAGAATAATGCCGGTGGACACGTCAGCTACGATCGCGGCGAGCGCGAGGATTGACCCGGGCGCGGTCATCGGCGCCGGAGTGCATATCGGCGAGTTCTGCATTATCGAAAGCGACGTAGTGATCGGCGACGAATGCGTGCTGGAGCCGTACGTCTACGTCAAACGCTGGACCACGCTGGGAAAACGGAACGAGATCTCAGCCGGGACAGTGCTGGGTACCGATCCGTTGGACAAAGGATTCGGCGGGGCGCGGAGTTATCTGCGAATCGGGGACCAGAACAAGATTCGGGAGCACTATACGATTTCGCGGGGGACGGCACCGGAATCGGTGACGGAGATTGGTAGCGGAAATTACGTCATGACCTCCGGCCACATCGCCCACAACTGCC
>DATGII010000280.1:0-13243 GCA_035295805.1 Bryobacteraceae bacterium | reverse complement strand
GAGGCCATCAGCGGAAGGAAGCGGAGCTTCTGCTCTTCGGTGCCGAAGCGCACCAGCACGTCGCACATCACTGAATTGCTGCCGATCACGCCGGCCAGTCCCAACCATCCTCTGGAAATCTCTTCAAAGACCATGGTAAAGGTGGTGGTATCGACGCCGGCGCCGCCGTACTCTTCGGGAATATTCAGCCCGAACAAGCCCATCTGCCGCATTTGATTGACCAGGTCGTGCGGATATTCATTGCGGTGCTCCATCTCCGAAGCAACCGGCACGACTTCGTTAGCGACGAATTTCCGAACCGTGCTGATAATCAATTCCTGCTCGACGGTTAACGTGGGCATGGCTCTTACGATCTTACGCCGTCTGGCAGACTCCGCTCTGGACTAAGGCGTCGATCTCGGCGTCCGGATAGCCCGCTTCGCGCAGAATGGCACGAGTGTGCCGGCCCATTTCGGGCGGCGGGCCTTGGATTGACGGCGGCGTCGCGGAAAGTCGAACCGGCAAGCGCGGGAGAAGCGCGTTTTGCTGCCCGATGAGTTCGACCAGTTCGAGCTGGCCCAGGGCGGCGACTTGCGGATCGGTCAGCACCTGGCCGGGCGTCTGCACCGGATCATTGGCGACGTCGTACCGATTCAGCAGCGCGGTCCAGTGGGAGACCGGGTGACTTGCCAGCACCTCCGAGATGCTGCGGTCCAACTCATCCGTGTTGCGGACGCGATCGGGATTCGTGCGGAAACGCGGGTCGACCGCCCATTCCGGTTTGCCCAGCGCAGCCGAGAGGCGGCGGAATGCTTTATCGCTCGAGATGCCGATCATGATAGCGCCATCCGCCGCCGGGTACGCGCCGTAGGGAGCAAATGCGGTATGGCGCGAGCCCTGCGGCTTCGGATTGACGCCGGCGAACTGGCGGTACACCAGGTGATAGGACATGAGCATCAAGCCGGTCTCCAGCAAAGACGTGTCCACGCGCTGGCCCGCGCCCGACCGCTGCCTGGCGAGCAAAGCCGCCAAGACCCCCAGCGCCGCCCACACACCAGCGCCCATATCGAGGATGGAGACTCCGGCGCGGATGGGCGCGCTTTCGCCGGTGCCAGTGATGCTCATGATGCCGGTCCGCGCCTGGAGAATGGCATCATAGCCGGGGCGAGGATAGTCGGGGCCTTGCGGTCCATATGCGGAGAGCGACGCGTAGATGATGTCGGGCTTGCGAGCGCGAAGTGCCGGCTCATCCAAGCCCAAAGCCGCAGCTTTGCCGCCGCGAAAATTCTCCAGGAATACATCACAGGTGGCGGCGATGCGGAGCACGGCGTCGCGGCCGGCCGGCGTTCCGATATCGAGCGCAATCGAGCGCTTTCCACGATTCAGTACGGCGAAGTAGGCTCCCCAGGGGCCGCGGTGCGGTCCCATGGCGCGCCCGTCATCCCCGGAGCCGGGCCGCTCGACTTTGATGACGTCGGCGCCGAGGTCGGCGAGAATCATGCTGGCGGCAGGGCCGGCAACGATGGTGCTCAGGTCAAGGACGCGAATTCCGGAGAGAACCGGCGGCATCCTCTTATGCTCTCAAAATGGCGGGGCTTCGAACGCGGAGGATCTACTGCGCCGATCCCTGAACGGCGGCCGTATCCGCCGCCAGCGGCTGCAATTCTCCGAGCATCGTCGGGATCAACTCCGAGACGGTCGGATGGATGTGCATCGCCCGCCGGATCACCGTGTACGGGGCTTTGGCATACATCACGTCCAGAATCGAGTGGATCACCTCGTCTCCGCCGGTGCCGAGGACGGCGGCGCCGAGGATCTCATGCGTCTGCGCATCCACAAGGATCTTCATGAAACCCTGAGTCTCGCCTTTCTCGATCGCGCGGCCAATCCGGCTCATGGGCCTTGTTCCAATCAGGGCGCGGCGCCCGCTCGCGCGGACTTCGGCTTCGGTGAGGCCGGCCCTTCCGAGGGGCGGATCGATGTACAGGGCGTACGCGTGGATGCGGTCGCTGACGCGTCGCGGATCGTGATCAAGCAGATTCGCCGCGACAATCTCCCCATCGTTGTAGGAAGTATGCGTGAATCCGCCCTTTCCGTTGCAGTCTCCCAATGCCCAAATGCCGGGCACGGCGGTGCGCAATTGGTCGTCGACCGGAATGTAACCGTGGGCATCGGCGGCAATGCCGGCTTTGTCCACGCCCAAGTCATCGGTATTCGGGCGGCGGCCCACGGCCAACAGCACGTTAGTCCCGATGACTTCGGGGCTGCCTTCGGTGCAATCGGCGCGGGCCGCCACCCGATCGCCTTTTTTGGAAAATCCGATGCAGCGCGAATTCAGGCGGATCTGAACGCCTTCATCGGAGAGAATTTTGTGAATAGCTTCGGAGATATCTGCGTCTTCGCGCGCCAGAAGCCGCGAACCCTTCTCGAGGATGGTCACGTCGCTCCCGAAGCGCCGGAACATCTGTCCGAACTCCAGGCCGACATAGCTGCCGCCGACAATAATCAGGTGTTCGGGAAGAAAATCGATTTCCAGCAGCGAACTGTTGGTGAGGTACTCGATTTGATCGAGCCCGGGCAATTCCGGAATCACAGCCCGTGCGCCCACGTTGATGAAGATCCGCTCGGAGGTGAGCCGCTCGGCGCCGACACTCACCTCGCGCGCGGAAACGAATCGGGCGTGGCCCTGGTAGACCTTGCAATTTGCCATTCCTCGCAGCCAACCTTCGACGCCGGTGCGCGAGCGCCCCGAGATGGCATCCTTGCGAGCCTTTACCCGCCGCATATCCGGGCTCACAGCGCCCGTCACGGTCACGCCGAAATCCGCGGCGCGCCGCGCCAAATGAGCCGCATACGCGCTGGCCACCATGGCCTTGGTGGGAATACAGCCGGTGTTCACGCAGGTGCCGCCGAAGCGCCCGCGCTCAATAACGGCGATTTTCATTCCGGCGCCCGTCAACCGTTGCGCGAGATAGGGCCCTGCCTGCCCGGTGCCGATGATGATTGCGTCGTAGGCGTTCGCCATGAGCCGTCTCCGTGGAGCGGATTCCGAGGATTTATCTTATGCCAGATTCGCGTGAACTGCATTCACGATATGGCGGGCCGAGATGCCGAACTTTTCCAGCAGCTCCGCGGCCTTTCCGCTGTGTGCGATGCCGGTGACCGCGAGTTTGGTGACTTTCACGCGCTCCTCGCTCAACGCCGCCAGCACGCTGTCTCCGAGCCCGCCGTGTGCATAATGGTCTTCCACCGTGATCACGATGCCGCCGCACGCGCGCGCCGACGCGATCAACTCCCCGCGATCGATCGGCTGTACGCTGAAGATGTCGATCACCCGCACCGCAACGCCGCTCTTCTGGAGTTGCTCGTAGGCCGCCAGGGCTTCCTTCACGGTTACACCGCCGGCCACAATCAAAGCGCGGTCCTGGCCGCCGCGCCGCAGCACCTTGCACTTGCCGATCGCAAATTGCTCGCCGGGACCGTACAGTACGGGATCGTTCGGCCGCCCGAGCCGGATGTACCCCGGGCCCGCCTGCGCCGAGATCAACTCAACGGCGCGCCAGGCGCTGGTCGCGTCCGCGGGGTAGAGACAGGTGAAGTCCGGCTCGGCGCACATCATCGCCAGGTCTTCCAACCCCATCTGGGTTGGGCCGTCTTCGCCGATCGACACACCGGCGTGGGTCCCCGCCAGCTTAATGTTCAGTTTGCTGATTGCAGCGATCCGAATGAAGTCATAGGCGCGGGTCAGGAAACAGGCAAACGTGGCTACGAACGGGATCTGCCCGCGCGACGCCATGCCCATCGCCATGCCAACCATATTCTGCTCCGCGATGTAGCCCTGAAAGAATCGCGCGGGGGCCTTCTTCTCGAACGCCTCGGTATAGGTGGAGTTTTTGACGTCGCCATCCAATGCGACCACCCGGGAATCGCCATCGGCCAACGCCGCCAGCGCGTCTCCAAAGCCTTTCCTGGTGGCGATCTCCTTCCCGCCGGGCTGGTATGGAGGAGGAGTGGTCGAGCGGTTCGACTGCGCTACCGGTTCGCTCCGTTTGGCCGGAAGGCGCGGCTGCCAGGCGTCGGCGGCTCCGGTCAGCTGTTTCTCCAGATCGGCCAGCACCCGCGCGGCAGTCTCGCGATCCAAGGCTTTTCCGTGCCATCCTTCGCGGTCTTCGATTCCCGGAAAGCCTTTACCTTTGATGGTTCGGGCCAGCACTACGGTCGGGCGGTCCGTGGTGCGGCGCGCCTTCTCGTACGCCTCCAGCAGCTCCGAAAGACTGTGCCCGTCGACCGGCAAAGCCTGCCAGCCGAAAGCTTCCCAGCGCCGCCGGTAAGTTTCCAGATCGTGCTGCAGCATGGTGGGCTGGCTCTGGCCCAGGCGGTTAATATCGATGGTCGCGCAGAGATTAGTGAGGCCGCGGGCTGCCGCCCACTGCGCCGCCTCCCAGTTCGATCCTTCGGCTGATTCACCATCTCCCATCAGCACATAAACGCGCTGATCGCCGTGCTCCAGTTGGTTGATGGAGATCGCGATTCCCGCGGCCACCGCCAATCCCTGGCCGAGCGATCCGGTGGCCACGGGCGCGAAGGGCAATTCGGGCGTCGGATGGCCTTCGAATCGAGAGTCGATGCGGCGCAGCGTGAGCAACTCCTCGCGCGCAAAGGCGCCGGCCTCGGCCCATGCCGCGTACAGAATTGGCGCCGCGTGGCCTTTGGACAAGACGAACACATCGTTGGCGGGGCTCTTGGGATCGCGCGGATCGAAGCGCATCACTCCGTAAAACAAGGCTGAGACGATTTCGGCTGCCGAAGCGCAGCTGGTCGGGTGACCGCTGCCGGCCTCCGTTGTAGCGCGCACCGAGTCAATCCGCACACGCGTCGCCTTGTCCTCGAGCACACGCGTATCGATTCCTTGTGACAATTCGACTGGCATGATGTTCCTGAGGGCACGTTTGGTTCCAGGCGGCGGTGGCGCCGCGCGTGGGGGAATGGTACTGCAAAAGCCGGGAAATAAGCGAACCATGTGTCGAAATAGACAGACGGCCGCCGCAAACCAGGGCGCGTCTTGGCTTGGCCGCTCGCAAATCAGCTACGTTTGGATGGAGAGGGCTGGCAGCACATCGGAGCGCCGATGGTTGATCGCCAAGCGGGCCTCGCTACCACCTGCCAGCCCTTACCATTCTCGGTCCCGCAGACAGGCAGTGCTAGCGGGCTTTTACCCGATCCTTTCCGAGATTTGTCAGGGTATCCCTGACAGGGGCCGGCCGCACGGAATGGTAGCATAAGCCTTTCTCCTGCTGTATGGCTCGTAATGGATCCAACGCTCGGATTCCTGTACCCAAGGCGCCGAGCGGCATTCAGGGATTGGACGCAATCACCAATGGAGGTTTGCCCAGGGGACGGACGACGCTGGTCGTCGGGAGCCCCGGATGCGGCAAGACTCTGCTCGCGATGCAGTTTCTCGCGCACGGCGTGTTGAATCATAACGAACCCGGCGTATGCCTACAGTTTGAGGAAACCGCGGAAAAGCTGGCGGCCAACGTGCGCTCGCTAGGCTTGAATCTCGATCAATTCATCAGGCGCAAAAAGCTGCTGGTCGATCACATTCGAATCGATCGAAACGAAATCGAGGAGACTGGAGCCTACAATCTGGACGGCATATTCATCCGGCTCGGGCACGCCGTGCAATCCATCAATGCCAAGCGCGTGGTGTTGGATGGCATCGAGACGCTATTCGCCGGGTTATCGGAGGAAGCAGTGCTGCGCTCGGAGCTGCGGCGTCTGTTCCGCTGGCTGGACGAACACAACCTGACCGCAATTGTCACCGGCGAGCGCGGCGATCGCACGCTCAGCCGCCACGGGCTGGAAGAGTATATCGCCGATTGTGTGATCGTGATGGATCACCGCATCACGAACCAGATCTCCACCAGGCGGCTGCGGATCGTCAAGTATCGCGGTTCCTCTCACGGAACCGATGAGTATCCTTTCCTGATCGATGACGACGGCATTTCGCTGATTCCGATTACCGGACTGGAACTCACCCACACTGCGGTGAAAGAGCGGGTTTCGACAGGCATACCGGCGCTGGATGAAATGATGGAAGGCAAAGGATTCTACCGCGGCAGCAGTGTTCTGGTTTCGGGCCGCGCCGGAACCGGCAAAAGCACCCTCGCTGCGAAGTTTGCCGACGCGGCGTGCGGGCGCGGTAAGAGTTGTCTCTACTTCGCGTTTGAGGAGTCCCCCAGTCAGATTATTCGGAACATGGCTTCGGTCGGCATTCGGCTCGAGCGCTGGGTGCGCAAAGGATCATTGAAATTCCATGCCACACGGCCGACCAGCGCCGGGCTCGAGGCGCACCTGGCGGTTATGCAGAAGCTGATCGCCGACAGCAAGCCGGATGTGGTAATCGTTGATCCGATTACAAGCATTTTTTCCGGCTGGGATACTCTCGGCACGAAGCTGATGTTTACCCGGCTCATCGATTTCCTGAAGGTTCGCCACATTACATCAATGTTCAACCACCTCACATTGGGAAGCGCCGACCAGACGACTGCTCACGAAAGTGTTTCCACCCTGATGGATACGTGGATTACCGTCACTGATCACAATCACGGCGACGGGGAGCCGAAACGAGGGCTTTTGGTGGTGAAGTCGCGTGGGATGGCGCATTCGCGCGAGCGGCGTGAGCTGGTCGTCAGCAAGGGGAAGATCACGTTGGGCGGCGTTCTCAGAAACCATGCGCCCAGCCAGGAGGTGGTCGAGTGAAATCAGCGAAAAAAGTTTCGCATAAACCGGTTTCAAAAAAACGTCCGGCCCCGAAAAACAGTGATTTCTGGGAATTGCGGCTTTACATAGCGGGTCCGACGCCCAATTCGATAGCGGCCATCGATAACCTGAGAAAGATCTGCGAGGACCGTTTGCAGGGGCGCTACCGGATCGAAGTCGTCGATTTACTCGAAAAACCGCAGCTCGCGAAAGGCGATCAGATCGTGGCGATCCCCACATTGGTAAGGAAACTTCCAGCTCCGGTGAAAAAGATAATCGGCAATCTGTCGAAAGCGGAAAGGGCTCTGGTAGGATTGGACCTTCAGCCGGCGTCCTGAATTCTGACAGTCTACAAACGTGCCGCTTCGAAAGCGAATTCGATCCCTTCGAAAGGCGTCAGCCGAGGCGGTGGGGGCGCGTCCACGAAGCCCCTCGCGCGTTTCCCGGGACGGCAGCCAGAAGGAGCTGCTGGCGCGGCTCAGGGCGGCGGAAGAATCGCTGCGCGCGATTCCTACGCACCATGTGGATGCCCTGGTGGTGCTGGGCCGGCGCGGCGCGCAGGTGGTCACGTTAAAAGGCGGCGACTCTGCGTATCGGATGTTGGTGGAGGCCATGAGCGAGGGAGCCGCCGCCGTCTCGAGCGACGGCGCTGTACTCTATTGCAATCGCCGTTTTGCCGAACTGGCCGGAAAGCCGGTGGCGCGGGTGATCGGGCAGCACATGCATTCGCTGGTGCACGAGGGCCAGAGGGCCCGAGTAGACGAGTTTCTGCGCTCCGCCGGCCAGTCAGGCGCGAAAGGAGAGTTTCTCCTGGCCTCTCGTGCGGGACGGCAGATTCCGGTTCATCTATCGTTGAGCCGCCTCAGCGGGTTTCGGGGACAGGCCTTCGGCATGGTGGTTACCGATTTGACGGAGCAGCGGCGGAAGCAGGAGGACGAGATCAAGCGAGCCGAGGCCCTGCATCGGCTTGTGCTGAAACGGGAACTCGCGGCACAGGAACGGGAGCGACGCCGCATTGCCCGCGAGCTCCACGATGAAGCCGGACAGCTACTCACGTCGCTGTTGGTCGGATTGCGGAGTCTGGAGGATTCCAAAGACATTGGTGAGTGCAAAGCAATGGGCCGGCGAATGCGCGAGATCACGGCGTGCGCCATCGACGAACTCGGGAGGCTCGCCCGGGGGCTTCACCCGAGTGCGCTGGATGATCACGGGCTCGGTGCGGTGCTCGGCCGATACGTGGATGAGTACGCGAAAACTCACAAGATAGCCGTGCACCTCGCGCTCGGTCGACTCAACTCGTCGAAATTGCCGGCCCCGGTTCAGATCGCCCTGTACCGGATCCTCCAAGAAACCTTGACGAATGTGGCGCGGCACTCGCGGGCCAAAACGGTGCGGGTTTCGTTTACGCATTCGCCGCGCGCGCTGGAAATGTCGGTGGTCGACGATGGTTCTGGTTTCGATACCCGGGCCTTTGCCGCCGCGCGTTCGAATCATTTGGGACTGCAAAGTATTCGGGAGCGGAGCGCGATGCTCGGCGGAGCCGCTTCGTTTACGTCGGGGCGAAGAGGGACCCAGGTTCTCGTGCATATTCCGCTCCGTAATTGGGAATTCCCGGCCGTCGCGGGCCGTCCGGAGATGTGACGTGCCCGCTGCTGCTCCCAAGATCCGTGTCCTGATCGCGGACGACCATGCGGTCCTGCGGGCGGGCCTCAAGCTTCTGGTAAATTCGCAACCGGACATGGAAGTTGTCGGTGAAGCTGTCAATGGAAGGCAGGCAATCGAACGGGTTCGGGCGGCCAAGCCGGACGTTGCGCTGCTCGATCTCACAATGCCGGGCAGCGGCGGAATGGAAGCCCTGGAAACCTTGGCGGAGGAGACTGCGAAAGTTCGGATCGTGATTCTGACTATGCACGACGATCCCGCCTATCTGCGATCTGTCTTCGCGGCTGGAGCTTCGGGCTACGTTCTGAAACGCTCCGTGGATGCGGAGTTGCTTTCGGCCATACGGGCGGTGGGCCGCGGTGGAACTTTTATCGACCCGAGCCTGGCCGGCTTTCTGGTGCGCGATGCGGTTGGGGGAGCAAAGGCTGGTGCGGGCCGGAAGCGGCCGGCGAAGCTCCTCAGTGATCGCGAAACCCAGGTGTTGATCCTCGTGGCCCGCGGCTACAGCAGCCAGGAAATCGCAGACCAGATTTTCGTCAGTGTGAAAACCGTGGAAACTTACCGCGCCAGGCTCGCGGGAAAGCTGGGACTCCGATCACGCAGCGATGTGGTCCGCTATGCGCTGCAGATGGGCTTGTTGACCCCCGAAGCAGTCCAGCGGGAACAGAAACATTCGGCGTAATCGAAAAACACGCTGTCGGGGAACCCCCGACAGCACCCGCCATTTTTAGCATCCCACCCGACTTTCAAAGCTGGCCGAACGTGGAATACTGACTTCAGTTGTGAATTGAATTGCGGGCGGATGCCGTCGCGGCTGTCAGGGACGAATCGATTATGAGCAGTGCCGAAAGGACTCAGATTCCGGACTTATCGGCGCGAAAAGCGCGCTGCCGGTGCGGGCGGATCACTTCCAGCAGCACCGATCTTCCAGGATTCGAGTACCGCGGACCGGGCTCGCGGCTCGCTACCGAAGTCTGCGTGTGCGGATATCATCGGCTGGCGCACCATGATGATATACGCCAGGCGGCGGTTTCACCGACCCTGCGAAACTGTCCAGGCTTCCGTCCCCATGGAGAAATGGATTACGACGCGTATTCGTGCGGGTGCGTTCCGGCAAGCGTGGATTCGCACTAATCGGCGCTCCTGGAGAGTTTTCACCAGCTGAAAGCGCGGCGCCCCCAGTTCAAAATGCCGGGAGACTGCCGATTCGGCAGTCTCCCGGAAGACAGAATCAGCCGCTTATGGGTGTGTTGTTGAAAAGGAAACCGTCACTGGTGCCGAAGTGTTTATTCTTGGCCAGCGTCAGTTCTTTAACATCCCCCAGGACTATGAGTTGCGGAGGTGACCATTCTTTTTTGCCGTTTTCTGCCATTATTGTCCCTTTCTGCTCCGGCCCGTCGTTATGCCAGGCTGGCGCGGGCATGTGCACCGCCTCGCAGAAACCACGAAATGGAACACTGGATGTGAGAGCAGGAACCGGAATTTCTGAATTTTGCGAGTCACACGCACCTTAGCAAAACGCTATTTTGCTCGTGAGCAGCCGAATCGGAGCACGTCAATCCCCACCGTCCGGCGGGTGCCGTGAGCAGTGGACGTTCGTCCTATCTGCTGGCACACCCGGGCCTGTGTCTCCACGCGCGCGTTTACAGTTATTGCGCGAGAGGGGAAATCTGCACTGTCGTCGTGAGGACTCCGGAGCCCGACTGTGAGCCCCCGGCTGAGATCGCGAGATCGATACGGCTTTGACCATCCGAACCTGGCCCCGAAACCTGTGCAGACTGGAGCGTGAACCGCACCACTTTGCGCTCTTCGGGCTCCAGGAACACGCGCGCGAAGCCCTGCAGCGAACGGATGGATTCTGCCTGCGGCTTATGGACGTACAATTCGACGACTTCTTCTCCGGCGATTGTGCCTGTGTTCTCCACTTCGACTGATACCGCAATCGGCTCGCCTGCGGCGATTCGTTTCGGTACACTCAGACTCCGATATGCGAATGTCGTATAGCTCAACCCGTAGCCAAACGCGAACAGCGGCTTTCCGGTAAAGTACCGATACGTACGGCCCTGCATGCCGTAATCAGTAAACGGCGGCAGTTGCTTTTCCGATTGGTAAAAGGTTACCGGAAGCCGGCCGGCGGGATTGTAATCGCCGAACAGGACGTCAGCGACGGCGGCGCCGCCTGCCTGGCCCGGATACCAGGCTTCGACGATGGCGGGTACGTGAGCCCGCGCCCAGGTGACGGCCACAGCGCTGCCGTTCAGCAACACGAGGACGACCGGCTTGCCGCCTGCGGCGATATTTTGCAGAAGTTCTTCCTGCGCGCGCGGCAGGTCGAGGCTGATGCGGTCGCCGCCTTGAAAGCCTTCCACGGGAACCCGCATTTCCTCTCCTTCGAGCCGCGGCGAAAGTCCCAAAACCAGGACGATCGCATCGGCCTGTGCGGCCGCCTCGGTCGCTTCGTGCGTATCGACAGAAGCGGGACGCGCCCATACCAATTGGCACGCCGCATCGCCGACATATTGATGGTAATCCAGGCGGATCGCGTAAGATCTGCCGGCCTCGAGCGGAACCGAGCCGTACTCGTAACGGCGCTCGTGAATATCGTTGGCCTCGGCCAGCAGCTTGTCATCCACGTACAATTCGAAGGCGTTAAAGCAGGAGGCGCCGAGGTGGTACGTCCCGCTGACCGGTGCTGTCAGGTAGCCGCTCCAGCGAACACCGAAGTCATCGTCGTTCATATCAGGCCGGGGGGCTCCATCCCACCAGTTGAAGTCGATTTGCGGATCGACGCGGGTGAACAGCGGCTGCGGGTGCGCCGGAATCGTGCCAACCATCTGTCCGGAACTGGGATACGTCAGCTCACGCGGGCGGTGTGCGCGGCCGTCGAAATTGGACGAGGCGTAATATCCAGCATTCAGCCCCGGTGTCCGCGGAAGTGAGCCGGAGGCCGAGAGCGCGGTGGCAGGAATCACCTCGAACGTGGGCATGTTCGCGGCCAGTTCGCCGCCGCGGGCGTAGAGCACGCGAGTCTGGGGCAGTTTCTTCCGGATCCCTTCGAGAATCGTGACCGGCTCGCTGGGAATTCCGTTGTAATTGCCAAGCAGCGCATCAACGCTGTCGGCATTGGGACCGATGACGGCAATCGTCTTCAGCGACTTGCTCAACGGGAGGACGTGCCCTTCGTTCTTCAGCAGCACGATCGACTTGCGCGCGGTTTCCAGAGCCAATTGCCGATGCGCCGGGCTGTCATTTTCACTGTACGGAATGCGAGCCCATTTCACGCGTTCGGCCGGGTCGAACATCCCGAGCTTGAACCGGGCGAGCAGAAGGCGGCGCAGCGCGCGGTCGATCTCGGCTTCCGAGACAACACCGTGCTGTACCGCCGGGATCAAGTTCGCGTACTCGACGCCGCAGTTCAGGTCGGTTCCGGCGCGAAGCGCGAGCGCGATGCCCCGCTCGGCATCCGGCGCAGCTTTGTGATTGAGATAAATATCGCCGATCGCCCCGCAATCGGAAACCACGTACCCCTGGAAGCCCCATTGCTTTCGCAGAATGTCTTCGAGTAATTGCGGATTCGCGCAAGCGGGCAGCCCGTTGACGCGGTTGTAGGAGCACATCACGGACCAGGCGCCTCCCTCCCTGACCGCGGCCTCGAAATGCGGCAGGTACGTCTCGACCAGATCGCTCACCGCGGGGACCGCGTCAAAGGAGTGGCGCAAGGGCTCGGGGCCGCTGTGCACGGCATAGTGCTTCGCGGTGGCAATAGTCTTGAGGTAGCGGGGATCATCGCCCTGCATCCCTTGGATAAAGGCGACGGCCATGCGGCCGGTCAGGTAGGGATCTTCGCCGTAAGTCTCCATCCCGCGGCCCCAGCGCGGATCGCGAAACAGGTTGATGTTCGGCGTCCAGAAGGTGAGACCTTGATAAATGTTGCGCTTGCCGCGCCGGACGAACTCGTGATGCTTGGCGCGCGCTTCATCGGAGATGGCGGTAGACACCCGAAGCATCAGGTCCGTATCCCAAGTGGCAGCCAGGCCGATCGCCTCGGGAAAAACCGTGGCGCGGCCGGCGCGCGCCACCCCATGCAGGCTTTCATTCCACCAGTTGTAGGCCGGAATTCCGAGGCGGTCGATGGCGGGAGAGTCGTTCATGAGCTGCGAGACCTTCTCCGCGAGCGTCAGGCGCGACAGTAAATCGTCCACGCGCCGTTCCATCGGCAAGCCCGGATTTTGATAGGGGAATTGCCCCGCCGCCAACAGCGTGGCGGAACCCAGAAGCACGCAAGCCGCGAAGCGCAGCTTCCGGGGCAAAGGAGATTCAGAGCTCGACATCTTAGATGAAGCAGAATACCATGCCGCTTTAAGCAAGTCTAACGTGCCCCTGTCATAACGAGGTGCTGCCGCTCATGCTGGCGCACTATTGCGGACCCGGTTTGCTGGGCCTTGGCATCACAGTCCTGATTGCCGGGTTCATGTCCGGGATGGCAGGCAACGTGAGCGCGTTTTCCACCGTTTGGACTTATGATATCTGCCGCGCGTTTGTCCGGCCGCAGGCTTCGGACCGGCATTACGTCTCGGTGGGGCGATGGTGCACCTTGATCGGAGTCCTGGTGAGCATCGGCACGGCCTACCTGGTGATGCAGTTTCTCAGCACCATGGATTATGTGCAGGCTCTGTTCAGTTTTTTCATCGCGCCCTTGTTTGGCACCGTCCTGCTCGGCATGTTATGGCGCCGCGCCACCGGCGCCGGCGGATTCTGGGGCCTGCTCGCCGGGACCGTTTCTTCGGTTAGTATGTGGCTATGGGTGAGAGTCGACCCGGAGGCTCTGCGCTACGTCGCT
>DATGII010000279.1:0-2161 GCA_035295805.1 Bryobacteraceae bacterium | reverse complement strand
TTGAGACCGGCAAGTTAACTGTAGTTTATCGGTATTTCGCAAATGAAACAATAGACGGCTGTTTCGAAGCACGTGTGGTGGTTTTCGGCCAGCTCGCGGAAACCCGGCGCTCTTGTAAGCCATTGAATTTGCATCGGTAATCGATTGGCGTGCCGATTGCCTTTTCCAGGGCGAATTGGAAAGACGGCTTGGCATGAACCTGAAAGCGATGAGCGCGGCGGTGGCAGCAATGCTGGCAGCGGGACTTCTGTTCGCCCAGGACGGCGATCCCGGCGCCCCGCAAGGACAGCCGCAAGGCCAACAGCAGGGCCAGGACGCTCCCGACGGCCAATACGAGACCGGTCGCGCGGTGGGACGCATCAGCGTACTGAGCGGCGACGTTTCAGTGCGCCGCGGCGATTCGGGCGACGTTGTGGCAGCAGCCATGAATGCGCCGCTCGTGGCTGACGATCGCCTGCTCACCGGATCTTCCTCGCGCGCCGAAGTACAACTCGATTACGCCAATGTCGTTCGTGTCGGGCCGGGCTCGGAAGTTCGCTTCATCGGAATGGACGTCAAGAGTTATCAACTGCAGTTGGCCGCCGGCACGGTGACGTTCCGTGTGCTGCGCCCCAGCCAGGCGCAGGCCGAGATCGATACCCCTTCGGTCGCAATTCATCCGCTGAGGCAGGGAATTTATCGCGTGACCGTCCGCGACGACGGAACCTCCCAAGTCACCGTCCGCAACGGCGAGGCGGAAGTGTTCAGCCAGGCAGGCAGCGAACGGCTACAGGCGGGTCAGACGATGGATGCCCGCGGCCCGGCAACGGACCCCGAGTTTCAGGTAGTGCAGGCCGTTCCCGCTGACGCCTGGGATCGCTGGAACGACGACCGCGACCGGTATCTGGAGCGCTCGCAGAGCTACCAGCACGTAAGCCCGTCGATCTCCGGCGCGGAAGATCTGGATCAATACGGACAGTGGGTCAACGACCCGACATATGGCTCGGTCTGGGCGCCTACCGTTGGCACCGACTGGGCTCCTTATCGCGCCGGCCGCTGGGTTTGGGAAGACTGGTATGGATGGACCTGGGTCAGCTCCGATCCCTGGGGCTGGGCTCCCTATCACTACGGCCGCTGGTTTCGCGGCTCGTTTGGATGGGCCTGGTATCCGGGTCCGGTGTACGCGCCCTATTATTGGTCGCCTGCGCTGGTCGGGTTTTTCGGATACGGCGGCGGCTTCGGCGTGGGATTTGGATTCGGCGGCATCGGCTGGGTTCCGCTGGCGCCCTTTGAGGTCTTCCACCCCTGGTGGGGACGCGGTTTCTACGGCGGATATCGCAGCGGCGTGTTCAACCACACCACCATCGTCAACAATATCAACGTCGTTAACACGTATCGCAACGCTCGCTTCGCGGGTGGAGTGACGGGCGCCAACACCGCGGACTTCGGCCGCCGCGCATCGTACACGTCCCTGAGCGGCAGCCAGCTTCAATCGGCCGGCGCGGTACATGGCGCGCTGCCGGTATCGCCGGACCGCTCCAGCCTGCGAATGGCGGATCGCTCGCCGAGCAACAACTATGTCCAGGCGCGCTCGCAGAATTTCGCCAGCCGCATGCAAGCGCCGCGCGTCGATCGCGTGAACTTCGATCAGCAGCAGCGCAGCGTGCAGCAGATGTCGCGTTCCAATCTCTCGAGCGAGCGCTTTGGAGCGGGGAGCTCGGGCGTCAATAATCCGGCAGGCTCGGCCACGCACGGCTGGAGCCGCTTCGGGGAGCCGATCCATTCGAACGAAGGGCAGCAATCTTCCGGTAACCGCACTGCAGCGCAGGGCGGCGGTTGGAATCAGTCGAACGCCGCGCGGCAGAACTTTGCGGCCACGCCCGGAGCGGCGCAGCAGAATTTCGCGCAGGGCGCCAGGACGCCCGCAGCCAATAGTGGTCCAAGCAACGGCCAAGCGGTGCGCGTGAATCCGCCGATCGTGCAGCAGCGGACCCCGTCTTATTCCGCGCCGCGTTATTCGGCTCCTGCGCCCTCGTACTCGGCGCCGCGGAGTCCCAGTTATTCCGCACCCCGCAGCACGCCGAACTTCGGTGGCGGCGGAGGTGGCGCCCGGCCGAGCGGCGGCGGCGGTGGTGGACACGCTTCCGGTGGCGGCGGCCATGGCGGCGGTGGACGCCGGTAA
>DATGII010000278.1:0-12783 GCA_035295805.1 Bryobacteraceae bacterium | reverse complement strand
GGCGTGCCGGCGCCGATGCCGTTTTTGCGCCTTACTCAATTACCGGCCATCGCCTCGCGCAGGCATTGCTGCGGCCTCACGTGGTTCAGTTCCTGGATTTCACCACCCAGGACATCGGCATGGACGTTTCCATCGAGCAGGTGCGCGTCTCCGAAACCAGCGAGGTGGTTTCCAAAACCATTAAGGAAATGCAATTGAGCCGCGACCTGGGCGTGATCGTAATGGCCATCCGCACCAGCGACGGGAAGATGGTCTTCAATCCGTCCGCCGATACCCCCGTGCGCGGCGGCGATTACCTGATTGTCATGGGCCCGCACCAAAAGCTGCGTGCCCTGGAGAGCCTTGTGGCCTGATCTCGCTTTACGCGATCCGATGCGCCAGGTACGCCGCGCCGAACGCCAGCGTCGCGCCGATCGCAGCCCCGGCCAGCACGTCGCTCAGAAAATGCATTCCCAGCAGGATGCGGGAAGCCGCCACGCTCACGGCGCAGAACAGCAACCCGATCGCGAGCGTGGGATAGAACTGGCTCAGGCATACTGCCACCGCAAAGGCTGTGATCGTATGGCCCGAGGGAAACGAGAACTGGTCTGGAGGCAGCAGGGTCGCCCAGCAGTGGGGCTCGATCGCGCACGGCCGTCTCCGGCCGGTCAGCTTTTTCAGGCGCAGGAACAAGGCAATTCCGGTTCCCGCCGCTAGCGCCGCCGCCCCTACAGCCAGGAAGCGCTGCTCGCCTCCGAACAGCAAAATGATGAGGCCCATGCCATACCACAACCAGCCGTCGCCGCCGCGCGTGGCGCAGAGCATCCACAGGCGAATCCAGCGCGGCGCCGGCCAGCGATTGATGCGCCGCATGAGGTTGTGGTCGCTATGTGCGATAAACGTGAGCATTTCGGCTCTAGTCATAGTGTCCCCGGCAGGCCCCTCTTGCCGCAACCGGCGCCGCCGTCCTCGCCTTATGTCTACGCCGCCGATGCTACAGCCGCGTGACAGGCGCGAAAAACATCCATGAATGTGAATGTTTTGCGTACCGCAACATACGCCGCATGGCACAATCGAATTGGTGAAAAAGCTGGACTTCATCTTTTTCGATGCCGGCGGCGGCCATCGCGCCGCCGCTGATGCCCTCCGCGGAGTGATGGAAGCGCAGAAGCGCCCTTTCGAAATCCGCCTGGTGAACCTGCAGGAAATGCTGGATTCGATCGACGTCTTTCGCAAAATCACCGGCATCCGCATGCAGGACATTTACAACCTGGTGCTCAAGAAAGGGTGGACCCTCGGCTCGCCGCAGCTCACCGCCGGTATGCACCTGGTGATCCGGCTCTTTCACCGACAGCAGGTGAAACTCCTCGAAAAAATGTGGCGGCAGACGCAGCCCGACCTCGTTGTTTCGCTGGTGCCCAATTTCAATCGGGCTCTCGCCGAAGGGCTGCGGCGCGCGCGCCCCGGTGCGCCCTTCGTCACAATCCTCACCGATCTTGCAGATTACCCGCCGCACTTCTGGATCGAGCGGCAGGAACAATTCCTGATCTGCGGTTCCGATAAAGCCGTGGAGCAGGCGCGCGCCCTGGGGTATTCCGCATCGAGCGTGTTTCGCGTCTCAGGCATGATCCTGAACCCCGGCTTTTACGAAATCCAGCCCCTGACTCCGGCGCAGCGGGCCGCGGGACGCGAGCGTCTCGGACTCGATCCGGAACGGCCGGTTGGGCTCGTGCTCTTCGGCGGCCAGGGATCGTCGGTCATGCTTGAGATCGCCCGCCAATTGTCCATTCACCGGCAGCTCATCCTGATCTGCGGCCACAACCAGAAGCTGGCGGCGCGGCTGCGCTCCCTGCCGCGCCAGGCGCCGATGTTCGTCGAAGGCTTCACCAGGGACGTGCCGAAGTACATGCAGCTGGCCGATTACTTCATCGGTAAACCGGGTCCCGGCAGCATCAGCGAAGCAATCGCCATGCGCTTGCCGGTGATCGTGGAACGCAACGCCTGGACCCTGCCGCAGGAGCGCTACAACACCGAGTGGGTTCGCGAACAGGGCGTCGGCATCGTGTTGCCGAATTTCCGCCGGATCGCCGCCGCCGTCGATGAGTTGCTGGAGCCGGCCGCCTATGCGCGCTTCCGCGCTGCCGCGGAGCGCCAGCACAACCGCGGCGTTTTCGAGATTCCCGATATTCTGGAGCAGATCGCGCGCGATTCGGCGCTATAATCACGGCGGAGGAGCCCACATGCGCCCGTGGACCGTCGCCGGATGCCTCTTCACCGCGATGGCGGCGCACGGCCAGCACGTCGTCTTCACGATGCTCACGCCGGCTACCTGCCCGGTCGTGATTTCCTCGGTATCTTCGTCGCGCGACTTCGGGTTTCAGTCGCTCATGCTGCTCAACGATTCCGCGAAATCCATCGATTCTATTCGCTTCAAAGTGGTGTTGGCGGCTTCGCGCGATCAGGTCGCCGATGGCGGGCACGTCTTTGCCCGGCTCGAGCCCGGCGACAAGAAGATGGTCGATGTGTTCCTCGGCAGAAGACCCGCGCTCGTACAGCTCGCCCGCGAGTTGAAACTGCAAGTCGCGCGGGCGATCGTCACGGTGGAAGCGGTCGATTTTGCCGACGGCACGCAGTGGACCGGCGATCCGCCAATCGAAGATCTGCCCATCCGCCCGTTGCCGGTCAACCCGGAGCCGCGCTGAGCGGCATTACCTCCCGAAGTCGATAAAGCCGCGCTGCGGATCGGTGCTGAGCAAGGTGACGCGCAGGCGATCCCCCACGTCCAGACCGCGCTCGCCGCGCATCAGCCGCCCTTCGATGGGCGGATCGGGCACGCGCACGAAAACCCCTTTTGGTGTGACGCCGGTCACGACGGCGGAAAACGTTTCGCCCGCGCGATCTTGCAACGCGGCGGCCGCCAGCCGCTTCTGCATCGCGCGCTGCACCTTCCGCGCGGCATCTTCCATGAGCGTGCAGTGGCGCGCGATCGCGTCGAGGTCCTCATCCGGGTACGGCTTGCTTTTTGTCTCGAGTGATTTCAATAGCCGCTGCGTTACCAGGTCGGCGAAGCGCCGGTTGGGTGCTGTCGAATGCGTGTAGTCGTGCGCCGCCAGCCCGAAGTGTCCCTGCGGCGCATCGCCCGGCCGCGCCACCACGTACTCGCCCGGTCCCATCAGCTTCAAAACCGCCAGGGACACGTCCGCATAATGGACCGGATCGGAATCGCGTCTTCGGAGAAGAAACTGGTTCAAGGCCCCGGAATCTGGTTCCGCCGGCAGTTGTTCGCCGTATTGCCGCGCCAGTTCCACAATGCGCGGCCAGCGTTCCGGATCCTTCACGACACGCCGGATCGAAGCTACGCCCGCCTCGCGCAGCGCGCGCGCCATCGCTTCATTGGCCGCGATCATGAAGTCTTCAATCAACTGCCCGGCACGATTATGTTTTCGGGTGGCCAGTCCTTGCACCTGCCCGTCCTTGACGAGCGGTTCGATTTCCAACCGGTCGAAACTCAATGCTCCATGCCGGTGCCGCGCTTCGCAGAGCTGTTGCGCCGCTTCATCCTGCAATTTCAGCTGCGCCTGCAGATCGGGCGAGGCCGCCACCTTCGGCGGCGCCGGCGCCGTATTCTCGAGCCACGGTCCGACACCGTTGTAGGTCAGCTGCGCCCGGTTGCGGACCACTGCCCGATAGCTGCTGCTCGTTTGGATCGAACCATCGGACGCTATCGTCATATCGATTACCACCGCCGCCCGATCCTGGTTTTCGGCCAGCGACGTCAGATCGGTCGAGAGCCGCTCCGGAAGCATGGGAAACGTGCGCACGCCCGTGTATACAGTTGTGGTTTCCCGAGCCGCATACGCGTCGATCGGCGTTGCCTGCGCCACCGAAGCGCTCACGTCCGCGATCGCCACCAGCACGCGGATGCCGCCGCCCGTGCGCTCCGCCCATTCGATCTGATCCAGGTCGCGCGAATCGTCATTGTCGATTGACGACCACAGCAGCGAACGCAGGTCGCGCAGTGACGGATCCGGCCGCCCGTTAATCCCGGCGAGTTGCTCCGCCACACCCGCCGGAAAGTCCGGCTGAAAACCGTGATCGATCATTTCCTGGCGGGCCGCGGCCGCCAGATCAAACCCCGCGTGATTCATGTCAAATCGAGCGTAGCATGCGAGGCCCGGGACTATAATGTGGGCATGCCGCTGGCTCGTTTGTTGCCGATCTCCGCATGCGCGGCGGTCGAGGAAATCCGGAAACGGCCATGAACTGGACCACCTGGTGGATCTTCCTCACCACCGAGACTGTTCTGTGCCTGACGCCGGGACCAGCGGTGCTGTTCGTGCTCTCCAGCGCTCTGCGCGCCGGCCCGCGCCGCAGCCTGGCCTCGAGCCTCGGCATTCTCGCCGCGAACACCGTCTACTTTGCGCTCTCGGCGACAAGTCTCGGCGCCCTGTTGGTAGCTTCCTATACGTTGTTCTTCATTGTGAAATGGGCCGGTGCCGCGTACCTGATTGTCCTCGGCCTGCGCGCGGTGTTCGGCAAGTCTGAAGTGCTCTCGATCGCCGACATGCCGCAAAAAAAGACGCGCCGCCTACTCGCCGATGGTTTTGTGGTGCAGATGTCGAATCCCAAAGCACTCATTTTCTTTACCGCGCTGTTGCCGCAATTCATCGATCCGCGTCACCCTGTGATCCCCCAGGTCGCGATCCTGGGCGTGACTTCGGTAGTGATCGAGTTCTGCGTCTTATCCGGCTACGGCCTCGCCGCCGGCCGCGCCTCGGCTTTGGCGCGCCAGCCTCGGTACGCGGCTTGGACGAACCGGGTAGCCGGTGGTCTGCTCATCGGCGCCGGCTCCGGTCTTGCTGTCCTGCGCCGCGGTTAGCTCACCAGCGCCAGCTTCTTCCCGACCTTGCGGAAAGCTTCCAGAGCCCGGTCGAGTTCTTCCCGCGTATGCGTGGCCGTCACGATCGTCCGCACCCGCGCCTTGCCCTTCGGCACCGTCGGAAAACCGATTCCCGTAGCCAGCACTCCTTCTTCAAACAGCGCGCGCGACAGTTCGTGCGCCTGCTTCGCTTCCCCGACAATCACCGGCGTGATCGGCGTCTCGCTCGTCCCGGTGTTGTATCCCGCGGACATCAAGCCGGCCTTGAAGTATTTCGTGTTATCCCATAGACTCTGAATGCGTTCTGGTTCACGTTCCAGCACTTCGAACGCCGCTATGCAGGACGCCGCCACGGCCGGCGGGTGCGAGGTCGAGAACAAAAACGGCCGGGCGCGATGATAAAGGAATTCGATCAGGTCGCGGCTGCCGCACACATACCCGCCCAGTACCCCGATCGCTTTCGACAGTGTCCCCACCTGCACCTGCACGCGCCCGTGCACGCCGAAGTGGTCGATTGTCCCCCGTCCGTTGCGCCCCAGCACGCCCGAAGCATGCGCGTCATCCACCATCATGATGGCGCCGTGCTTCTCCGCCGCCTCGACCAGCCCCGGCAGCGGACCGATGTCGCCGTCCATGGAAAAAACGCCGTCGGTAATGAGCAGCTTACGTCCCGGAGTGCCGTCAAGCTCCGCGAGGATGCGCTCTGCCGCCGCCACCTCCTTGTGCACAAATACGTGGATCTTGGCGCGCGAGAGCCGGCAGCCGTCGATGATGCTGGCGTGGTTCAGCTCATCGGAAATGATGTGGTCTTCCGGGCCGAGAATCGCCGAAACGGTCCCGGCGTTGGCCGCGAAGCCCGATTGAAACACGACGCACGCTTCCACATGCTTGAACGCCGCGATGCGCTCTTCCAATTCCATGTGCAGCGACATCGTACCCGAGATGGTCCGCACCGCGCCCGAGCCGACCCCGTATTTGCGCGTCGCCTCGAGCGCCGCTTCGCGCAATTTGGGATGCGTCGTCAGCCCCAAATAATTGTTCGAAGCCAGATTGATGACGTTCTTGCCGTCGAATCGCGATTCCGCCGCGCTCTCCGATTCCAGCACGCGCAGCCGCTGGTACGTGCCTTCCTGCCGCCACTGGTTCAGTTGATCGGTGAGATAAGAAAGAGGATGGGCCACCAATTCAGTCTAACGCCAGCTTCCGGTAGCGGCTCGCGTAATAGAGGAGCGGTGTGCCTTCCTCGACCCGCGTTCCCACCACCCGGCCCACCAGAATGTCGTGGTCGCCCGACCCGAACCGCTGATAGGTCTCACACTCAATCGTCGCGAGCGCGGAATCGATCAGCGGAACGCCCGTGCGGCCCGGCCGCCATCCGATGCCGTTAAACCGGTCCAGGCCCTTGGTTGCGAAACGCTGGGAAAGTTCCCGGTCCTGTTCCCGCAATATGTTGATTCCAAAGTACGGCGCGCGCCGAAACGCCTCGATCATCGTCACTTCCTGCCCCAGGCAGATCAGCAGCAACGGTGGATTGAGCGACACCGAAGTGAACGAACTGACAGTCAGCCCGTGCGCGGTACCCGCTTCGTCCATCACGGAAGCGATTGCGACACCGGTGGCAAAGCGGCCGCAGGCCCGGCGGAAGTCCTCGCTGGAAACATCTTCTGCCCGGGTCTTCGTCGACTCGCTTGACATTGAGATAAATTCAATCCTATCATGTGGTTGTCGATAGCGGGAACCAGCTCGCCCCGTGCCGCAGGAGGAGGCCTGACTTGATCAAGCTGGACATTATTAACGAAGTGGTCAACCGGACCGGAATTACTAAAACCAAAGCGGAAATGGCGGTCGAGACCGTCTTCGAATCCATGAAGAAGGCTCTCGAGCAGGGTGACCGCATCGAGCTGCGCGGCTTCGGCGTCTTCAACGTGAAGCCCCGTAAAACCGGCATCGGACGGAATCCGCGAACTGGCGCCGAAGTTTCCATTCCGCCCGGAAAGGCCGTGCGCTTCAAGCCCGGCAAGGAGTTGCAGACGCTGCAGTAAGCGGCGGTTTGTCCCCGTATCGTGTCATCCCAGGATTTTTCTCCTGCGCCCTATCCCTCCTACGCGGAGCCCGGCGTGGGTGCGGAGTACTTTGCCGAGGTGGCGCGCCCGCGCGACCGCTATTGGCTGCACGGCCTTCTATTCCTCCTGACGATGCTGACCACCACCATGGTCGGTGTCGCCCTGCAGACGGATTTTGATCGCAATCTGCCTTTTGATGTAGAGCACAGCTTCGATACCTACATCAGCGTTTGGCGCCATCCCGCCCTGTTGTTTGCCGGATTGCCGTTCTCGCTCACGCTGGCGGCCATTCTGCTGGCGCATGAGTTCGGCCACTATCTGGCTTGTATGTATTACCGCGTGGATGCCAGCCTGCCCTATTTCCTGCCGGCCCCCTCCCTCATCGGCACCTTCGGCGCCTTCATTCGGATCCGCTCGGCAATTTATACCAAGCGGATTTTGTTCGACATCGGCGTGGCCGGGCCTCTGGCCGGTTTCGTCTTCCTGCTGCCCGCGCTCGGAGTCGGGCTCGCGTTTTCCAAAGTCATACCGGGCATCGACGATCAAGGCAGCATCCACTTCGGTGTGCCGCTGCTGCAATGGCTGCTGCAGCACGCGATTTTCCCCGCGGCGAAGGATGCCGATATCTACCTCCACCCCGTGGCGCGCGCGGCCTGGATCGGCATCTTTGCCACCGCGCTCAACCTGTTACCCATCGGCCAGCTCGATGGCGGCCACATTCTCTACTCCCTGGTAGGCGAAAAACACCGGCGCATTTCGCTCATCGCCATCATCGCCCTGGTGCCTCTGGCGCTGTTCTGGTGGGTATGGCTGCTGTGGGCCATCGTGCTGTTCTGGATGGGGCGCCGCCATCCGGTCATCTACGATGCCAGCGATCTTGGCGCCGGCCGCCGCAAGCTCGGCTGGATCGCGATGGTGATTTTTGTGCTCTGCTTCATGCCCGCCCCGATCATGACCGGCGGAATCTGAGCCGCCATGAAAATCACGGCGACCATCATCACGCTCAACGAGGAACGGAACATCGCGCGTGCCATCGAGAGCTTGCGCTGCTGCGATGAGATTCTGATCCTCGATAGCGGTTCGGTGGATCGCACAGTCGAGCTCGCCGAAAAACTCGGCGCGCGCGTCATCGAAGCCGGCTGGCGCGGCTATGCCGGCCAGAAAAACTGGGCCGCCGAGCAAGCCACTCACGATTGGATCCTCTCTCTCGACGCCGACGAAGCCCTGAGCGAAGCGCTTGAGGCCGAGATCTGGCACCTCAAAAAGGAAGGTCCGAAGTGTGACGCCTACACCATGCCGCGCCTGGCGCGCTATCTCGGCAGTTGGATCTTTCACTCCGGCTGGTATCCCGACCGCAAGGTGCGCCTCTACCATCGCGCCAAGGCGAAGTGGGTCGGCGATGTCGTCCATGAGAGCGTCCGGCCCGAAGGCCGCGTGGGCCACCTCAATTCCAACATTCTTCACTTCACCTGCGATTCTCTCTCCGAGCATTTGAAATCGCTCGACCGCTACACCACGCTGGCGGCGCAGGATCTCGCCGCGCGCCAGGTTCCCATCGGCCTCTGGCGTTTGCTGCTCGACCCGCCCTTTACGTTCGTCAAAACTTATTTTCTCCAGCGCGGTTTTCTGGACGGGTTCGAAGGCGTGATTATCGCCTACATGGCGGCTTTCTACACATTCCTGAAATACTCTAAAGCGAGAAACATGAGCGGATGAAGATCCTGCACCTCGATTCCGGCAGAGAAATGCGCGGAGGCCAGTGGCAGGTGCTGCGGCTGATCGAAGGCTTGACCGCCGCCGGCGTCGAGTGCACGTTGCTGGCGCGCCCCGCTGCTCCGTTATTCGAAATGGCGCGTCGGAATGGCTGGCGCGTGGAACCCCTCGGCCTCTTGCGGACGCTCGATCTGGCTCGCCGTCATGATCTCGTCCATACGCACGATGCGCGGAGCCATACTCTCGCCCTGCCCGCGCGCCGCGCGCCGCTGGTGGTTTCCCGCCGCGTGGCATTTCCGATCAGCGCGCCCTGGAAGTACCGCCGCGCCCGTTCCTTTATTGCCGTTTCCCAGCACGTCCGGTCCGTGTTGCGGCAGGGGGGCGTCCCCGACGAGAAGATCACCGTGATCCATGATGGCGTGCCGCTTCTCGACAAAAGTTGGGGAACCGCCGTCCTCGCAGTCGATAACACCGCCGACTCTCAGAAAGGCGCTTCCCTGGCCTTGCAAGCCGCGCAATTGTCCGCTGTACCGCTGCGCCTCACCACCGATCTGGAGCGCGACCTCGTCCACGCCGGCGTCTTTGTCTATATCACGCACACCGAGGGCCTCGGCTCCGCCGTTTTGCTGGCGATGTCGGCCGGTGTGGCGGTGATCGCCAGCAAAATCGGCGGCTTGCCCGAAATTATCAGGCACGGCGAGAACGGGCTGCTCGTGGAGAATGCCGTCGAAGCCGTCGCCGCCGCGATCCACAGCCTGGCCGAGCGGCCCGACTACGCCGCCTGCCTCGGCCAGGCGGCCCGCCGCACCGTCGAAGAAAATTTCACCGCCGACCGCATGGTTCGCCGTACCATGGAAGTTTATCGCCAGGTGCTCGCTTGACTGCAGCTATTCTCGCTCTCCTTGCCGGCTTGATCATCGGCAGTTTCTTGAACGTCTGTATTTATCGCTGGCCGCGCGATCTCTCCGTTGTCCGGCCTCGCTCGCATTGCCCGTCGTGTGAAAAAACCATCGCATGGCATGACAATATTCCGCTGGTCAGTTACTTGATGCTCGGCGCGAAATGCCGTTATTGCGGCGCCCGCATCCCGCTCCGCTATCCTGTGGTCGAGTTGGGAACGGGCCTGCTGTTTTTTGCGTTCGTCTGGATCTACGGCGCCGATCTGGCGGCGTTGAAGATGTGCGTCTTCGGCGCCATTCTGGTCGGCCTCATTTTTGCCGACGTTGAAGAGCGCATCCTGCCCGACGAGCTGACCATCGGCGGCACCGTCGTCGGCCTGGTTCTTTCCATCTTCGTGCAGGTCCCACCCAGCCTCGCCGGCCTCTTTCCCTTGATTACCCACGTCGAATTCAGCCCGCGCAGCTTGTCGCTCATGGAGGCCGTGATGGGCGCGGCGCTTCCCCCCTCCTTTCTCTGGCTGGCCGGTTGGGTCTACGAGAAAGTCCGTCACCGCGAAGGCCTCGGCCTGGGCGACGTGAAGCTGATCGCGATGGTCGGAAGCTTCCTCGGCTTTGGCGGCGCCTTGTACACGTTAGTGCTGGGGTCGATTGCCGGTTCGGTGATCGGCTACGGTTACATCAAGATCACCGGCCAAGATCCTGCCACCTATGAATTGCCTTTCGGCACGTTCCTGGGCGCAGCCGCGCTGCTGATCGCGCTCACGGCCCGGCAGGTGCTCGGCTGATCTCAGAAATGATCGCGTAGGTCCGAGAACCGCTCCACTATCAGCAGCCGCCCCTTGCCGGCCCGGATCTCCTCCTTCTCCAACACCCAGGTGTGCGCGTGCGGCACAAACACAGCGTTCAACCCTGCCGCCATCGCCGGGTTCACATCGGACTTCGGGCTGTTGCCGATCATCCACGTCCGGTCCGGATCGAGTTGCCTTTCCGCCACCAGGTCCCGGTACGCCTTCGTGTCTTTTTCGCGCACAATCGCCGTGTGTTGGAAAAATACCCCCAGCCCCGAGCGGTCTACTTTCAGCCGCTGCTCATCGGGATGCCCTTTTGTGAATAGCGTCAGGTCATGCCTGAGCGATAAGTACTCGAGCGTCTCCGGCACGCCCTCGATCACTTCCATCGGGCATTCCAGAATTCGCTCGGCGAATCCGATCACCGTCTTCAGATCTTCTTCCCGCACTTCGCGCTCCGACAGGTGCTGATAGCACTGCTTCAGGTTGCGCCCGAAATTGAGCGAGCCGTAGCCGTGAATCCTGGCGTTCGTCGCCTCGATTTCGTCGAGCACGTCCCGGATCTCGCGCGGCGTCATGGACGAGTGGTCCAGAAACTGGACAAATTCTTCGAACGCGCGCTCGAAGTAGATATTGTTTTCCCAGAGCGTGTCGTCCGCATCAATGATCAGGTGCAGGCGCATTCGTCTATTTGGCGGCTTTCGGAGCGAGGTGAAAGGGAATCTCAAACACGGCGTCGACTTCGATAGCCGCGCCGTTGCGCCGCGCGGGCTCGAATTCCCACTTTCCGAGCGCTTGGAGCGAGCTCTCGTCGAGCCGCTCGTCGAGATGTTGCAGCAGCTCGATATGGTCCACGTGCCCGTCCTTGCGAATCACTCCCGCCAGCCGCACCTTGCCTTCCACCTTCTCGTCCAGCGCCGCCGGAAAGTACTTGGGATCCACTTTGCGCAGCGGCGACGGTGCTTGCATACTCCCGGCGGGCTGCCCGCGCGCCGGATCACGCTCCGCGAACCAGATAAGCCAGCTTCCCGAGTAGCTGCTGATATTGGGCATTTGGACGGCCATGCCGTACACGGTGCGGCCGGCCAGGCGCGGGTCGGGCGCCGCCGTGATATGGGCCAGCGAGGGATCCGCTGCCGTTCCCGCCACTCCCGGCTGGATCGAGCGCGCGGCTGCCGCCAGGTTCGCCCGCGAAGTGGGCGGTTCCAGCGCCGCCATCAGCGCAGGCTCCCCATCCTTCGATCCGTTGCGGACCAACAGGCCCGGCACCGTTAGTTGGCTGGCCTGCGCGCTCGAATCGGCGCCATCGTCGCGCGGTTGAGGACCTTGGGAAAAGCCCGCGGTTTGCGACGAGCGTGGAGTGGGCACGGGCGCTTCGCGCACGGGAAATGGACTCACGATCGCCAGCGCCGCTTCCGAAGCCCGGTTCGCCACCGCCGGCGCTTCGGCCAGCGCGGCGGCCGGCCCCTCCTGCTTCTGCGGCGCCGGCGCGGCAAACGGCCGCAACGGCCGCGGCGTCGTCCCCGCCGGCAGCGGAATCGCACTCGCGCCCGGAACCCCGATCGATGGAGCGGCCGGAAGACCCGCAACCTGCGGCAACGGTGCGTGCGTGGCTTCCAGCGGCGGAATGAATGTGCGCCGCGCCGGTTGAATCGGAGGCAGCAGCGGCGTGTTTGTCGCCCGATCCACTGCCATTGCGAGCTCTGGCGCCGCGGGCAACTCAGCCGGAGCACTCGCGGGACGCTCCTCCACGCGCGGTTGGAAGGGCTTCGGCTGGGGCCGCGCCGGCGCCGCCAGCGGCACCGGTTTCAAGTCCACGATCGCCACTGCGGGCGCATCCGGCAGCGCCGGGTCGGCGGATCTCGGCCGCGCCAGCTCCGCGGGCAGCGTGAAATCGCGCAATGGACCCGCCGCCGGCGTGAGCGCCACCACGTTCGGAGCCGGTACCGGCGCCGCCGGCCCGATCTCCGGCGCCGGCCTCCAGATCAGCTGCGGCCGCTGATTATCCCGAGGTCCTGCCACCAGCGTCTGCTGCGATTGGCGCCGCGCCCGCGGCGGCCGCGTGTCACGCTCCGGCGGGCTGATATCCGGCAGCCGTTCACTTAGGTTGTACCAGACGATTTTATTTTCGTAAGGACGGATCTCCTGGTCGTACAGGCTCGGCCGGGCCGGCGGCACCAGCGGCGCCAACGCCACCCAGCCCAGCACCATGCCGTGAATCGACGCCGAGACGCAAAATGATGCCGCTCGGCGCGGGCGCTTTGTGTCCCGGACTGCTTCCAGCATTTAGATCCCCGCGGGTTTCCCGGCGTGTCCGTTCGTGGGCGCCAGTGTTTTCACACGCTCGATTTTCTGCTGCCGCGGAATGTATTGCGCGAGAAATTCGTTCAGCTCGGTGAGCCGTCCGCGCTCCGACCGCTGGCGCAGCAGCATGCTCAAAAAATTGAGGTCCGGCACCGCGT
>DATGII010000277.1:0-27889 GCA_035295805.1 Bryobacteraceae bacterium | reverse complement strand
TCGGCGGGGTTTCCACCTTCTTATGGGCCGGCTGCCTGCGCATCGTCGCCGGGCTTCACTTTACCTGGGCAGTCAACTCGATCACGCACATGTGGGGCTCGCGCCGTTTCGCGACGCGGGACGACTCGCGCAACAACTGGTTGGTGGCGCTGCTCACGTTTGGCGAAGGCTGGCACAACAACCATCACGCCCACCCGACCTCGGCCCGGCACGGCCTGGCATGGTACGAGTTTGATATCTCCTGGCTGACGATCAAACTTCTGCGCTTTTTGCGGATCGCCAGAGGGGTCAAGGTAGCCCGCGTCACCGCCCCGGTTCCCGAAACCGAAGCCGCCTAACGACCAGCGGTGTTCTCGGCGGTGCGCGTTGCCGCTGGGCTAAGCTGGAAACATGGTCAGCGGCCGGAAAAGGTCGATCGCCCTCTTTATCGCGCTGGGTGCGGCGCTGATCTTCATCATCCTTCTCCTGTACATCGGTTGGGTGCTGCTCAACTGGCGCACCGGCATTCTGCTCCTGCTGGGAGTGCTGCTGCTGGCGATCATCATCGCCGGCGTGGTCCTCAATACGATTTTCCTGGTTCGGGAAATCCGGCGAAACGAGCAGCACGACGCCTTCATCAACGCCGTCACGCATGAGCTGAAGACACCAGTGGCCTCCATCCGCCTGTTCCTGGAGACGCTGCAGACGCATCCGGTCGAGGAGGCGAAGCGGAACGAGTTCTACCGCATCATGCTCGAGGATAGCGACCGGCTGCTGGCCACCATCGAGCAGGTCCTGCGGACCGGCCGCGCCGGTTCCGCGCGGCGCAAGTTACAGCGGGTTCCCATCGAATTGAGCGCGGTGGTAGAACAATGCCTGGCGCGCATCCGGACGGCGCACCATGTGCCGGAAAGCGCGCTCGAATTCCGGCCCGGTCCGACGGCCCCCATTCTTGGCGACCCTGGTGAAGTCGAAGCAGCAGTTTCCAATCTCATCGAGAACGCCGTCAAATATTCCGGGGACCAGGTGCATGTGATTGTGGAAATCGATACGGTGGCGGGCAAGTATGTGTCGCTGCGCGTAAAGGATGAAGGGGCCGGCATTCCGCGAACCGAGCTGAAGCGCATTTTCAAACGCTTCCATCGAGTGCCGGGGCCGCTGGCGACACGCGTGAAAGGCACCGGTCTCGGCCTGTTCATTGTCCGGTCGGTGGCCAAACGTCATGGCGGCCGCGTTTGGGCGGAGAGCGAAGGCCCGGGCCGCGGCAGCACGTTCCTGCTTCAATTCCCGATCGTCAAATGAGCCGCATCCTGATTGTGGAAGACGAGCAGCATCTGGCCGATGGACTGCGTTTCAATCTCGAGGCCGAAGGATATGAGGTGCAGGTCGTCGCGACGGGCGAGGCTGCGCAACAGGTGCTGACGGCGCAATCGCCTCCGGTTGACATTGTGGTGCTCGACGTGATGCTGCCCGGCAAAGACGGCTTCACCATCATGTCCGAGATGAGGCAGGCTGGCCAATTCATCCCGACACTCATCTTGACGGCGCGCGGGCACCCGGGCGACGTGTTGAAAGGGTTCGCCGCCGGAGCGGACGACTATCTCACCAAACCGTTCGATCTGGCCATCCTGATGGCGCGCATTCAGGGTCTCCTGCGCCGGCGCGAATGGCTGCGCGCCGACGCGACGCAACCGCGGCCGCCCGAGCCCCAGCGCGAGACGTTTACGTTCGGCGACAAGTCGGTCCACTTCGATTTATTGGAGCTGCGTGTCCGCGACCAGGTCTTTCCGCTGACGCTGATGGAGGCGAACCTGTTGCGCTATCTGATTCAACACGAAAACAAGCCCGTGTCTCGAAAAGCGATGCTCGAGGAGGTCTGGGGCCTGCATGAGGACACCGATACGCGCGCGATCGACAACTTCGTGGTGCGGTTGCGCCGATATATAGAAGACGATCCCCGCCGGCCGAGTCACCTGCAGACGGTGCGCGGGGTGGGCTACCGCTTCGTGGCGCGACCGGCCAAGGCGGATTAGCGATCGCGCCGCAGACTCGCAGTTCCGGCGCTCGGTCAATCCGAATCCGCGTCGCGGAATCCAAAGGCGCGGGCGGGATGCGAATTCGCCGCCGCGGCCGTGGCCCAGTTCCACACGACATTGAAATACAGGTCCTGGTTGGGCCCAAGAAACTCGCGGACGTGTTTCTCCGCGGCATCCTTGTCTCCGTCGCGGAGGCGGCAAACCGCCAACGCCAAGTGCGCCGGAGCAACCTTTTTCTGCGCGAGGTTCAGGTTGTACTCCGCTTCCTTGTGCTGGGACTTCTCATTGAGCAGCGCGACTCCCAGCAAAAAACGCGCCGGCGCCGAATCGCCGTCGAGGCGCAAGGCCTGTTTCAACTCCTCCCGGCCGCGCTCTGCATGACCGGTCAAGCACAGAGCATAGCCGAGATTCGAATGGACGCTGGCAAGCGGCAGAACCCGGGCGGCGTCTTCCAACTCCGGCACGGCCGCGCCCGGACGACCGTCCTGCAGATATTCGGTTCCCAGGATTGCGTGCGCGTACGGCGCGGCCGAGGGCACTTTGAATGCCTCGACCAACTGCTCGTTGGCCTTGGCGCGCTGCCCGAGCTTTAGATATGACTCCACCTTCTTGATCAGCTTCAGCCCCTTGCCGGTGAGCGGATGGCGGAGTTGCGCCACGGAAACCGCGTCTGAGCCGCCGACTTCCGGCGCCGGCCGCCCGGCCTCAGGCACAAAGGACGGTACGCTGTCCCTCTGCATCTGCTGCTGCGCTTTTTCAATTTCGCTGAGCGGGCCCGACCACGCCGGCGCCTCCGGATAGCCGCTGCCTTGCAAAACCGCGTCAAACGGGTCGCCGGAAAGCGGCCGGTTGGGGAATGGAATCTGACCCTGGTTTGGGTCCTGGCCGAATGTGTTGGAAGTGATAAGTAGAAATCCGAAGCTTAGTGTTGTTACGGCAGATATGATCGAGCGTTGCCAATTCATCCAGTTACTCCCGTAGATTTTCAAACATCAAGGCGCGCCGCGCCCTCTCCTTGCCGAGCACGTTCTTCCCCAGGAACTCATCGGGCGCGCACATAAACCGGCATTCGCACACTCGTGTGCGTTTCGATCGTATGTTCCGAGCCAGCTATGATAGGCTCGATGACTCAAGCGGACAAAGCGGTACTGCTGAGGGACCTGCATCGCGGTCCATCGATTTTGCGGATCGCCAACGTGTGGGACGCAGCGAGCGCCCGCATGGTCGAACGCGCCGGTTTTCCGGCCATCGCGACCAGCAGCGCGGGAGTGGCTTTCTCGCTGGGATATCCGGATACCGAAGCCATGCCCCTCGGCGAAATGCTCGGCCAAGTGCGGCGCATCACCCGCGTCACCTCGGTGCCTGTGAGCGCCGACGTCATGGCGGGCTTTAGCGACATCGAGGAGACCGTGGCCGGTCTGGTTGCGGCCGGGGGTGTCGGAATGAACCTCGAAGATTTTCAGTCCGGCAAGCTCGTGAATCTTGCCGAGCAGATTGAAAAGATCCGGGCGGTTGGCCGCGCCGGTGAGCGCCTGGGCGTACCCGTCGTGCTCAATGCTCGCTGCGACATTTACCTCGAGCAGATCGGCGACGCCGCCACCCGCTTCGATCGCACCGTCGAGCGCGTTCTTGCGTACAGGAATGCCGGCGCGGACTGTGTGTTTGTCCCGGCGGTTCGCGATGAAGAGACCATCCGAAGACTGGTAGAGGCGGTAAAAGCCCCCGTGAACGTGCTCGCCGGGCCGGGGACCCCGCCGATCTCCCGGCTGGAGCAACTCGGCGTGGCACGGGTCAGTCTTGGCTCCGGACCGATGCGCGCTTCGATGTCGTTGATGCGTGCTATCGCCGAAGAACTGCGCGACGCCGGGACCTATACGCGGATGCTTGGTGGTGCTGTCCCGTACACTGAGGCGAATGACCTTTTGCGTTGACAGTCGTCAGCGCAGATCTTTCCCACTAATGGGCAGCAGAATTGCTAAGCTTGCGGCATGTCGCTCACCGTTCACAATGAAGCTGGCGCTGGAGCATCCTTAGAAGATCGCTCATACCCGATTACAACCCCGGTTGCATATCGCCTGAGAAATGGTGAACGCGCCCTGCTGACTGGCAGTGGCCGCACTAAGAGCATATCCACTAGTGCCGTGCTGCTGGAATCCGAAGCGCGCCTCCCGATCGGCATGGTTGTCGAGTTGGACATTACCTGGCCGATCCGCGTGAAGAACCGGGTGGAAATGGATCTGCATGTGCTTGGTAGGACGATTCGTGCCGACGGGAATTTCACCACGATCAGCATACTCCGGCATGAATTCCGCGCGCACACGGAGCCGGTTGCCGCTGAAGCTCCTGCTGAGGATCTGAGTTCCACACGTACTATGACTGCGTCTGCGAGCTAAAGGCGGGACGTCCAAGTTCTGCACGGCCCCTATGCAGAAATTGGATATTTCGGACGAAAATTTACGCTGACCAGCTCTGCGACTGTCCGAACGCGCTACCGTCCGGCGTCCTCGCAGATGTATTCGAAGATCTCACCGCCGGCAATCCACGACGAAGCGGTCTTCTCATTGATGGTCCAGCGGACCGTCCAGGGTTTCGTATAAGCGCCCGGGTCGTCAATGGTCGCTTCGTAGCTCAGAGTGCGTAAGTTGGGCCGCGCGATTCGCTCGGTCAGGTGCAGTTGCGAGGTGGTTGGGTACGATCCCACCGGCCACTGCTTTTCGTTGAGGCCGACCGTATCGATCACCAGGGTGTCGCTCTCCCAGTGCCCGACTGAGTGGCCCAAAAAGGTGGGCCGCAGGGCTTCGCCGGTGGGATGGGGCCGACCGTCCATGAATATGACGCGCCAGGAATGAGGCCCCGCAATATTGAGGATGAAAATCTTCTTCTGCTCCGGCGCGTCGACAATCTCGAACCCCGGCGCATTAAAGAAGGCGGGACCGGTCGCCGCTTTGCAAGCCACTAACGGCGAGTCCTTTCCGTTCGTTCGCTGACGGTAAGCATAGACCGCGCGGGCCCAAGGCTGAAAGGGCACATCGGCGGCGCGGGGAAACCCGCCCAAGCCCGGCCGCACTTCCCAGTAACCTTTTGTCTCGGGAGTCGAGCCGAGGTTCACATGCCCATCGGGGCCGCGCGGCGCCGGCTCCGATGGTTGGACCGCAGCACCACTCGCCGAAGGCTTCTTCTCTTGGGCTCCTGCCGCCGCAATCAGGCAGCACAGCGCCGCGCGAATGGGCCAACGATGGACGGACGTGCGCATGTCAACGCATCGGCAGCTTTTCGCCGCTACTCAACACGAGCTTCGTATTCTGCGTCGCCCCGGCGCGCGGGCTCCCGTCTTTGGAAAGGGCCGCTTCTTCCACGGTGACTTTGTCGCCGATCTTGACGGTATCCCGCTTCCAGCCGCCGCGTGTCAAGGCATATGGGGGGCCGAGTTCGATGGCCACGGTCTTGGCCGCGCCGCTTTCGTCCTTGAAGCTGATCGATAGATAGGCGTGCGGATTGGTCCAGTCGAGCTTCGTCACCACTCCCGTCAGGTTCGCCACCTTGGTCGTGTCGTAATCGACGTCAAAGGAGTGATGGGCGGCAGCCGGCGTGACAGCCAGCATCGTCAGACCTAGCGCCGCGACGTAAGCGAAGGGATTGAGTCTCATACGCATTTCTCCCGGCGAGTCAGCGGGTAAAAGTCGCTTCCGCACTCTCCTCGCAGAAATATTCCTGAATATCCTGATCGGGGACCCACTGGACCGTCCAGGCCCCGGTCCAGGGTCTAGTATATGTCCGGGGATCATCCACTGTCACCTCGTACTTGAGGGTATTGAAGTCCGGCCGCGAAAACCGTTCCGTCAGGTGCAGGGCCTCGGTGTGGGGCAGGCCGCCGGCGGTCATCCAGAAGTGTTCGTTGAATCCGATGACATCGACCATCAGGCGATCGCCTTCCCATCGGCCCACCGAGTTTCCGTAATAGCCGCGTACGACCTCATCGGGTTCGCCCTGCTTCCGGCCGTCGGTGTAAATCACGCGCCAATTGCGGTCGCCACCTCCGAACATCACCAGGATTCGTCCGAGTTCCCGCTGTTCGAGAAATTGGAACCCGTTGGGCGTCTGGAATGCGCGCGGTCCGCCGGGCGGCAGGCAGCGCTCCACCGGATCGTCCTTCAGCAGGGTCCGCTGGCGATATTCGTAAACCGCTTTCGCCCAGGGCAGGAACGGCGCCACCTTATCCGCGTCGGCGATGTTCTTCAAAAGCCCCTCCGCGCTCATGGGGATTTTGGCGGCCGTGTTTTCAACCAGCACCGTCGCGCTCGGCGCGCCCCAATATCCCGTCTTGCCGGGCGGCGGCCCGAGCCGGACACGCCCATCGGGCCAGCGCGGCGCCGGTTGGGAACGCGGCGCGGCGCGGCGCGGCGAAGACGAGAGAGACAGTTTCTTCCCGCTGCCGGCCAGCACTAGAGATGTCGCCAGCGCCTGCCTGGCAGGGCCGCGCGCGGGAATGCCTTCGACCGCGACCACGTCGCCAACTTTCACCGCATTCGGTTTCCACCCAACCCGTTCCAGTTCGAGCGGATTGCCGAACTCCACCGCCCAGTTTTCGATTGTGCCGGTGTTGTCCCTGACATCGACAAACAAATAAGCGCGCGGATTGACCCATTCGATCCGCGTGACGGGACCCTGCAACGTGACCCTCCGTTCGGAATCGTAAGTGGCCGCGTGCTGCGCGAGGGCCCCGATCGCGAACAGGATGAAGAGAGTAGTGTGCTTCATCGCTTAATCCCGCGTGATCTTGAAATCGCCCTTCGCAGCCCCTTGCTGCCAGGTCCCAGTGATGGTGCGGTGATAGGATCCCAAGTCTTCCAGCTTGCCTTCCGCCGAGATGTGCGCCGGTTTGGCATCTTTGGTATCGGCTTCGATACGCACTGTCCACGTGGATACGTCCACAAAGATGCTCGTAATCGGAATGGCGTCCGGACCGGGATTGATCAGCCCGGTGACGTTCTTGCCGTCCCAGTTCATGACCAGAGTGATTGGATTCCGCTGCGTGGCCGTCGGACCCCAGTCTCCCGACCAAGTGCCGGTGAGAGGATGTCCTTGCTGGGCCGAGCAAACCGCAGCCAGGGCCGCGCACAGGCCGATCCAAAAAACTGTTCGGCGGCTCATGTTAGCGTCCGGCCCCGCCCCGATTGCCGCCGCGCGCAGGTTCGGGGGCGGGAGTCCCGGGAACCGCTCCGCGCTTGGCCAGCAACTCGGCGGTATCTTCGTGGACGTCTTTCCGCTGCCCGCCGCGGCTGTTGCCGGCCGCGCGCCCCATCGCGTAATCGATGGCCGTATACCCGCGCGTATCGGTTTCGTTGATGTCGGCGCCCTTGCTCAACAGGTATTCGACTACTTTATTCCAGCCCCAAAAGGCCGCGCCGTGCAGCGGAGTCTGGCCAAGGCGGCCCGCGCGGCCGTTCAGCGCGCCGCCATGCGCCAGCAACAGCTCCAAGGAAGCAATCGCGCGCTCCTGGACATCCGAGGTCGTGAAGTAGCCGCGCGTGTCGGCGTCAACCGACCCCGCGCCGGCGGCGGCCACCATCGGCGTCCAGCCCTGGCTGTTTGGCAAATCGACGATTGCCCCGTGCTCCAGAAGCAGCTGGATGGCCGGCGCGTCCAGCGCCTTTGCCGCGCGGAGCAAAGGAGTGGTTCCTACCTGGATCATGGTGTCTAACCCACGATCGTTCCCTGTGGCGCGGTACGGCGGAAACAGCTTCAATTGTGCATTTGGATTGGCACCCTTCTCCAGCAGAAGCCGGATCAGGTCGATGGGCAGCGTTTCATCCAGCGACGGTTGATCCGCCCGACCGCCATGCGGCAGGGTATTGTAGTCCACCGCCAGGTACAACGGCGTTCGACCCCACCAGTCCCACTTGTTGACGTTGGCACCCTGGTCCACGAGGAACCTGGCCACATCGAAATGCGTGTTGAACACGGCCAAAATGAGGGGCGTGACGCCCTCGGGATCGGCCAAGTCGAGCTTCGCGCCTTGGTCGACGAGGGCCTTCACGCATTCCATGCAGCCTTCACGGGCCGAAAACAGAAGGGCGGTCATACCGCCCGGGGGACGCGGCTGCGCGCGCGGCTCGCCGCTCACCAGCGGCGTCATCAGATCCGTGTCGGAAGCCGTATCCGGCTCCGCCCCGCGCGCCAACAACTCGCGCACGATGGCGCCCTGGCTGTTGGCGGCGGCCCACATCAACGCGGTCTGTCCGCGCTGCTTTTCGCGTACGTTGGGATTCGCACCTTTGTCCAGCAGAAGCTTCGCCGCTTCGACATTCGCCGTCCGCGCCACCAGCATAAGGGGCGTCTGCCCGTCGGCGCCGAAGGTGTCAGGATCCGCCCCTGCCTCGAGCAGGGCGCGAATCGCTTGAGTGTTCGCGTTGAACGCCGCTTCCTCCAGCGGCGTCGACCCCAACTGGTTTCGCGTGTTCGGCTGCGCACCTGCCTTTAACAGCCGCGCGACCAGATCCGCGTCGTTGGCGTGCGCTGCCCATAGCAAAGGTGTCGAGCCATCGGCCTCCGCTGCGTTCACATCCGCGGTTTTCTTGTCGATCATATCGAGCGCCGCCGTCCGCCGGCCCTCTCGGATCGCATTCACAAGCGCGTGGCTCGAACCGGCGATCTCCGCCGCGAACACCGGCAGGCCGGCGAGTGCCGCCACAAGCAGCATTTTCATGGTGGCTAGACCTCCAGCAATTTGCCGGTACTGTCGCCCAGCTTGTCCTGTGGGATTCCTGCCCGGTCCAGGAACGTGAGCAGCACGTTCGCCAGCGGCGTGTGCTCCGGCGGCACGATATGCTGGCCGCCCTTCACCGACTTCCATCCGCCCACGATGGAAGTGGGCAGCGGGTAGTGGTTATGGGCGTTGCTGTTCGCCATGTTACTGCCGTAGAGGAAGAGCGCGTGGTCGAGCATCGTGCCATCCCCGTCCGGCATCTTCGCCAGCTTGTCCAAGAATTTTGCGAAGACTTGCGTGTGGAACGTCTGCACCTTTGCCAGCCGCTCCATCTTGGCCGCTTCGTTATTATGATGCGAGAGCGGATGAAACGCATCCGGCACGCCGATAAAGTTGTAGGTCTGGCCGCTCACCTCCGCCGCCACCATGAAAGTAAAGATCCGGGTCATGTTGGCTTGCAGCGCCAGCGACACCAGATCGAACATCAGCTCAATCCGCTGATTGAACGGCAGGGTTCCTTCCTTCGGTGCATCCGGAACGTTGACCTTCGAGAGATCTCGCGCTTCCATCTTCTGGATGCGCCGCTCGATCTCGCGCACGCTCTCCAGGTAATCTGACAGCATCGCCTTATCCGATGGCCCTACCACGGCCTGCAGCTGCTTGGCTTCACCGCCGACCATGTCGAGCAGCGAAACATATTGCTTGGACAGCCGTGCCCGGTCCGCCGCATTGTCGCCCTGCCCGAAGAGCCGCATGAACAGCTTGCGCGGATCGGTCTCCATCGGCAGCGGTGTGGTGGGCGTCCGGAACGCGATGGTGGCAGCGTAGGAGCAGCCGTAGTCGCGATCGCAGAACCCGCCGCCGCCGTGGTTCTCGGTCGCCACCTCGAGCGATGGCAGGGGCGTATCCTGCCCGATGTGTTGGGCGGCAATCTGGTCGATCGTGGTTCCGGCATGCGGATCCTGGCTGATCGCCGGGTGTACGCAGTTAAGCCACGTTCCCGGTGAGAGCGCGTGCACCGGGCCTACGGGGGCCTGGTTCTCGATGTTGCTGACCACCGTAGTCATCGCCTTGTACGGTTCAAGCGGCTTCAGGATGTCATTAAACGATTCGATCTTACCCGTCCCGTTCGGCGTCCACTTATCCTGCACCGCGCCATGCGGAAAGTAGATGAAGCCGAGGTGCGGTGTCGGCTTCGCCGCGGTGTCCGCCAGCGCCGTACCAGCCGGAATCATCGCATCCAGCAGAGGCAGGCCGAGGGCCACGCCTGCGCCCCTCAATACCGTCCGCCGCGTCAAGTATTTCTTGGTCACGAACATCGAGATCGCTCCTTTACCGGCGGGCGATTTGCTTCGGCCCCGGTTGCTGCGCTTGCACCGATTCCACCGCGTTCGATTGAAACTCCGGCGTCATAATGATGCCCTTGACGATTGTCGAGAACCGGTAATTGTCCCGCGCCGCATCCTTCACGATCTTGCGCACGTTGGGCATGTCATAATACTGCACGCCGCGCCCCAGCGCGTAGGTCATCAGCTTTTCCGTCAACGTTTGCACGAACTGGTCATGCCGCTTCATCAAGGCCGCGTGCAGATCATTCGGCCCGCTGATCACGGTTCCGTCCACCAGCTTGCCGCCGGTATCGATCTTGGTGCGAGTGAACCGGTCCATCGTGCGGTAGCTGCCGATAGTATCGAAATTCTCCAAAGCGAATCCCAACGGATCCATTACGCCGTGGCAGGCATTGCAGGTTGGATTCGCGCGGTGTTCTTCCAGGATTTCCCGAACCGTCTTGGCCTTCTCACCGTCCTTGTTTTCTTTGAAGGGCGGCACATTCGGCGGGGGCGGCGAGGGCGGCGTGCCCAAAATGCTCTCCAGAATGTATGCCCCGCGCAACACCGGCGACGTGCGGTTCGGATACGCCGTCACCATCATGACCGCGCCTTTGCCCAGCAACCCGAAACGCGCCGGGTCGGCCAGGGTCACCCGCCGGAATTCGCCGCCGCGAATATTCGGAATTCCGTAGTGCGCCGCCAGCCGCTCGTTCACGAACGTGTAATTGGCGTCGAGCAGATCGACCACGCTACGGTCCTCGCGAAACACGCTGTCGATGAACAGCTCGATTTCACGCTTCAGCGCTATTCGCAGCGGCCGGTCGAACGAGGGATATACGTACGGGTCGGGCTCCATCGCGTCCATATCGCGGATCTTGAGCCACTCGAACGCGAAGTTCGTCGTCAGCGTTTCCGCCCGGGGATCGGCCAGCATGCGCCGTACTTCGTGATCCAACACGTTCGGATCACTGAGCTTGCCTTGCTCGGCGGCCGCCAGCAATTCGTCGTCGGGAATGCTGCTCCACAGAAAGAACGAAAGCCGCGACGCGAGTTCCGTATCGTTAAGACGGTACACGCTGCCCGGATTGCCGCCCGCTGGCGGCGGCTCCACACGATACAAAAACTTCGCGCTCGCCAGCATCGCGACCAAGGCGTTTTCAATCCCGCCTTCGAACGTGCCTGCTTTGCGACCTTCGTTGTAGAACTGCATGAGCGGCGCCATATCCTGCGGCGTAGCCGGCCGCCGGAACGCCTTTCGGGCCAGGTTCGACAAAATGCGGGACGCGCACGCCGTCTCTTCTTTCGGATCCGATGCGCGGCACACGAAAATACGCGTCCGGCTCACCGTGTCGACCGGATCACCGACAGGATTAAACGGGCCGTCCACCGTGATATTCACTTCGGGCCCACGCACGCGGTTCTGAGCGCCGCCATTCACAAGCAGCGCGCCTCCCGGCACGGTCCCGGTGCTGGCGTACCCGGTTCCGGCGGCGCCGGGAATGAATCCGAACAGCGCGCCCTCGCTTTCAGTGAAACTGTGCGCGGGGAGCGCCGAAACAAGGATGTGTTTTCCGGCCTTCAGGTGCGTCCGCGCCTTGGTATCGACCGTGTTCCCATCGATCGTGAACACCACCGGATTCCCGGCCGCCCGGATTTCGTAATCGCCCTCATACGGCGCCACAAACTCCGCCGTGATGCCGGCGCGGGCCCCTGGAGGCAGCGGCACATCCGGGTCGATCCCGCGGAAGGTCGTTTTCACCTTCTGGCTGCTCAGCGGTTTTCCGATCGCCTGTTTGACCACCGCTCGCGCCGCCATGATGTACTGATCCAGGAACGACGGCGACACCTTCAGCACATCGGCGATGTTATCGAAACCATCGCTGATATCGTCGGTTGGAAGCAGCGCCGCCGCATCCACCGGAATCCCGAACAGGTCGCGCATCGCATTGGCGTACTCGGCGCGATTCAGCCTGTGAATCCGGACGCTGCCCGGATTGGGATGCGCTGCCGCCGCCTGGTCCAGCGAAGTCTCCAGGTAAGTCGCCAAGGCATTCACCGCGTCCGCGGGCGGCCGCGGCATTCCCGGAGGCGGCATCATACCGCCGCGCAATTTGCGTATGGCCCGTTCCCAAATCAGCGCATCGTTTTCGGGATGGGTCAGATCGAGCACATCGAGCGCGAGTTTCGCGGTCCGGAGTTTTTCGTTATGACAAGTCGCGCAGTAGCGCTTGATCAGTGCCTGGTTCGCAGCAACCGCGGCTGATGCTTGTTTTTCAGCGGTTTGCGCCGTCGCCGTTAACCCCCCGGCCACCAGTGTGACGAGCAATAAGTTCCGCATTATCAACAACGACCGCTCCTCATTATATATCTTTGGCGGGATTCGCCGACGTATGGTTACGCGCGCCTTAACGTTCCGGAGCACGTCGCGAATATTGGGGGGTGTACCAGCGGTGAGCGGCAATGGCGGCGCACCGGTTACGCCGCGGGCGTTAAACTGCCGTGCCTAACGCTTGTGATTCTGCGCATAGTCAATCGCGAATTGTTTCAACTTGGGATTGTTCATTCCCAGGTCAGTGGCTTCCTTGGCCGCGCGATCGACGTCCCAATGATCCACGGCCATGCGTTTGATAAACCACATGGTGGCGGCCCGCCCTCCGCCGGAGCAATGGATGAACGCGGGCTCGCTGCCGTTTTGGGTGATGGCCTCCAGAAACTGATCTACGGCCGCCGGATCCGGAGAATTCCCGTTGAAGGGGATGCTGTAATACCGGATGCCCGCGGCCTTGGCCGCAGCCTGCTCGTCTTCGAGATTTGCGCCGGGTTCGTTCGGCTCGCGCAAATTGATAATTGAAGCGAAGCCCATCTTTTTGATATTGGAGATAGATCCTGGCTTGATCGCACCCGAGCACGCCACCGTAGTCTCCAGCCGGCGGAGATTGACGATGCCGTCAACGTTTTCCTTTGTGACTTCCTGCGCTCCCGTTAGCGTCAGCAATGGCCCGCCGGCCAGAAATAGACCCGTCGTGATCAAGAAAAATGCCTTCATGAAAACCTCCCGGATTGCCGCTCAACCGCGCCGATCATATCACGGCCCGATCACGGGATGTTGGCTGGGGTTGCGAGCAGCGAGCGGATGCCGGCCGCGCATGGGGTAGACTGATTTGCTGCCGGCCGGGATCAATCCAACTCGAGCCTGTGGGGCAGGGGAGATTCGAAGTTTATGCGTTTTGGAATTTTCGATCATTTAGATGACAGCGGGGTACCCGTGGCTGAGCACTTCGAGAACCGCCTCCGGCTGGTTGAACAATACGACCGATGCGGTTTCGAGTCGTACCACATAGCCGAGCATCACGGAACTCCGCTTGGATTCGCTCCTTCGCCCGCCGTCTTCCTATCCGCGGTTGCCCAGCGCAGCCGCCGCCTGCGCTTGGGCCCTTTGGTCTTTCTGCTGCCTCTCTATCATCCGCTTCGTCTGATCGAAGAGATCTGCATGCTCGACCAGATGAGCGGCGGACGCTTCGATCTGGGCGTCGGCCGCGGAATTTCGCCCATCGAGGTGAGTTTGTTCGGCGTCGATGCTTCCGAGACCATGCCGCGATACCAGGAGGCGCTCCAGGTTATTCTCCAAGGCCTGTGCTCCGATATCCTGACCCACCAGGGGAGGTTCTATCATCTGGACCGCGTGCCGATTGTCATGAAACCGGTGCAACGTCCCCACCCGCCGCTCTGGTATGGAATCTCCAATCCGGATACCAGCACATGGGCTGCGGCTCATGACGTAAATGTCGTCGGTCTGTCAGCCGCCGCGCGCCTGCGGAACATTACGGACCGGTATCGGAGAGAATGGCGATCTCTCGACAAGCCCGAAGCGGCTCTGCCGAAACTCGGAGCCATGCGTCACATGGTTGTTGCGGAATCCGAGTCGGAAGCTCGTGCCGAGGCGCGCCACGCCTATTCGTCCTGGCGCGCCAACATGGAACTGTTATGGAAACAGCGGGGAGTCCCGTTTACGCTGCCGCTGCCGATGGAGTTCGACGATTACCAGCGCGCCGGATTCGCATTCGCCGGAACCGCGGCCGGGGCCCGCGATTTCATTCGCGAACTGGCTGCGGCCGCGGGAATCAACTATTTGGCATGCGGGGTCGCATTCGGCACGCTTGCGCTGTCGGTCTCGCTGGGAACGGCGGAACTATTGGCGCGCGAGGTGATGCCGGCTTTCCAGGAAAGCAAACAAGCCGCCGACCCGGGCTGAACCGGTCGCTCACGCATTAGCGCACCGGTAGTACAGTCACCAGCGACGCCCGGCACTCGCCTGCGCTCGGCCCACAGGCTCGCGGAGAGAGATCCTTATTCAGACACACGCGAATCTCCTCGAGTTCCTGGTTCCGGTAGCAAGATGTGCGAAAGGCGCTTTTTGGGAATGCGGGATTGGCCGCCGCAAGCTTTGTTTCGATCTCCTCAGGGCTGAGTCGTACCTGGCGGGCCGGCTGGTTCAGATCCGGCGGCAGTGTAACGGAATCCCGACCTTTCCGCAGCGTCGCAAAGTAATCCGCCGCGCTTAGTCCGCTACAGGTCCCGTGAGCCGCCCACTCATGCTGAATCAGCGAGTCGGTCGGAATATATCGCAAGGTCGCCTGGATAATCGCCTGCGAAACCGGGCTGGCGGGGCCGCAGAACTCCGGCCCTCGCGAAATGTCGCCTTGCGGCCAGAGCCCGTGAACCACGAAGCCGATGCGCCGTCCGGCCCCGCATTCCCGCGCATCCTTGGCGCCTTCCGGCTGGTCGCAAAAATCCGGTGCATATGACAGCACCAGCATGTAATAAGAGAAATCGGAAGACTGCGAGACCTTCTTACGGCGCGACCTTGCATCCGCGATGCCAGTGAGCGCCAGAGACGCAATCAGGAGGCCCGCGAAACAACGAAGGCAGTTTGGCAAGGGCCCGTTCCTCCTGCGTTACACGATCCCGCCCAACTCGCGAGCGTGGGCCCACAGGCCGCGATAGGCGATATACAAGAAGACCTCCGGGTCGCCTGCGAGTCCCGGGAAATCTTTCATGGCCTTCGCATCAATCATGTCCTTGGGACCCATCCCCATCTTCATGAGCTGAATCAGGTGCTCGCGGATCTTGGTAACGGTATCGAGATTCGCCTGCAGGTCGGCCTTGGTCATGACCGGCCCGCTTCCGGGAATAATCTTGGTGCGGTCGTTGGCCATCTTCAGAAGCGCCCTGTGCGCGTCTTGCATCCCGCCGATCCAACCGTCGCACCGCCAGTCGAGGATTGGCAGCCGCCCCGGTTGCACCGCATCGCCCGTCGCGAGCACATTCGCCTGCGGGAGGTAGACGTAGATATCGCCGTCGGTATGCGCCATGGGCATGATCCCGTATTCCACGCTCTCGGCGCCAAACGTAGTCTTGGCGGTGGTGTAGAAGGTTTCGGTCGGCAGCGCAGCTTTGGCGCGCGGTGGATAGACCTTCTTCTCCCAATCGTGCGGGATCTCCTGCGTCATCCACAGTTCCGTATTCACGCTCGAAACCAGCTTCGCCCCGGCCTGGGCCATGGCGTCGTTGGCGCCGGTCGATTCGAGGTGCCAGTGCGTGTTGATCACCTTCTTCACGCCGCCGGCCAGTTTCAAAACATCGGGCGCGTGCGCCGCCTCGCCGCAGTCCACCAGCAGACTACCGCCATCACCTGCCAGCGCCACGATGTTGTTTCCCGCGCCTGTAATCAGCGTTACGTTTTCGGTAAGCTTCGTCGCGGCAGGCGCGGTTTGAGCGATCCCCGTGCGCGAAAGTCCGAGCGCCGCCGCGCCTCCGGCAGCCACGCGCAGGAATTCACGCCGTTCGAATTTCATCGCGGTTAATATTGTAACGCCCGCGCCGGCCGCAGTCGTTTCCGCTACTTTTGCCCGAATATCCCGATGTACACGCCTTTGGCAATCACCTTTCCGTTCATCGCGTTCATCAAATCCGCGCGGGATGTGGAGTCGGGTAAGTTAAGCTTCGCATTCAGCGCGTATAGTTCGAACGTATAGTGGTGATCGCCGTGGCCCGCCGGCGGGCACGGCCCGAGGTAGCCGTTGTTCTGTGCGATGTTCTTGATCTGTTTGGCGCCGTCGGCCTGGTCGCCGGGCTTCACGCCTTCCGGGAGTCCTTTCGCGTCCCCAGGAATATCGAAGATGGCCCAATGCAGCACGTCATTGGTGGCGGAGCCGCCCAATACGGGGTCCGGATCGTGCATGATCAGCGTATAACTCTGCGTATTCGCCGGCGCTCCAGTCCAGTTGATGGCCGGAGACGGGCTCATCGGACCCGCCGCGCACGTGTACCTGCTCGGGATCATGCCGCCGTCTTTGAAATCGGCGACGGTGATGTGAATCATCGGCGGGAGCTGGATGCCGCCACCCTTCTTGCCGCCTTTCTTTTCCTGGGCGCCGCCGGCTGCCGCCAGCGCGAACACCGCCCCTGCCATGACAAACAATTTTAAGCAACGCATGGTTTCTCTGTTCTCCTTGTGTAAGTGCCGATTCTGGAAATCACCTGCCAGCGTATCACGTCCACCGGATACGTGATAACAACCGAGAGCAGCGAGTCAGCTCTTCACGACGACCGTCGAGACCAGGGGCCTACCTTTCCAGGCTCTGATACACCGCTTCCACAAACTGGTCCGTCGTCCAGGGTCCGTTCGACGAGCCCCAGCGCGGATCATAATCGCGAGTGGGCCGGGCGGCGATCACCTGCGCGGCCGTCATGCCTTTCTTCTTCAGATCCGCTACGCGGTCACGAATGATGGTCAGCATGTCGCGGTAGTAGGCGACGTCGGCGGCATCGCACAGCCGTCCGTGTCCGGGCACAATATACGTGCCGCCTTCTTCCTTCGGTCCGGCGATTACCAGGCCGAGGATACGATTCAATGCATCCAGCTCGCCCTGAATGCCGCCTCCGTGGGCAAGATCGAGAAATGGATACCCCGTCGTGATAAACACGTCGCCAGTGCTGATGACGTCGGAGCGGCGAAAGAACACGAGACTATCACCATCGGTGTGGGCCGCCGGAAGATGGACGATGCGGATGCCTTCGTCATTCACAAACAGGTCCTTGCGAGCGCCGAGATACGTATCGGTCGGAAAGGATCCGTAGGGAAGCTGCGCCATCCGCTTGAGGACATTCTCGTGCGCGAGGATGGCGGCGCCCTCCTTCACGTCGGTGGCCAGCCGCGCCACATCTCCACCAGTCGCAGTTTCACCGGCTTTGGATATCTTCTCGTTGCCACCGGTATGGTCCGCGTGGAAGTGCGTGTTGAGGATGTATCGGACCGGCTGGCCGGAGAGGCGGGCGAGTTCCGCGAGCACGCCGTCGGAGTTCGCCGCCAGCCCCGAATCCACCAGCAGTACGCCATCGCGACCGGTCTGGATCGTTACATTGCCGCCGGCGCCGGAGAGCATGTAGACGCTGCCCCGCACCTTCTGTACATGCAGTGCGCCGGCCGCCAGCGGCGTTTCGGGCGAAGGGAAATGGCCGGCGGGAGACGGATACGCGGGTGTCGCCCCTTGCTTCAAGACCGCGCGGAATTCGGGATACATCGTCTCGCGGCCCCCGCGGGCCGCTGTCTCCGGGAGGTGATATTTTGCGCGGAATTCTGCCAGAAAGGCATTGGTTCCGGGCAGATGATGCGGCACCACGCCGGCCTTCCGCTCCACTTCTTCAGCCACTTCACAGGGATAGGGGTCGATTGATTGCTCCGGAGCAAATTCCCAATTTGTGGTGCGGATCAACGGATCGGTGAGATAGACCGGATCATCGATGATGCTGACCAGCGTCAGAAAATTTCCGTGCCGGATCCAATGCTCGACGAGCGTGGCGCGATCGCTGCGAGGCACACCGTTGCGCCGCACGTACCCTTCTTTCAAATGGGTAGTGACGACAGTGAGCTGGGGGCCTTCCCACTTTCCCGTGGAAAACCCTTGCCAGGTATGCACCGCGTCAGCCGGGGGATGCGCGCGGCCATCCATCCAGATGGTGCGTTCCTGCGCCTGCCATTGCACGTGGGTATGATAGGCGACGACTCGCTGCGTAACGGGATCCACGTCTTTCCAAACTCGCAAATCCGCCGGGCCACGGCTGCCATAATCGGAAGGATGCGGCCGGCACTGCCATTCGGGCAGCGTTTGGATCGATGCGTCCCAGCTCTCCGCGCGAAAGCGCGCCGCATCATTGATCGGCAGCCCGATATAGTCTCCGAGCTCGGGGCCGGGAATGCGCTCGGGCTGATCTTCGTGGTAACGGGCAGCCCATTCGCCGACAAAATCGACCTGCGCTTGCGCCAGAACGCACCCGACCAACAGCAGAACCGCCGAATGGAAAATCTTCATATCCGCTCCGCCCGTCTTCTGACGGACCGTAGCTCAGTTTATAAGATCCCGGCGGCCCGGCCCACTGTTTTTTGCTATTCTTGGTTTCGCTTATGCCAAGCCGAATCCCCATCCTCTTCGCCGCGGTTTGGTTTGCCGCGGCCCAGCCATCCGCCAAGGTGGATGACGCGGCGCTCCGAAACGCCGGCAAGACTGGCGAAGAGTGGTTGACCTATGGGCTGACTCAGGCGGAGACGCGTTATAGTCCCTTGCGGCAGATCGACACCAGCAACGTCAACCGCCTGGGCCTGGCCTGGTCGTACGATCTCGGCGCCGGCGGCGGTTCGCAGGAAGCCACTCCGCTGGTCTGGAATGGCGCGATCTTCGGCATCACGAATTGGAGCATGGTTTTTGCGGTCGATGCGCGCACCGGCCAGGAAAAATGGCGCTGGGATCCCGAGGTCAATCAGGACAAGGTCTTTTCCAAGCTGTGCTGCGGCGTTGTGAACCGCGGCCTCGCTCTCTATCAGGGCCTCGTCATCGCGGGAATCAACGATGGCCGTCTGCAAGCTCTGGATGCCGAAACGGGCAAGCCGGTGTGGGAGGCACGGGTTGCTTACCCGCAGGATCAGTACACCATTACGATGGCGCCGCGCATCGCGAAAGGGAAAGTGATCATCGGCGCCAGCGGCGGCGACCGACCCACACGCGGTTTCTTCGACGCCTACGATGCTCTGACCGGGCGGCGGGCCTGGCGCTTTTACACCGTTCCCGGCGGTCCTTCTAAGGCCCCGGAAAACGCCGCCATGCGCAAGGCGGCTGCAACCTGGGACGGCGAATTCTGGAAACAGGGCGGAGGCGGCGCGGTGTGGGATGGCATGGCCTACGATCCCGAGGCCGACCTCATTTACATCGGCACCGGTAATGCCGAGCCATGGCCGGAACAGCTGCGCTATTCCAAAGGCAAGGACAACCTGTATGTGTGCTCGATTCTGGCCGTGCGCCCGGACAGCGGCGACTTAAAGTGGTACTTCCAGATGGTGCCCGGTGACTCCTGGGACTACGATAGCGTACAGCAAATGATCCTGGCCGACCTCACCATCACGGGCCGAACGCGCAAAGTCATCATGCAGGCCAACAAGAACGCGTTTTATTACGTTATCGACCGGCTCAGCGGCGAATTCATCTCGGCGCAACCGTTCTCGATGGTGACGTGGGCCAAGGGACTCGACGAGAAGACCGGCCGGCCGTTCGTGAACGAAGCAGCACACTACGGCCTGGAAGGGATTCCGATCTCGCCGGGCGGTGGCGGAGCGCATAACTGGTCGCCAATGGCCTTCAATCCGAACACCGGTCTGGTCTACATTCCGACTTCCACGGCGAACACGTTCACCTACGCCGCACAGGAAACATTCGCGGCTAATCCGAACGGCGGAGTGGGAGGAGCGATTGGACTCAACTCGCGGCCGAAGTCGACACGGCCGGCTCCGCCTGCGATCGGGCCGGCGCCGCTCGAAGGGCAGGGAAATCGCGGCGCGCTGGTGGCGTGGGACCCGGTTGCGCAGCAGATGCGCTGGCGCATGCCGGGCGGCGGGGGAATCGGCGGCGGCGCGCTGACCACCGCCGGCAACCTGGTATTCCAAGTTGTTAATGACGGCCGGCTCCTTGCCTATAGCGCCGATAAGGGCGAAAAGGTTTTCGAACTCCAGACGGGCTTGCGGGCAGGGATGGGGCCGCCGATTACATATCAGATCGATGGCAAACAATACGTCGCGCTGATGGGAGGCACGGGCCGAGTCCGTCCGCGCAGTGTGGCATCGCCTGAGCCAACGGCAGCCGGCGCACAAGCTGCCGATGGGCCGGCGCGCCGGGCTGCCGCTCCGGCGGTCGCGCCCAGACTGCTGGTTTTTGCATTGGACGGTCGCGGCACGCTGCCGGCGGAGCCAATCCGCTAGTTATTGTTTTCGGTACCAGCCGATCGCCTGGCGCGCACTTACGCCCGGAGCTTCAAAGGGAACAACCGTTACGCCCGCCAGCCGCATCGACCCGCCGCGCACCTCAGGCAGCCGGTCGTTGGTCAACAGCAAGCCTCCGGGCTTCAACATGGCTCCGGTATTTTCCAGGGCGAGGCTCTGCTCGAACGAATCGTAGTACACGAAAACGTTCGTGCCGACGATGAGGTCGAAGCGTTCGGTGGCTGCGAGATTTAGATGTTGGACGATGATATCGAGATCCGCGGGTTCGCAAGCCAGGACCACGTCAGGGCGCACGCGCACGGCGCGCGTCTCCAGGCCGGGAAAGATCGCGGGCGGCCGAATCGGCGCAACCGCCGCGCCGACCTGATCGCCGAACGCGCGCCAATAAGCGATTAATCCCTCCGGCCACGGGCGCGCTACGTCACGCGGCAGCTGAATCACATACCCGCTCTTCTTTGCAGCCAGTATGCGCGCCTGCCGGACATGCTGGAGCACCCGTGTGCTGATATCGAGAATCGAGACTGACATGGCGTTATTTTTGGCGAGGCCCAGGCGAACGAGGGAGTCGTACAACGCGAACGGCTGCACAGTTTGTTGCGGATAGTAATCGTAAGCCGATTCTTCATTTTTGTCGATGAAGTCCAAGCCGGGCCCGATGACTGCGACACGCGCCACCTGCCCCTCGCGCAACACGCCGCGTTGCTTCAGGTCGCGCAAAGTCTGTTCCACGGTGAACTCGGGGAAAATGCCGGTGTCGAGCGAAACGCCGCGTTGCTCGAATAATGAAGCGCGGTCCAGCAGCGACGCCGGATCATCAGCGCGGGCAACAGGGCTGGCTGCTGCAGCGCGATCCGCGAGCATCTTTCTCTCCTGCACAATCCGCAGCAGATTGGTGTACAGGAACGTGCCGGATTCCCGCGCGTCATTCGGATCGATCCCCCGGTTGCGCAGCAAGTGTTGGAGAAACACAAGCCGCTGATTGTTCCCGGGATTGCGCAGACCCGCGACTAAGGCATCCACTCGCGCCCGCAAGACTCCGCTCTTGGAGGCTTCGGTGAGATGTTCCATCAGAACGCGGGGCTGATTGGTAAATGATGTGCCATACAGCAACAGATTGACCATCGAATCCAGGTCGCCCTGCTCGAGCCGGGAACGGATTGCCCGATCGCGCTGCCGGGCAAACGCGCTCCATTTCGGAGCATCGGCATTGTGCAGCTCGGTCGGCAGCCGCTCGGCTGGCTGTTCGAGAACCGGCCGTACGTCCGCAAGCGAAGAATACGCCGGCGCGGCTGCGAGCAGGCGGAAAGCCGCAAAAAAACAAAGGCCGCCCAGCACGGCGATGCGTCCTGGCGGCCTTTGAATTAAGAACTGCGCAGTCACTACATCAGAACGAGAAACGGGCGATCAGGGTCCCGGTGCGGCCCAGAAGCTGGCTGCCGCCCGTGGGAGGCTGGAACACGGTGTTCGCCGGCAGGTACGCATTAATTACGCCGAAGCCGCCGTTGAAGATGGTGCCGCCGCCGGCGCCCCGAATCGGCGGATTGGCCGGATTTCCCGTGGTAATCGGGTTCGGCATCAGCGTCCGATTGAAGATGTTTACGAACTCACCCCGAAGATAGAAGTCATACTTGCCCTCTTTCCCGAACCGGAAGTGGCGCCCGATGTTGGCATTCTCAATCGGGGTCCGCGGGCCGCGAAAATCTTTATAGAACGTGGATGTGGCGGCACAGACTGCATTCGTCGGACAAGGAGCCCATGCTTTCGGATTCAATACCTGCGTGTAATACGGGTTGTAGGTACTGTGATCGTTGATGTTCACGCCCGGCGTATACAGAGGTTGATTCGGAACACGGATATCCTCGCTCGGTAGAAGATTAACGATGTTATTCGGGCTGGTTGGAGGTGTTAGAAATTGCCCGCTCTGATAGTTCGCGAACCAGCCAATCTGCCAATCCTTCACGATCGCGTTGGCGTATTTGGGTAAGATCGCTAGTTTCGGCACAGTGTAAACGATATTGAAGTTCAGATCGAACGGCGGAATCTGCTGCAGCTGCCAGGGATTGCTATTGGGGTTGAAGAAATCCTGCCGCGTGGGTCGCACGAACCCTTGTCCCCAGGTGAAAGAACCGCCGGCCTGAATGCCATGCGAGAGCCGCTTGGTCAGCTTGGCTTGCAACGAGTCATATTTGGAGTTGCCGGTGGCTGAGTTGGAGACGGCCAGATTCCCGTACTGCGGGAATGGGTAAAGGGTGCTCTGCAGAGAGTTGTTTGCGGGAAAGCCGGGGTACGGTGAAAGGTTCGTGATGCCGCGAGCGGCCATGGCGCTGACTACAGGAGCGCTGTTGATTGGCTGAAGCATCAACAGATAATCGGCATAGTTGTTATATGTGGTGCTGGCGCAGACGCTGCCTCCGCTGGCGCAGGGACCGGTTCCGGGATACGGATACAAGCCAAAGCTGGCATATCGCTGCGGTGAGATCTGGCTCAGGTAGCCGAGCGGCCCAAACACGCCGGCGCTCAGCCAAACCGCGCGGTTGCCGACGTACGATGCTTCGATCACGAGGTTCCGAGTGATCTCGCGCTGGAAGCCGATACTGAACTGGTTGATACGCGGCGGCCGGTTCTCGTTGCGGTCGGGCACGTTCGGGGTCGTGTTTGGTACCAGCGGATTTCCCACCGATCCTTTCGTCGGATAAATGTTGGGATCGGTAACGGGCCACGTCGGTTGCAAAATCGAGCCGGGAGCCGTGATGTCGACGTAGGGATTCACTCCGGCCGGGAGCACTACGGCATTGGTGCCGATGGTCGTGCCCGCGGCGTTGGCGATGAACTGGTAATTGATTCCCCACCCGCCGCGAAATACCGTCTTGGGAGTGATCTGGTACGCCACGCCGAGGCGCGGCCCGATTCCGTAGGGATATGCAGGCATGTAGAAGGGGCAGTTACAGGTGTTCGCGTAGCGGACGGCTCCCGGGTGGCCGCCGGCATTGGCATTGGGCGCGGTCGGGTCCAACTGTGCCAACCGCCCGTGTTGCTCGTGCTCGGGGGTAGCGTAGTCCCAGCGCAAGCCGTAGTCGACCGTGAGCTTGCGGGTGACCTTCCAGGAATCTTGCAGGAACAATCCCCACGCCTGCGATCCTTCACGGGTAAATTCGCCCGGAGTCTGTGTGGTAGACGCGTAATCACCGAGCAGAAAACTGGCGTAACTGAAGCCCTGTGTGAATCCTCCAAAGCTGACTGTGGGAGTGAACGGCTGCGCGGTGCCGACCGGAACGCCGAGCGATGACTGCAGTGCGAGAGTCACGCCCGAAAATGATCCGGTGTAGGTTTGCTCGAGATACAATTCCGCACCCGTTTTGAAGGTGTGGTTGCCTTTCACCCAGGTTGCGTTGGCATTGAAGCTCGGTTTTTCTTCATAATTCTGCGACTGAATCTGACCGGAGGTGCCGATGTTTTGCATGCCGCCGAAGCCGGAAAATACCTGGCCCACGGCGTTGGTTTGGGTACCCTGGATGCAACTCGTGGGAGTTCCGGGAGGGCCGGAGAGTTGGCCGCACATTCCCGTAACGCTCGGAAACTGACGGTGCTGGATAAAGCCGTTCAGTCCAAACTGCGTAGGATCAAAGTTCAGGAAAGGCGCGCGGTCGCTGAAACTGGTGTGATAGTAGCCCCCGCCCAGGTGCAGCAGCAATGTCGGAGTCATGGTGCGGTCATAGTTCAACCGCGTTGTCCAGGTGGGAATGAACGTGCCGCGGTAGGCGCCGATCTCGAGAGGAAGACCGTCGGCGTTGCCCAACGGAGAAGAGATCTGGCTTTCGGTATTGATTCTGGACCAATAGAACGACAGCTTGTCCCTGGATGTGATGATGTGGTCGGCCTTGATCGATGGAATTGCCGTATATCGGTTTCCGCCTACCGTGCCGGCATAGTTGTTGATCACGTTCGAATTCTGAGCCGCCGGAAACAGCTTTTGCATGGCTTTGGCGGTCGCATTAAACATGCTCGGCGGAATGACGTTGTTGGTGAACGGATCGGCAAATCCGAGGTTCCCGGCGGTGACGCCGCGAGTGGTTGGATCGTAGATTTCGTTCGCGTACATCGGGCGGCCCTTGGCGTCGGTGTACGTGGGGCCGCCCAAAGGTCCGGTCGGAATGCCTAGCGCCGCGCACAGGGCGCAATCGCCGTTCGGAGAAATATGAGAGAAGTTACCGTTCAAATAGTCCGCGGTGGGCACTGTGTCGTTGAAGTTGTACGTGTTATTTTCCAGGTACTGCTCATACGCAAAAAAGAAAAATGTCTTGTCCTTGCCGTTATAAATTTTCGGGATGCTGATCGGGCCGCCCAGTGTGCCTCCGAAATCGTTGCGGCGATTGCGGGGGCGGAACTTGCCGCCGTTGCCGCTACTGAAGCTGAATGGATTTCCGGCGTTCAAGTCTTCGTTCACGAAGTAATCGAAGCCGGTACCGTGATATTGGTTGGTGCCGGACTTCATGGTCATGTTGATGACGACGTTGCCGGCCTGTCCGTACTCGGGCGCGTAATTGCTGGTCTGATACGCGACTTCCTGAATGGCGTCGGCATTCGGCTGCGCCATTTGCGTGTAGTCGTAGTTGCCGAAAATGCGGGAAGTGGCGTCCTGCCCTTCAATGCGCATCGTTTCGCTAAGCGCGACGCTAAAGCCGTTCTGTCCGCCCAGGCCGTTAATCGCGAAAACGCCGCTGGTGGCGTAACTGCTGACTCCCGGGAGCGTCTGCAGCACGTTGTACGGATTGCGGACGCCGGAGGTGCCCGCGTTGACCGTGCCGATGCCGAGCATCGGTAGATCCTGCATTTGCTCCAACGTGACGTTGTGCGATAGATCGCCGGTCTCGGTCTTCAGCAGCGTGGCTTCCGCTTCGACGGTGACCGACTCGGCGGCGGTGCCGACTTCCATCCGGATGTCTTCCCGCAGCACCTGAGTCGCGGCCAAGGCCAGGTTCGAGTGCGTGTAGGTCTTGAATCCGGGAACCGTCGCACTCAGGGTATAGGTGCCGACCGGCAAATTGGGAATTGCGTAATTTCCGGCCGCTGTCGATGCCCCGGTATAGCTCACTCCGGTTTCCGTGTTCTTCGCTTCCACCGTCGCGCCGGCGATTACCGATCCCGACGGGTCCGTAATGGTTCCGGTTAAAGTACCGTTCCCGCCTTGGCTAAACGCCAACTGCGCTAACAACCCAAAAACTCCAATCAGCCGTAGAGGCCAACTCACGCGCACAACTATCCCTCCTCTAAAATCAAAGTGTTTCAGCAAAAGACCCGATGTTTGTGACACCGGCAAAAGTGGGTTGATTCTATCCCTTTCGCTTCTACATTGTCAAGCTTTGCTCCTGATTTGCGCGGTCAAGAATTGGTCAAAAACGGAGCGTGCCCCGCGGCTTTACAAACTTGAACTGCCGTATGACCCTTCAGCTGGACCGGAGCGTGGGGCGTCATCGGCCCGCTCGCCTTTGCATTCCTGCTTTTTTCTTGATACAACGGCAAAGTCTGTCGCGATGAAACGGAAAATTTCTCTCACCATCAATGGCAAATCCCGTGCCGAAGAAGTTGAGCCGCGGCTCCTTCTCATCCACTACCTGCGCGAAGTAGCGGGCCTGACCGGTCCGCACATCGGCTGCGAAACCTCCACCTGCGGCGCCTGCACCGTGCTGCTGGACGGTAAGGCTGTGAAGTCGTGCGCGATTTTCACGGTCCAGGCCGATGGCCGCCACGTTACGACGATTGAAGGGCTGGCTGTCAACGGCAAGCTGGACCCGGTCCAGGAGGCGTTCTGGAACGAGCACGGTCTGCAATGCGGGTTCTGCACGCCCGGAATGATCATGACGATCAAGCAACTGCTGGCCGATAATCCGAGCCCGACCGAGGCGGAGATCCGCAAGGGCATAGAAGGAAATGTGTGCCGGTGTACCGGCTATCAGCACATCGTCAACGCGGTGAAAGCCGCGGCGGCGAAGGCAGGAGCATAGCCCATGGCAACCACCACCAAGACCGAAACCCTGGTTGGGAAGAAGATCCGCCGCCGCGAAGACCCGCGCCTGATCACCGGGACCGCGACTTACGTCGACGACGTCAAGATGCCGGGTATGCACCATGCCTGCATTGTGCGCAGCACCCACGCCGCGGCGCGTATCAAGAGTGTCAACGTGAAGCCGGCGCTGGAACGGTCAGGCGTGGTAGCTGTGTTCACAGGCGCCGATGTGAAGGATCTCGGCTCGGTGCCCTGCGTCGTGCAATTGCCGGGATTGCGGCAGCCGGTTCATCATGTGCTGGCGCAGGATCGCGTCTACTACCTGGGTCACCCGATCGCGGTCGTGGTTGCCACCGACCGCTACGTAGCCGCCGACGCGGCCGATGCGGTAGAAGTCGAGTACGACGTGGTGCCCGCGGTGGCCGATCCGGAAAAAGCGATTGCTCCCGGAGCCCCGCCGGTCCACCCGCAATGGCCGGATAATGTCGCGTTCACGTTTCATCAGGAAGGCGGCAATATCGAGCAGGCCTTTCGCGAGGCCGAGGTTGTGGTCAAGCAGCGCATCACCAGCCAGCGGCTGATCCCCATGGCGATGGAGACCCGCGGTGTAGTCGCCGATTGGCACGCGGCCGAAAAATCGCTCACGCTCTATTCGTCATCCCAGGCGCCGCACTTGCTGCGCAGCCTCCTCTCGAACATTTTCGGCATCCCGGAGAACCGGCTGCGCGTGATCGCTCCCGAAGTCGGCGGCGGCTTTGGTTCCAAGATCGATATCTACCCGGAAGACATGTTGATGACGTTTGTGAGCCAGCGCATCAACAAGCCGGTGAAGTGGATCGAATCGCGCCGCGAGAATTTTCTCGGCACGATTCATGGCCGCGGTCACGTCGATTACTACGAACTGGCGGCCAAGCGCGATGGGACGATGCTCGGTCTGAAGCTGAAGATCATCCAGGATCTCGGCGCTTATCTGCAGCTTTTGACCCCCGCCATTCCCACCCTCTCCGTGCTCATGATGCCGGGACTGTACAAGTTCAAGCACATCTCGGCGGACGTCATCGGCGCGTTCACGAATTGTTTCCCGACCGACGCCTACCGTGGCGCCGGACGTCCGGAGGCGACGCACGGCATCGAGCGCATGGTGGACATTCTCGCGGCCGAATTGAAGATGGATCCCGCCGAACTGCGCCTCAAAAACTTCCCGGCGCCCGAGGAGTTTCCGTTCGCGATGCCCACAGGCCTGACGTACGATAGCGGAAACTACGCGCTCCCTTTGAAGACCGCGCTCGATACGGTGGATTACTCCAACCTTCGCGGCGAGCAGCAGCAGGCGCGCAAGAACGGCAAGCTGATGGGCATTGGCATGTCGACCTACGGCGAAATCTGCGCCTTTGGACCTTCCCCGGCGACTCCGACAGGCGGCTGGGAATCGGCGACTGTCAAAATTGAGCCGGACGGAAAAGTGACTGTTTTCACCGGCGCCTCGCCGCACGGGCAGGGCGAAGA
>DATGII010000276.1:0-25454 GCA_035295805.1 Bryobacteraceae bacterium | reverse complement strand
CGTCCGCGCCAGGTTGACGGGGATCGCAAAGCCGATGCCCTGGTTGCCTTCCGAGCCGTGCGCGATGATCGCCGTATTGATCCCAATCAGTTCGCCGCGGTCATTCACCAGCGCGCCGCCCGAGTTGCCCGGGTTGATCGGAGCATCCGTCTGGATAAAGTCCTCGTAGTCTTCGATCCCGAGGTTGGCGCGGCCGGTCGCGCTCACGATCCCCATCGTCACCGTCTGCCCGAGCCCGAACGGTTCGCCCACCGCCAGCGCGTAATCGCCGATCTGCACCTTCGACGAATCGCCAACCACAATCGAAGGCAGATCCGACGCGTCGATCTTCACTACCGCGATATCCGTCTTTGGATCAGTGCCGATCACGCGCGCCTTGAATTCCCGTTTATCGGAGAGCGTGACCAGCACGTTGGACGCTCCATCGACCACGTGATTGTTCGTCACGATGTATCCGTTCGGGCTCATGATGACACCCGAGCCCAGCCCCTGCTCCCGCCGTTCGCGCGGCATATTGAATCCGCGGCCGAATTCATTGCCGAAAAACTGGCGGAACAGCGGATCGTCGGGCATCTGGTTGAACCCGGCCGGCGTCTTTACCACCTTCGACGAAGAGATGTTCACCACCGCCGGCAGCACCTTCTTTACGACCGGCGCAAAGCCCGTCCGGCTCGGCCCTTCATTGGCGTCGGCCAGCTTTACCGGCGCGGGCGGATTCGCGCTGTTGATCCGGTTGGCCCGGGCGATCCCGAAACCACCCAACCCTAACAGTAAGGCCACCGCCAATGCCGCGGTTTTCCGCCGCAGCCCAAATTCTTGCTTGATCATGATTGTCCTCCAAGTGATTTTGCGGGCGATCCACGGTGCCGGCGTCATGCGCGGGGCTGTGGCTCCCTACTTGAAATGGACGGACAAGGTCTGAAAACGTTTGATACTGCCGAGACGGTATTTAGATGAAAACACGGCGAAACCTTCCGCCCTGCGCGCTCCGTCTAACTAAGCCGACATCGCGCGCCCGCGCCGCCAATAATCTTCGAAGAGGCCTTTCATCGCCTGTCCCATTCCCTCGTGGTGAAACACCACCGCAGTCCATGCAGGTCGCGTGATGACGGGGTCCAGCAGTGCGATCATCCCATGCTGGCCATCGAATACTGCCAGCTTCATGGGCAGGGAGTCCGTCATCCGTACCTCGACCCCCGCCGTGCCGTATTCAGAAAGCCGCTGACGGTGTTCGGCATCCACCGATGCGGGTTCGAGCAGCAGACGGCACGCCACGCCGCTCAGACGCGCCTGCTTGACGAGTTTCTCGTCGAGTGGATCCACCGCATAGGGAGGACGTGAGAACTCCAGATACTCGGATTTAACCTCCGATAACATGCGCCGGTACTCGGCTCCGGTCTGCGCCGGCTCCGTCACGATGCGCAAGAAATCCAGCGTGCCGCGCCCGCCCTGGCCTTCCGAATATAGGGCCTTCAGGTCATCAATGAGCGCCGTTCCGGCGCGCCCATGGTCCGTGAGTTCCTGCTCCAGCATTTGCCGCTGCCGGGCCAGATAGCCCGGTATGGCCAGACTTGGCTCGACTGCCGAAAATAGTTTTGTCTTCTCCTGTACGACTTGCGCGAAGCCCTTCTCGACCAGGCTGTCCAGCACTTCGTAGATTTTCTGACGCGGTACGTGGGCGCGGGCGGCCAATTCCAGAGCTTTGAATCTGGGATGGCCGAGCAGCACCAGGTACGAACGCGATTCATAGGCGTTCAAGCCGAGTTGCTGTAGCCGACGCCAGAACCGCTGAAAATCGACTTCGGCTAGTTCTTCGCTCATGTCTCTTCCACCTTATCAGAGCGGAATCGAAAATTCACCGGAAGTCTCTCAGGAGAAACAAGAAAGCGAGCCACTCCGCGGGGGTGGCCGGGGCCTCTTCTAAGGTGGTACCCAGAATTATGCAGCGTCTCGGGTACATCCTTCCCATTACGGAGGTTTGCAACGATTGATTGACGTGGTACTATTGGAACTTTAGAATAGTGCCTGTAGCTAAGAGTATTTATGTCTGATAACAGCGTGACATTGAACACACCGGCATCTGTTACTGGTGCGCCTAAATCCAAGATCCGGATTGTGGTAGCGGATGACCATCCGATTTTCCGGGATGGTCTCTGCAAGCTGCTGGCACTGGAGGAGGACTTTGAAGTCGTGGCCCAGGCCCAGGACGGCCGGGAGGTTTTGGACGTGCTCCAACAGTACGAGCCAGACATCCTGTTGCTTGATCTGAAGATGCCTGGACTCGACGGACTAGGTACACTGCAACGTCTCCAGGCTGCCAGAAACCGGACGCGCGTCATCGTACTGACCGCTTCCGATGACAAGAATGAATTTGTTCAGGCTATGAAGCTCGGTACTTCCGGGATTGTCCTGAAACAAACCGCCACGGATCTGCTCATCAAGAGTATTCGAAAAGTTCACGCCGGCGAGATCTGGCTGGATTCCCACACCACGGCAGCCGTGATTCGCCAATTTGTCTCCAACGATGAAGTGGCGCCCCCGCCCCAGCAGGCTCCGCAGCCGCGCGAACGCGAACGGTCTCCGCTAAGTCAGCGCGAACGCGAAATCGTAGCTTTGGTGGCGCAGGGATTCAAGAACAAGGAAATGGCGGAGAAGATGTTTATCAGTGAGCAGACGGTGAAAAACCATCTGCACAACATCTTCGATAAATTGGGAGTTTCCGATCGGCTGGAACTCGCGCTTTACGCCATCCATAACAACCTGCACACCGGACGCTAGTCTCCTGGCGAGCCCGCGAAGAAAGGAGCGGCTGGCCCGCTCCTAGACGCCAATCCCGAATTCTTTTCCGCCGCCGTACTCCTTCAATTTGTTGTGCAGTGTTTTGAGGCTGATACCGAGGATCTCGGCAGCGCGCGTTTTGTTATTGCGGGTGTGCTCGAGGGTGCGCAAAATCAACCCCTTCTCGGCCTCTTCGACGGTGGTACCGAGCGGGAACTTGATCACGCTCGGGTCATCGGCTGCCGCCGGCACGGTTTCGTGCCCGCCCTCTGCCGCTACTACCGGCCGGGCAGGCCCCTGCAGAAACGCCGGAAGGTGCTTGATCTCGATGCTGCCTTCGCCCGCCAGAATGACGGCGCGTTCCAGAACGTTGCGTAACTCGCGTACGTTGCCGGGCCAGTTGTGGCGCATGAACGCCTCGAGCACCGCCGCGGATAAATCGGCAACCCGGCACTCGTGCTTGCGGTTGAGATCGCCGATTAGCGCTTCGGCGATCGGCCGGATGTCTTCCTTGCGTTCGCGCAGCGGGGGCAGATGAACCTGGAACACGTTCAGCCGGTAATACAGATCTTCGCGCAGGTGTCCGCCGCGCACCGCCTCTTCCGGCACTTTGTTGGTGGCTGCCACCACGCGCACATCGACTTCGAATTCGGCCTTGCCGCCCAGGCGCCGGACTTTGGAATCTTCCAGAATGCGCAGCAGCTTGGCTTGCGTGGCGGCCGGCATCTCGCCGATCTCGTCCAGCAGCAGCGTCCCGTTCTGCGCCACTTCGAAGCATCCCGCGCGCCGCTCCGAAGCTCCCGTAAAGGAGCCCTTCTCGTGGCCGAACAGCTCGCTCTCGATCAGTGTTTCGGGCAGAGCCGCGCAGTTGATGGCGACAAACGGCCCCTGATGCCGCGGGCTGAGCAGATGCAGCGTTCGCGCCACCAGCTCTTTGCCGGTGCCGCTCTCGCCGGTAATCAGGACGCACGCTTTGCTCGGGCCGGCCTGCTGCAGCAGAGCGAAGATCTCCTGCATCTTGGACGATGTGCCCACTAATTCGCCCAGCGAACCTTTGTAGCGCAGCTGCCGCTCCAGGTTGCTTTTCTCGGCCCGCAACCCCGCGTGGCTGCCGGCCCGCCGCAGCAGGACTTCCAGCGTGGCCGGCTGGATCGGCTTCTCGACGAACCAGTACGCGCCCAGCTCATGCACCGATTTCACCGCCATTTCCGTGCTGCCGAACGCGGTGAGCACGATGGTCGGCGGCATGTCGCCATTCTCGCGCAGCTTCTCCAGGAAGCCAAAGCCGTCGAGGCCCGGCATATTCAAGTCCGTGATGATGACATCGGCGGCGAAGGAGGTCAGCTTGGCAAGAGCTTCATTGCCGTCTCCCGCGGTTTCCGGTTTCATGCCCCAGGCCGATAACATCGCCGCCAGCCCCGTCCGCTGGCTGACTTCGTCGTCCACAATCATTACTTTTAGTTGGCTCAAGGGAATTCCTTCGGCGGTGGGATGCCGTGCTTCTATTGTAAGCCACCGGGTGCGGGCGCCTCGGAGGGCGAGCAGGGCGAACTCGCAAGCACGGGGCGAGAAGCACAGCTACCGGCTTCAGCTAACTAATGCTGGATCGGAAGCACCACCGGCGCGGGTGGATTGGAGTTGATGTTCGTTGGTGTCGACACTCCGTTGACCTGGATGCTAATGGGATAGTTTCCCGCCGCCATGCTGGCGAACTGCTGCGGCACCGTAAAGTTGATCTGAAACTCCCCGGGGGCGACGAGGCCGGCAGCATCAGCCGGGAAGCTCACACCGCCGATTGTAACCGTCACTCCGCTGAAAGTCTGGAAATTCACCGCCGTTCCTGCCGGTGAAGGGGCGAGGCCTGTAGCATAGAGCTGGATGACGTCTCCGGGCTTCGCGTTCCGAAAATTGGAGCCGACGGCCGGATCGCCTGTAATGGCGCCGTCGAGAAACACTCCCGCCGGGTAATTCGTTCCGTTTGCAATGATCGGGAATATGCCCGGTGAGCTGGAAACTACTTGCGCTTGGATCGTGTTGCTTGGAACGCCATCACGGAGAACTTGTACGGTCACGGTGCCCGCGGCCCCGGTGGGCACTTGAAAATTAATCTGCGTAGGGTTGATGTAGTACACCGCTGCCGGCAAGCCATTCACCGTAACTTGCACACCGCTGAGGTTAACCGGCAAATCGCCGCTGCCATCGAAATCGGCATCCGCCCAAATCCGGCTGCCGCCGGAGAGATTCGTGCCGGTGAGTGTCGCCCATGAGCCTGCTACCAGTCCCGCGGGCAGGTAGGTCGCGGCATTCTCGGCGGGACCGGTGAGCTCCGGACCAAGAGTGTACGCGCCGCGTCCGTAAGTGAAGACCACGGTTCTACCTGTGGTGGGATTGATTTTGATGTCATAAACGGGAGCCTTTGGGATGCCCACATCCGGCCCCTGACGAATCCATGTAGCCGCGCCGTCGTTGCTTCGCCACAGCCCCGTATCACTGCCCGCCCAGATGAGCTTGGTGTTCACGGGGTCCACACGGATTACATTGAACGGCTCGTTCAACGTGGGGCTCACATTCAACCAAGTAGGAGATCCTGACAAGGCATTGGTCGTCCTGAATAGATGCCCCGGTTTCCCGGGCGTCGCATCGTCAAAACTGGAGAACGCCGCGTAAAGGATATTGGCATTGGTCGGATCGAAAGCTAACCCGTTCACAGGACGCGATGGAAGGGTCATGGCCGGATCGAGATTTGTCCACGTATTCCCGCCATTGCGTGTCAACTGGATCTGCCCGCCACGGATGCCATACGCATAGCTGTTGCAGGTAGCGTCTGAAGGGGCGAATTCGATTGTAAGTATTGTCCCTTGGTAGTTGAGCAAATTAGGGGATGGAAATGCACTCGGTGGGTTATTGGCGGCCCACAATGGCGAGGCCGAGCTGAAGAATTGATTGACTCGCCATATTCGATTGGTGCCGGTCACAAAGACATCGTCGTTGCTGGGACACTTTCTTAGCGGTGCGACAAATGCGATGCCTGCTTTGTCGATTCCCGCGTCAGCCTCTATTGTGGTTTGTCCGCCATCTGTAGTTCGGCTGATCGTGCCATCACAGCAATGGTTGGCTGCCCAATCTGTATCAGGCCGGCTTGAGGACATAGCGACTTCCGCCTCGCCCCATTCCCGGGTGGGACTGGGCTGGGGAAGAATCAGCCAGGTACCGGTTCCCTTGCGTAACGACACTTGGTAATCCCGCAGCGCTCCGAGCATGAAGTCCGGATTGGTCGAATGTAAAGCTCCGCTGTAGAACATCGCCGTAGCAAGCATTGCATTGTGATCCTGCCACGAGTTGGCGAGGTCCGGCGTGCTCCACACGCCGCCGTCGTTGCCAAGGATGAACCTGCTCCCCGCCCATGCGGTGCTGTGGGGGTCCGGATGCACTCCGAAAGGCTGATCGACCCTGGTCCAAACCGGCGATGGGCCACAGTTTGTGCAGCGCCAGAAACCGTTCTGATCACCGCCGCCGGCAAAGAGCACATCGGGATTGGAAGGACTAACGGAGATCACATGCGAGTACCCGCACTTCGAAGAGCCGCAATAGCCGCCATTTCCCGTCGCCGAGGTTGGAATCAGAGTCCATGTTGGTACTGGGTCCCAAGCGTTGTTCGTCCGATACAGTCCCAATAGACCTGTTCCGCTGGAGCCGCCATTCGGCGGTATCTGAATGCTGGCATAAAGCACATTGGGATTCGATTGAGCAAGCGCCAGCTCGACTTTTCCCACGCTTGCGGTAGTTTGGCTGGATACACCCCACGGGCCGTTGACAAGGGCCCATGTCTGACCTCCATCCATGGATCGGTAAACACCGTTGGGCACGCTGTCCGCCGAATCGTTGTTGACGCCAAATCCGCCCCGCTGCTCGCCGATCGCTGCGTATTGATAATTGAAGATGTTCGCGTCGATTTCTAAGGCGGTAGCTTGCCCGTTCAAGGTGCGGGTCCAGGTCACGCCGCCGTTCGTCGATTTCAATATCCCAAAGGGCGGCGGCGAGGGAGCGCCTTCGCTGCTATCTCGCCCAAACCCTCCGCGAGACGTGGCGGCCAGGATGACATCGGGATTGGTGGGATGGACACGAAGGCGCTTGACCGTACCCCGGGCGAAGTTGGATACGGCCAGTGTCGTCCAGGTCTTGGCTCCGTCGGTTGATTTAAAGATACCCAAGCCTGTTTGTCCAAAGCCAGCCCCCGAGCCCCCATCAGATTCTCCGGTTCCCACGTAAATGGTTTTGGGATCGCTCGGCGCGAATGTAACAGCGCCGATCGACAACGTCGGCCATCCATCGCTCAGCGGTACCCAGTTGCTGCCCGCATCATGCGATTCCCAGACGCCGCCATTACCCACTCCGATCAACCAATGGTTCTGATCGCTGGGATCGACGGCAATTGAAGCTACCCGCCCTGAATTGAAGCAGGACGGAGCGGTGGGACAGTTCGAGTAGGCCAGCGGTGACGGCCCCAGACTCGCCCACACCGGCGCTGTTCCCGTTGTCCCGACTGATACGGTGTAGGTACGGGACGCGATTCCGCCATTTGCGTCCCTCACCTCAAGGGTGAATGTAAACGAACCCGGGCTAAACGGCGTTCCCTGGATTTGGCCGGAGGTCAGAAGCACCAACCCCGGCGGCAAAGCGCCTGCCAGGATCGAATACGTGTACGGCGGAGTTCCTCCGGCGCTTAACGTCATCAATACCGGGGATCCGAGCATCGGCTGGAGTCCGGTGTTCGCGGGAAGCGTGACCAATGAACCGGACGACGGCGCCGTTGTCGCGTTCAATGACCAAGCCCCGCGGCCAAAAGTGAACGCAAACAGCTGGCCGGTTGCGGGGCTGAACTTCAGATCGGAGACAGGAACGTTTGGCATGCCGGTCAGCGGGCCCAAAAACTGCCAGCCGCCGCCGCTGTCGGAGCTGTGCCACACCGCCACATCGGTGCCCGCGAAGATCGAGCTCGGATTTGAGGGATCCACCGCGACTACATTGAACGGCAGATCGGCGCCGGGGCTGACATCCAACCAGGCGGGTGAATTCGACAGCGCGTTGCCGGTTCGGAACAGGTGCCCGGACACGGGTGTGCCTTGGTTGAATCCCGAAAGCGCAGCGAATAAGGTATTGGCATCCGTCGGGTCGAACGCCAAGGAATTTACTGCCCGGCTTGGTATGCTTCCCTTAACATCGGGATTCGACCATGTCAGTCCGCCATTTGTCGTGATCGCGAGCTTCCCCGTGGCCGTTCCATAGGCGTAGGTATTGCATTGACTGTCCGATGGGGCAAACGCGATAGCCGTGATGATGTCGCCACTAGGTCCGTTGGGGGTCCATGTTGGTATCGGACTGCTGAAAAAATTGTTGCTCCGTTGCAGCAGCGCCGTACCGGCTAAGAATACGTCGTCTATCGCCGGGCATTTTCGAACCGCTAGAAAGCCTGGAATCGAACCAGTCGTCGTAAGCCCGGCGCTCGCCGTCACGAACGTCTGTCCTCCGTCGGTGCTGCGAAATACCGTCTGGTCCGCCGAAGTCATCATGTTGGTATCGGGTCGCGATGCCGACAACGCGACTTCCCCGTTGGCGCCCGTCAGAAATCGCCACCCCGGCGATCCCGTCCATAGCGCGGCGCCGTTATCGAAGGCGCCCGCCAGCACGAAATTTGCATTGGTCGCGTGGAGCGCGCCCGCCACCAGCCGGGCCACCGACAATCCTCCGTTCTGGTCCTGCCAGGGAACGCCGCTGTTCGCCGTGCTGAATACACCGTGATCCGTGCAAGCGATCAGAAGGCTCCCCGACCAGGCTACGCAGCGCTTGCCCGCTGGAAGGTTCCCCTGCGCCTGTGTGAGGAAGCCGATATCTGTCCAGGCTGGGCTCGCGCCGCACGAACTGCACCGCCACAGCGAAACTCCGCCCGCGTACAGCGTGTTCGGGTCCGCAGGGTCCACCGCGATCATATCTGTGGACGTGCAACCGTTACCGCAATAGTCCGGGTAGTTCGCGCCCAGGGTGGCCCAGGAGCCGCTCGTGGAGATCGGAATCCATGTCGGTGTGGCGGCCAAGGCATTGTCTGTCCGGTAAATGCCGAACAGGTGTTGATTGCTGTCTTGGACGCTGACATACAACGTATTCGCATTCGACGGAGCGAGTGCCACCAGGATGCGTCCGGTTGCCTGTCCGCTCCAGGGTCCCGGGATCAGCGTCCAGGTTTGTCCGCCGTCGGTCGACCGGTACACGCCGGTTGGCGCTGGCGGATTGTAAGCGCCGTACCCGGCCGGCAAGCTGATCGCCGTGAATTGAGTGTTGAAGTTGGCCGGATCGACCTCCAGACTCGTGGCCTCTCCGGCAAGCATAAGCGTCCAGGTTGCGCCGCCGTCCGTGGAACGTTGCAGGCCGAACGGCGGTGGGTACGGTCCCAGAAATCCTTCGTTGTCGCGTCCCGCGCTCGCGCGCGACATGACCGCGGCGAGCATGTTAGGATTCGACGGATTCACACGAATCGCGCCCACCGCGGTTCGTGCGAACGTCGAGCCGCCCACCAGCGCCCAGGTCGTGCCGCCGTCAGTGGACTTCAAAATGCCTCTTCCGGCCTGAGCATGCGCCGTATAAGTCGCCTCGCCTGTGCCACTGTAAATGATCTGCGGATTGCCAGGAGCGAAAATAACCGATCCGATTGCCAGCGAAGGTTGTGCATCCGTCAACGGCGCCCACGTGGCTCCGGCATTCGCGCTGCTCCAGATGCCTCCGCCGGCCGAGCCGAGTAGCCAATGGTTGGAATTTGAGGGATCGACCGCCAACGAAGTGATGCGGCCCGTCGGTCCCGCGCTGCCCGTAATTGGTGCCGGCCCGATGCTAGTCCACACCTGTCCTTTGCCGAGGGGTGTCAGCAAAAGCAGCAGACAAGAGAGGGCACATCCGCATGAGTGCCTATAGATCGGCATAGAGAGGCTCGATTCTAGCGGAGACCACTCGAGTTAGCAAGTACAGAAACAAGATCTCGAATTTAGTCCGGCCGATCTCACCCCGCACCGGCTGGAAGCCGCACTTCGAAGAAGGTTTAAGAAGCGCGCCAATCAAACAAAGGCCGGCGAATGCCGCGCCTGTAAGCCACCGGGTGTGGCAGGGCCCTGGAAAGGCTGTTTTACCGGGCTTGCGCGAGCCCGACACGCCGCAGCAGATCGTTGTACCGCGGGTCGGTCCTGATCGGATCGAAGAGCGGGTCCACTTTCAGGTTCACCAGCCAGGCGGAACGGTCGTTGTAGGCTTTTTCGAGCCACTCGAAGGCCTGGTTTTTGTCGCCCAGCCCGATCTCGATCACCGCGATCCACGCCGGCTGCACGTACGTATCGCGCGAGCGCATCAACAGCGCGTTCAGAGTCTTGCGCGCTTCCGCTTCCTGGTGCCCGATTGCCTGTGCATAGCCCACCGCGGCGAGCTCGTTGGTATCTCCCTCGGAGAGCTCCAGCGCCTTGCGAAATTCGCCCAACGCCTCCGTGTACGAGCCCCTGAGGGCGTAGGCGCGGCCGAGCACTTCGTGCGCGGGAACAAAGTTCGAATCCATGGTGAGGACTTTTTGGGCCTGCTCGATGGCCGGCGCCGGCTGCCGGGCATAATAAAAGCGGCGGGCCAGCGCCAGGTTGGTTTCCGGCGATAGCGGGTTTTGTTCCATGGCGCGGCTGATCTCCGGCTGCGCCTCGTCGAACCTCCCCAGCGCATCGAGGTACTCGCCATACCACAAATGCGCGGTCGCGTAGCCCGGGTTCAACTCGAGCGCGCGCTTGAACTCCTTCTCGGCGCCGGCCCAGTCCCACACGTGGAAACTGGCCCAGGCCAGCGAGGTATGCGCTTCGGCCAGCGAGCTATCCAGTTCGAGCGCCTTGGCCGCGGCGGCTTGCAGCTTCGGTGTGACTTCCCGTGTCGGAAGAACATTGAAATCGGCCAGCAGCGCATAGGCATCCGCCAGCCCGGCGTAGGCCAGCGCATAACGCTGGTCTTTCTCGATCGCCTGATTGAAGAAATCAATACTCTGCTGCAGCCCGTCCAGCGTGCGCTTGTTCCATTGATACCGGCCCTGCAGATAAAGCTGGTACGCCACCGTGTCATCCGTGGTATGCCGGTTTACCCGCTGCATCTCGGCCCCGGTCAGCTGCAGGCGCAGTTTTTCCGAGATCTCCTGCGAGATTTGCTGCTGAATCGCGAGCAGATCGGCCACCTTGCGCGTGTACTGGCTGCCCCAGATCTGGCGGTCTCCGTTGACGTCCACCAGTTCCGCGCTGATCGCGAATTCGTCGCCGCGCCGCACCAGGCGGCCGGTCAGCACGGCTCGTACGCTCAACTCGCGGCCGGCGGTCTGCGGGCTGATGTCCTTGTTCTTGTAATGCACCACCGAACTGAAGGAGCGCACCGAGAGCTTCGGCAGTTGTGAGAGGTTATTGATGATGCTTTCCGCGATGCCGTCGCTCAGATATTCCGTGTTCGGATCGCCCGCCATATTGACGAACGGCAGCACCGCCAGCGAGTCCAACGGTTTGGCGCGCGTCAAATAATAGGCGCCGGCAGCCGCGGCCACAATCGCCACCCCGGCCGCGATTCCTACCCATCGCTTGTTCCGCCGCATCGCGCCCACCACATACTCGGCGCTGGACGGGGGCGGGGCGAGCGTCTGCGTCTGCACGGAAGGCGCCGATGCCGGCCGCGCCGGAATGCGTGCGCTCACCGATGCCGCGGAGGGCGGCACGCTCGACATGCTGGCCGTCATGCCGTGCGAATCGGCATCGCGCCGCAGCCGCTTGATGTCGGCGCGGATTTCGGCCGCGCTCTGATACCGCATGTCCCGGTTCTTTTCGAGACCCTTGAGGACAATCCGATCGAGTTCCGGCGGAACGTCCGGCCGGATTTGCGACGGCGGCGCCGCCGCGTTGTGCAGGATTGCGACAAACGTCAGAGCCGTGGTGTTGCCCTGAAACGGCGAGACGCGCGTGATCATCTCGTACAACACCACCGAGAACGAAAACAGGTCGCTGCGTGCGTCCAATTCCTCGCCGCGCGCCTGCTCCGGCGACATATAGGCCACGGTCCCCAGCGTCGACCCGGGACTCGTCACCAGTTCGTCCAAGGCTGCCGTAGATGCTTGCGAATTGCTCTGCGATCCGCCCGCCAGCCGCGCCGACGCCACTTTCGCCAGACCAAAATCCATAATCTTGATCTGCCCGCGCCGCGTTACGAAGATGTTGGCCGGCTTGATATCGCGATGTACAATGCCCGCGCTGTGGGCCGCGTCGAGCGCATCCGTGATCTGGGTCGAAAGCTCGAGCACTTCCTGTAGGCTCAACGGTGTGCCCAGGATCACGTCGCGGAGCGTCTTTCCTTCCAGACACTCCATTACCAGGAACGGCCGCCCTTCGAACTCGCCGATATCGTGGACCGTGCAGATGTTGGGATGGTTCAGCGCCGAGGCCGCGCGCGCTTCCCGCGAAAACCGCTCCACGGCCATACGATCGCCGGCCAGCGTCTCGGGCACGAATTTTACCGCAACCATTCGGCCCAGCCGCGTATCTTCCGCTTTGTAGACCACACCCATGCCGCCACGCCCCAGGGTGGAAATAATGCGGTAATGGGAAATCGTCTTGCCCTGCATAGGCCCGGAAGTGATTCTTTCCAGTGTACCGCCCGCGGCCGGTCGTTTGTGTCGTTTTTGCCCCGCCGGCGCGCGGGAAAATAGTCGGAAATGCCTGACTACCTGGTCCCGAAAATCGGGCTTCGGATTGCGAGAGCGGCAGTGTTGGCGATCTTCGTTCTGCTGCCGGCCGCGGCGGCTGCTGCGCAGCCGCCCTCCGCCAGCGTTCTCGTGAATGCGGCGAGCTTTGCGATGGGCGCGCCGGTGGCGCCCGGCAGCATGGCGACCCTTTTCGGCACTTTTGCAGTTGCGGCGCCCGCGCAGGCCGGCAGCCTCCCGCTCCCCCGAAGTCTCGGCGGGCTGTCGGTGCAGTTTGGCGCCGTCGCGGCCCCGCTGCTTTACGTGTCCAACAGCCAGGTGAATCTTCAAGTCCCCTGGGAGGTGTCTCCACAAAATCCGGGTGCGCTCACCATCACGGTGAATGGACAGAGCGCGACACTAGCGGCGCCGGTTTCGCCCTTCGCCCCCGGCCTGTTCAGCCTGAGCGCCGCGGGGACGGGCCCCGGAGCGATCCTCGATTCCACCTATCATTTGCTCGATGCGTCACGCGCGGCGCTCCCGGGCAGCAGCATCATTCAAATTTTTTGCACGGCTCTGGGGCCGGTCACGAATCAGCCGGCGAGCGGCGCTGTCGCGCCTTCCGCGCCCCTGGCCGAAACCACGAGTCTTCCCACGGTGACGATCGGCGGCATTCCCGCGCCCGTTCTCTTTTCCGGCCTGGCTCCCGGCCTCGTCGGGGTTTACCAGGTGAATGCTCTCGTCCCGCCGGGTGCTTCCGCGGGCAATGCAGTCCCAGTGAGTCTCTCGATTGGCGGAGCCGTCTCGAACTCAGTAACTATCGCGGTGGTCGCTCCCGGTGCGCCGTCGAGCCCTTCGATTGCTTCCTTCTCCCCGGCCACCGTTACCGCGGGCGCGGCTTCGCAGTTGGTGACCATCACCGGATCGAATTTTGCGTCGAATTCCACCGTCACCTGGAACGGGGAGCCGCGTGTGCCGGCTTTTGTGGATTCCGCCCACCTGGCGCTCACGCTGAGCCCGGCCGACCTCGCGGTACCGGGCGCCTTTCCCGTGGTGGTCGTCGCGGCTCCCGGAATCGGCTCCCAACCCGTCAATTTCCTCGTGGAGCCCGCGCCATCCCCCGCCTGGCAGGGATTGGGGCGCGACGCGCAGCATAGCGCCGCCTCCCCGACCGCGTCACAGCCGCTCGGCCGTATTCGCTGGCAGACCGCGGTGGACCTTGCGCCCCAGTTCGTGCAGAACGAGCTGCTGATTCATTACGGCTCGCCGCTCATTACCGCCGGCAACACCGTGATTGTGCCCGTCAAAACCGGCGCCCTCGATGGCTTCCGCGTCGAAGCGCGCGGCAGCGATGGCAGCCTGCAATGGCAGTTGCCATCGGACTACACGCTGCCACCGCATGACTGGACCCCGGAGTTCGGTCCGGCGCTCGCGGCTCCCGCGCGCGTTTATTTCCCGGGCAGCGGCGGCAAAATATATTTCCGCGATCATCCCGATGCCTCTGCCGGGCCCACCGGAGAACTCGCGTTCTACGGCCTCGCGAACTATCTCCAGAATCAGCCGGCTTACGACGCCAACGTTTTCATCAACACGCCCATCACTGCCGATCCCGCCGGCAACATCTATTTCGGTTTCCTGGTCACCGGGGCGACGCCGCTCGGGCTCTCCAGCGGTGTCGCGCGCATCAGCGCCGACGGGCGCGGGACCTGGATGCCCGTCGCCATGGCCGCGGCCGACCCCGCCATGACCGAGGTGGTCTACAACTGCGCCCCCGCCCTCAACCCGGGCTCCGGCACGCTTTACATCGCCGTCAGCAACGGCGATCAATACGCCGGCATGGGGTACCTGGTCGCCCTGGACAGCCGGACTCTGGCGCCGCTCGCGCGCATACGGCTGAAAGACCCCGTGTCCGGCCAGGACGCGCTCTTGAACAACAGCGGAACTGCTTCGCCCACCGTCGGTCCCGACGGCGACGTATTTTTCGGCGTGCTCGAAAACCCCGAACATGAAAATCACGATCGCGGCTGGCTGCTGCATTTTGATGCGCGCCTCACGCAATCGAAAACGCCGGGGGCGTTCGGCTGGGACGAAGCCGCATCTCTGGTTCCGCGGGCGATGGTGCCGGCATACGCCGGCTCCTCCGCTTATCTGCTCATGACCAAGTACAACGATTACGGAGGCAATGGCTGGCCGCCTCTGTATCGCATCGCCATTGTCGATCCCGGTGCCGCCGAGACCGATGCCATCACCGCCGCCCCCGTGATGAAAGAGGTCTTGACCGTGACCGGCGCCAAAGAGTGGTGCATCAATTCGGCCGCGGTCGACCCCGCCACGAAATCCGTCCTGGCCGGCAGCGAAGACGGCAAGCTCTACCGCTGGGACCTGACCACCAATACGCTCTCGGAGTCGCTGGCCCTCTCCCCGGGGCTGGGGGCGGCCTATACCCCGACGCTGGTCGGCCCCGATGGCACCGTCTACGCCATCAACGACGCCATCCTGTTCGCGGTCGAGTAACGCCGGAGGCCGCGGAGGGTGCTGTTTCGCCGCCGCCCCGCAAGCGATAGACTGTATCGGTAATGTCTCGCGCGTGCCTGATGCTGTTCTTGTTCCTGGCCTCATCCGCCCTGCCGCAAACCGAAACTGCCACGACGAAGCAGCTCATGTTGGATCTCATTCACCCGGCTTCCAACGACCTCCTGCTTGCGATTTTCCGCGGCGGCCCGAAGGACGAAGCCGAATGGGCCGGCGTCCGCCGCAGTGCGTTGACCCTGGCCGAATCGGGTGCTCTGCTGCGCGCTCGCGGCCCCGCGCAGCCCGACTGGATCAGCGATGCCAAGCTCCTCGCCGATGCCGGCGCCGCCGCCTACAAAGCCGCGCAGGCGAAGGACGCCCAAGCGCTGGCCGCCATCGCCGGGCCGCTGGACGCATCTTGCACGGCGTGTCACAAGCAGTTCCGGCCGAACGTGTTCCCTCGCGAAGGAGGCTCGAAATGAACTATTCGCGCAGAAATTTCTTGAAGGCGGCCGGCTCGGGCGTCGTCCTTACCGCGATCGGCGGAGAAGCGGCCCTCCCGCTGTCGGCCGCGATCCTCGCCGCCCCGATTCTCCGCGAAAAGGCTTCGTTCCTCGTCAACGGCAAGCTCCACGTCGCCGAATACGAAGCGCGCACCACCTTGTGGGAAGTACTTGCCGTGCAGTTGGGCCTGACGGGCACCAACCGCAGTTGCAACCGCGCCAGTTGTGGCGCGTGCAGCGTGCTGGTCGACGGCACGCCGCTTTACTCCTGCCATACGCTGGCCACCGAAGCCGCCGGCAAAAAAATCCTGACCATCGAGGGCGTCGGCGACGAAAAAAAGCTGCATCCGCTGCAGAGCGTGGGCCACACGCGCGTCGCCGCCGATTGCGGCTTCTGCACGGCCGGGTGGATCGTCACCGCCAAAGCATTGCTCGATCAGAACGCCAACCCTTCCGAAGAGGACGTCAAAGCCGCGCTGGCCGGCCATATCTGTCGCTGCGCCGCCTATCCCAACATCATTCGCGCGGTCATGGATTCGGCTGCGGTAATGCGCGGCGAAAAGACTAAAATCGAGCCTGCCACCGAGTCCGTGATCGAAATCAGGCAGCCGATGGTCCGCGATTTCTCCACCTACGGCGGACACCTCCCGGGGGACGAAGTACGGGAAGGGAACACGGTGACCCGCAAATGGCAGGGCTATCCGCCCGAGAATCTGCGTGTGATCGGCCAGCCGATCCCCGCGCTGCCCGAGGTCTCAATCCCGCGCTTCACCGGCAAAGCCCAATATGCGAGCCGCGTCTGGTTCCCCAACCTGCTGCACACGAAATTTCTGACGTGCCCGCATCCGCACGCCCGCATCAAAGACATCGACACCAGCGCGGCGGAAAAGATGCCGGGCGTGGCGTACATCCTGACGTACAAGAACGCGCCGCCGGCCCAGGCGGTCGCAGTGTCAACGGGTGGCCGGATCGTCGGCACGCCCGCCCCCGCCAGCTTTCGCGCCATGCCCGACCCGCTCCCGCGGGAACTGAATCTGCAAGGCGAGGTGGTCGCCATCATCACCGCCGAGACCGAGGACCTCGCCGAGGATGCCGCCGACGCCATCCGCGTCGACTACGAAGTCCTCCCCTTCGCTTCCACACTCAAGGACACAATGGCGCCGGATGCGCCCGATCTGCGGGGCGGCAAAGGCAATCTGCTGCGCCACGCGAACTCCCCCAAAGATTTTCCGCACGCCACCTGGGCCGATCAGCGCGGCGAAGTCGAAAGAGGCTTCATCGAAGCCGACATTGTCAAAGAATTCGAATACCGCTTTGTCGGCGGCGTCTCGGTTCCCATTCAACCCAGCGGCAGCGTCGCCAAATGGGAGGGCGACCGCCTCACCTTCTGGGGAATGGGGCAGGGCATCTACCCGGTGCGCGCCACGCTCGCCGCGTCGCTTGGCATCGACGAGAAGCAGATCCGTTTCATCAATAAGTGGAATGGCTCGACATTTGGCGCGGGGCGGATGGCCGCCGAGCGCTTCTATCCTCTAATCGCGCACATCGCGAAGCAGACCGGCCGTCCGGTCAAAGTGATGCTGCCCAAGGATCAGGAACTGGCGCAACTGCAGATCAAGCCCGAGACCATCACGAAATTCAAGGTCGGCGCGAAGAAGGACGGGCGCATTGTGGCGCTCGCGCACGAGGTGTACGTGAGCGTCGGCGATATCGAATCCGGCGGCCACGCCTCAACTCCCGGAAACGCCGCCAACCAGCTCGAGCTGTACACTTCGCAGGTGCCGCACTGGCGCTCCCTCTGGTGCGCCTATCGCACCAACGCTCCGCGGCCGGGCCCCTCGCGCAGCTACTACCAGCAGGAAACCAAGTGGTCGTGGGAAAGCATGATGGACGAAATGGCTGAGGCGGTGAACCTCGATCCCGTCCAGTTCCGCCTTATGCACATCACGCGCCCCAAGCCCGGCGACACGCGTTACCCCTACGATTCGTTTCCGTCCGTCGAAGTGCTGCAGGAAGGAGCGAAGGCTTTTGGATGGGACCAGCGCAATCCGGTGGCCGGCGGTGCATCCGGCCGCTTCAAGCGCGGCTTCGGTCTCGGCATGAGCCAGCATCACGGCGGTCTCATGGGTTATCACGAAGGCGAAGCGGAATTCGAAAAACTCGCGGCGGCTCCGGGTGCGGGTGTCTTCGGCACGGAACTGGAGCTGACCGCCGATGGCTTCGTCACCTTGAAGGTGGCGCTGCCCGATAGCGGCTCCAACGCCGCCACCGCGCTCGCGCACCTGGTTTCGGAAATGCTCGGGTTCAGCAGCCGCGACCATATCCGGCTGGTCTGGGGCGACACCGACATCGCACCCTCCAGCGACGAGTGGTTCGGCGGCCGCACCATTACCCTGCAGGGGGCCGCGACGTGCAGCGCCGCCGACAAGCTGCGAAAAGACTTGTTGCAGCGCGCGGCGGCGATGTTGAAGGTCGACGCAGCTCATCTGCAGATGCACGATGGCATAATCGCTTCGACGGCGGACAGCGGAAAGTCAGTCACGTTCGCCGCCCTTGCCAAAGCCAATCGAGGCGCCATCCGAATGACCGGCCGCGGTGTCTCCGGCGGCCCGCGCGGCGCCTCCAACAAAGGAGTCGGCGCCTGCTTCGTCGAAGTGGAAGTTGACACCTGGACCGGCAACTGGCGCTTCGTCCGCGCCGTGTATCCGCATGACACCGGTCTTGTCATCAATCCGCTCGTGGCCGAGTCCGATATGGTGGGCTCGCTCGTCGAAAGTACCCAAATCGCGACCGATGCCCTCCCATGGGACCGCGAATTTCCCGGCACGCGCCACTACGCGGTCGGCTACCTCTCCTACCGCCTTCCGACCATCATGGACGTTCCCAGGCAGACTCAGATCTACATCGACAGTCTCGAGCCGCGCTGGTTTTATGGCGTGAAGAGTTTTTCCGAAACCAGCATCGGCGCCGTCCCGGGCGCCCTCGCCAACGCCATCTACAACGCGTGCGGCGTCCGCATTCGCGAGCACCCCATCACGCGCGAAAAAATCATGGCCGGCCTGCGGGCCCAAGGGAGGCGCGCATGAAGAAGGTTTCCATCTACCGCCCGACCAGCACCGGCGAGGCCATCCAGATCCTCTCCCAGCACGGCAACGAAGCCGCCGTTTACGCCGGCGGAACCGATCTTCTCGTCCGCTTGAAAAATCGTTTGCAGCAGGCGCCCACCTACCTGGTCGACATCAAGAAAATCAACGACCTGCATTACATCAAAGAAGGTGCCGATGGCAGCGTGCGCATTGGCACGGCCACGCGGCTCGCGGAATTGGCCGGCTCCGACCTGCTGAAGAAGAAATATCCGATGCTGGTCGAAGCCGTCCACATGATCTCCTCGCCGGAGCTGCGCAACGCCTCGACCCTTGGCGGGGATATCTTGCAGGAAGTTTGGTGCCAGTATCTCCGCGGCGGCTATTCCTGCTGGCGCAACGGCGGCCACCTCTGCTATGGAGCCATCGGCGACAACAGCTATTACCACTCCGCGATGGGCGGCCGCCTCTGCTATGCCGTCTATCCCGGCGATGCCGCCACCGCGCTCATCCCCTATGATGCGAGGGTCAAGCTCGCCACCCCCACCGGCGTCAGGGAGCTGTCTCTCGAGCAACTCGTGCCGGGCGACATGCTGGTCGATGGCCGCATCCAATCGCACGTCGTCCGCCACAACGAGATCCTCACCGAGGTGATTCTTCCGCGGCCCAAAGAAAACCTGCGCGCTAGTTTTGAAAAACTGCGCCCGCGCGGCGTCTGGGATTTCGCTATGGCTTCGCTCGGCATGACTATAGAAGTGCGGGACAACACCATCGAAGACAGCCGGGTGGTCTTCGGAGGGATTGCGGGCAAGCCGCTGCGCGAGCATGCCGTCGAAGCATTTCTCAGAGGCAAACCGCTCACTCCGGATTTGCCCAACCTGGCCGTCACTGTGGCGCTCGCGAATGCGGCCCCGCTGAAATACAATGCGACCAAGATCGACATGGCGAAAGGCCTGCTCGCGTCGGCCATTACAAAATTCCAGGCCGCCTGAGGCTGCGTGCAGCCGATCCGCGCCATCCTGTTCGATCCGGTCGGCTGTCTTGCCGAATTTCCCGCCGATCCTTTTCTGGAGATGGCTGCCCGGCTCTTCGCCCGTAAAAAAAAGCCGGCGCGCTCCGCGAGCCGGGCGTATTGGCACCTGCTGAACCTGATGGAAGCCGCTGACGACCTCGAGTCCATCGAATCTCTCGAGCTCGAAGCCGCCACTGCCGCCACGGTCTACGAAGATGTAATCCCGGCTTTGGCAGAGCTGCGCTCCATGAATGTGAACCTGCTCATCGCCACCTCGCTCTCGCATCCCGCGGTCGCCCGCTTCCTGGAAAAAGCCGGCGCCGCGCGTTTCTTCTCCGCCGTCTGGACTCGCACCAACTCAGGCGGCATCAAAACCGTGCCGGTCGCGGCCGCGCTGCGAACGGTGGACCCGCGGCACGCCATTTATCTCACCGACACCGCCGAAGGCCTGGCAACCGCGTTCACCGCGGGAATAAGCCCGGTTCTGATGATGAACGATCCGGATGAAGCAAAGCGCCTCGCGGTAAAGGGACCCGCCGGAGGAATCGTTTCGCTGCACGAACTCCCCGATTTCATCCGCCTGGTTGCCGCCCGGGCCTGATTCTCAAGCGTCGCCACGCCACCAGCGAGCGGAATACACAATCGCGCCGGCGGCCAGCCATCCCGCGGCGTAGGCCGGCTGCGCGGCCCAGCGCATGAGAGCGGAGTGCATCAGGCCGAACCACGAGAACGCCGCGGCCACCAGACACCACGCCGCCGCCGGCCCGAAGCGGCGATCAATGATCTCCGTAACCACCGCGGCGACGATCAGCACCAGGAAGAGGAAGCCGTTGCCGAGTCCCTGGACCGACGACCAGTAGATCGACCGGTTCAACGCCGCCTGCACGGCCGCGCTCGCCGCGGAAAGCTGCAAGGCGGGCAGCGCCGAGTTCATGGCCGCCGCCACCACCGCGCCGGCCGGCAAGACGAAACCGAGCAGCACCACGCTCAGATACTTCGGCTCAACGCGCCGCAGAGTTGCCATCCCTACCCCGATCGAGACGTAAGCAATCATCGCCGCCAGGATCGGCCAGGGAAAGAGCTGCGCGATAAAAATCGTCAGCCCGCTCACCGTGATGGCCAGATAAAGCATTGGTGTCCAGAACGAAAACCCGATGCGCGCGCCCATGGCTTTGTAGGGCGGCAGCATGGCGTAAACGACCGGGGCAATCACGCTTCCGGCAAGGCCGCAGACCAGCGTGCCGAGCCCGTCGACAGCGAGCACCGCGCGCGCATCATAGCTGTCGCCTGCCGCGCTCGCTCCGGCCACCGAAGCAATGTCCTGTAGTACGTGGTAAATCGCCATTGGCGCGATGACGGACAGATACGGCGCTGCCAGTGCCATGGCGTGCATTGGCTCGGTCGGCACCGAGAACGGCCATGCGGGAGAAAGGCCTTGCCAGGCCGGCCGCACGTACCCGGCGGCGATGCCGGCCAGCAGTGGCACGATCCAGGCCACCAGGAACGGGGGAATGCGCCGGCGCGTGATCGGAATGTTCCCCAGAACGCTCGTCATCACGATCGCCAGCGCCACCAGACCCACCAGCGGGTGATCGAACACCCGTTGCAACAGCACCAGCGCCAGATAGCTGTACATGGCCGCGCCGAACACGGTCATGGCGGCTGCGTTGGGGATCAAACGCCGAAAAGTTTGCGCAAACGGCGCGGCGGCCAGCTTGATCAACCCGGTCCAGACCACCGCCGCGGCGCCGACGGCCCACGCACGCTCGGCGCTGTGGCTCTCCAGATACACGGGCAGCATGATCGAAAGCGTGTAAGAGATGATCGCCGGCACATTGTTCCCATAAACGTGCGCCGTAACGTCCCGCCGGCCCTCGCGCCGCGCCAGTCCGGCAGCCAGCCGCACCATGCCCAGCGAACCCGCCAGAAAACCCAGCGCATATCCCGGCAGCAGATGCGTGACGCTAAATGCCGCGGAAATCCCGACAGGCAACAGCAGGAATACCGGGATCACCGTCTGCGCCAGGTTGAAGCCCAGGTGCGCGATGGTGGTATCCATGTCGCCTCGCTCCATGGCCCACCACCGCTGCGCGATCCCGGCTTTGGTCCCGGATGGTGTCATCGGCTGTCAGATTTTGAACGATTCGAGCGACTCGGGCGCGAACAGTTCCTTCGGTGTCAACTGGCGCTGCGACAGGCCTTGCTCGAACGAGTAGCGCAGGAACGTGCCCAGCGTAGCCTCGTTGTCCTCGAGCCCATACGGCCAGAAATTTCGTCCCATCAGTTTTTCAGTTTCCTCGACGTGGGGCAGCAGCCAGGGCAGCATGACCTTCAACGCGGCTGTCTCGTGCATGTCTTCGTAGACTTCTTTCTGCGCCGCGGCGAGGGCCTTATAAAGCGATTGCGCCACCCACCGGTTCTGCTCGTACACGTCGCGCCGGATCACCACCGTGTGCATGATGGGGAAGATCCTGGTCTTCAGGTAATAGGCGCGCTCCACGGCGGCGAAGTCGGGAAACAGCCGGCGTACTGTTTCGGAGCCTCGCGCGAACGTGGACGGCGCCCGCGCCGTGTACAACGCGTCGATCTCGCCCGACTCGATCATCTGCGAAAGCGTTTTCGTCGCGGGAATCGCTTCCACGCGAAACTGCGGAGGGAGCGACAGCGCCAGCTTCTCCGGCCGCCCCGGCTCTTCTTCACCGCCGCTCAGATAGGTTGCGCTCGTTACCGGAACTCCGTATTCGTCGCTGAGGATTCCCCGGATCCAGACGGGCGCAGTCATCTGGTATTCCGGATTGCCGATGCGTTTACCGGCGAGATCCTTCGGCTCGCGGATCCCGCTGCCCGCATGAATGTAAATGCAGGAATGGCGGAACATGCGCGAGGGGAATACCGGAATCGCGATAAACGGCGGATTCTCCCGAAACAGTGACAACGTATACGATGACAAGGACATCTCGGCAACGTCGAACTCGCGCTGCCGCAGCATCCGGAAGAACGTTTCTTCCACCGGAAGATTCAGATAATTCAGCTCGATGCCGTCGACGGCGATGCGATCTTCCATCAGTGCGCGGGTGCGGTCGTAATTCCAGCAGGCCATCGTCAGGCGGAGCTTTGCCATATGTGCTTTCACAGACTATCACGCCGCCCCCCGGGGTTCCGCGACGGGCGGCAAACGGCGATCATCGAATGGTTATGACGCTGTCCGCGCAATTACCGCATGCTACCGTGGACTCGATGACTCTGGCCAATCCGTTCCGCGATGATCTCCGGTTCGAACGGCGGGTGCCGGAGTGCGCGCTGGTAATCTTCGGCGCTACCGGCGATCTGAACCGCCGCAAGCTGATGCCGGCTCTGTACCGCCTGGCGTACGACCGCCGGCTCTCGGCCGGTTTCGCCGTCATCGGGGTCTCGCGCACGCCCATGAGCGACGATCAGTTTCGCGAAAAAATGCGCGATGCCGTGCAGCATTTTTCCGAAGACACCGAGTTCTCGCCCGAGGTTTGGGACGCCTTCGCGCGCTGTTTGTACTATTTGCCGGGTGATATCGGCGATGCGGATGCGTACAGCCGCCTGGCCGCGAAGCTGGCGGAGATCGACAAAACCCACCACACCGGCGGCAACGTCTTGTTTTACCTCTCGACGCAGCCGAGCCAGTACGCTCCCGCGGTGAGAGGCCTCGGCGGCGCCGACCTCGGTCAAGGCAGCGGCTGGCGGCGCCTCGTAGTGGAAAAGCCCTTCGGCCACGATCTGGCCAGCGCCCGCGCCCTCAGCGAGCAGCTTCACCACGTATTTCGCGAGTCCGACGTCTATCGCATCGATCACTACCTCGGCAAAGAGACGGTTCAGAACATTCTGGCGTTCCGCTTCGCCAACGGCATTTTCGAACCGCTGTGGAACCGCCGGTATGTGAATCATGTGCAGATCACGGCGGCCGAATCCATCGGAGTGGAGGGCCGCGGCGCCTATTACCAGGAAGCCGGTGCGCTCGCCGATATGATTCAGAACCATCTGCTGCAGGTGATGGCAACCATGGCCATGGAACCGAGCGCGAGCTTTCAGGCCGATGCAGTCCGTGATGAGCGTTCGAAACTGCTGCGCTCCATTCGTCCCATGAAGCCCGGCGAAATCCTGAGCAACAGCGTGCTCGGCCAGTACGGCCCGGGACGCGTGGGCGGCGCGCCGGTCCCTGGATTTCACCAGGAGCCCGGCGTCGAACCGCAGTCGCGAACCGAAACCTACGCTGCCGTCACCTTCTTCATCGAGAACTGGCGCTGGGCCGGCGTGCCCTTTTATCTGCGGTCGGGAAAACGGCTGCCGAAGCGAGTCAGCGAGATCGCCATTCAGTTCAATGCCGCGCCCCTCGCCATCTTCAATGGCGCGGCCGAAAACACTGCGCCCAACCTCCTCATCGTCCGCATTCAGCCGGAAGAAGGCATCTCGCTCAAGTTCCTTTCCAAGCGCCCCGGCTCCGGCATGAACTTGCGGCCGGTCTCGATGGATTTCAGTTATGGATCGAGCTTTGGCGAGCGCTCGCCCTCCGCTTACGAAACTTTGCTTTTGGATGCCATGCTGGGCGATGCCACGCTCTACACCCGCCAGGATATGGTGGAGGCCAGTTGGGCCGTCGTCGAGCCGATTCAGAAGGCGTGGCGCGAGAGCAATACCGATTTGCCGGCTTATCCTGCGGGAAGCTGGGGACCGCCGGCCGCCGATGAAATGCTGGCCCGCCGGGGCCATGTGTGGAGGAAACCATAATGGCCTCCGCTGCGGCTCTGAGTCCCGATCGGATTCTCCGCGACCTGGCCAACGTGTGGGTGACGCTCGGCAAACAGGGTCAGCCGGAGACCGGCATGGGCGTATTGCGCGCCTGTTCGCTGAACCTGGTGGTGGTCGCTGAGGAAACCGACGAGTTTCAGGCGCTCGGCGAAACCCTGGCCGCGCTCATGCCCGAGCATCCGGCGCGCACCATCGTCATTCGCTACGGCGCCGCGCCGCAACCGGAGTTGTCGGCGCGCGTGTTTGCGCAATGCTGGATGCCGTTCGGCCAACGCCGCCAGATCTGCTGTGAACAGATCGAAATCGCCGCTTCGGAGAAGGCGCTGGACGACGCACTTTCTTTGGCCGGGGCCGTGACCGCGGCGGATCTTCCCGTCATCGCCTGGTGCCGCAGTCCGCGCCTCATGGATCGGGACGGCTTCCGAAAACTCGCCGGACTGGCCCGCCGGGTGATTGTGGATACCGCCCCCTTCTCCCATGCGAAGGCCTCCCTCGCGCGCCTGGCGGAGCTGGTCGGGCAGGGTCTCTCTCTCGGCGATCTGTCTTGGACGCGCATCAGCCGTTGGCGCGGCATGATTGCGCAGACTTTTGAGAACCGCGAGCGTTTGGCGCGCGTGCCCGGCGAGGTGCGGATTCGCGTCCGATTCGGAGGAAAGGAAGCGCCCGCCACCGCCCGCTACCTCGGCGCATGGATCGCCGAGTCTCTGAAAGCCGCCGGCATTCAGGTCACCTTGACGCTTTCGTCGGATGCATCGGCCGCCCAGGGAGAGTTATCAGGGGCGGAACTGGACGGCGCCGGCCTGCGCGTCGAATTGTCTTCCGGTAACGGTCGCCTGCGGGTAAAGATGGAGGACGGACTCGAGCACTGCGCCAGTCATCCCCCGGCCACCGACTATCTGCTGATGCGTGAGGAACTGGGAATCGTCGGCCGCGATCCGGTTTTTGAGCGCACGCTGCGCGCGGCAGCGGCCTTATGAGCGCCCAGCGGCACACTTTCGCCGATGCGGCCGCTGCGGCCGAGGCGTGTGCGCGGCGCTTGATTGGTCTTCTCGAAGCTTCCTTGG
>DATGII010000275.1:0-3780 GCA_035295805.1 Bryobacteraceae bacterium | reverse complement strand
CAATTGGAAGAAGTGCGCCAGGCGAATTCCGAAGAACCCGGTGTAGCCGAGTAGCGCGGGACTTGCTCAGCCGTTCCCGGCTCACCGGCTGGCCGAAAACACGGCGGTAGAATAGCACTGTGCCCCCGCTCACGTTTTCTGAGGCGCGCGAATGCGTGCGTGCCAACGTCTGCGCGACGCGTGCGCTTCCGGACGCTGAATCGGTGGATCTCGAGCATGCCGCGGGCCGCGTGCTCGCAGAGGATGTTGCCGCCGACCGCGACGCGCCGGCGCTTTCCCGCTCCGTCCGCGATGGCTATGCCGTCCGCGCCAGCGATCTCCCGGGCGAACTGGAAATCATCGGCGAGGTGCGTGCCGGCGATCAATTCCAGGGAGCGGTGGGCCCAGGCCAGGCCGTCGAAATCATGACGGGCGCTCCGGTTCCGGCCGGAGCGGACGCCATTGTGATGGTGGAGCACACCGAGCGAGCCGATGGCCGAGTACGTATCGATCGGTCCGCCGAGCCAGGTCAATTCATTAATCCACGCGGCTCGGAAGCGGCGGCGGGCGAGGTCGTGTTGCGCCGCGGCAAACGGCTCGATTACACCGATGTCGCCATGCTCGCCACATTCGGCCGCCCTACCGCGGCGGTCTATCGGAAGCCCTCGGTCGCAATCATCGCGACCGGCGACGAGATCGTCGAGGTCCACCAGACGCCCCGCGATTTCCAGATTCGCAATTCCAACATCTATTCGCTCGCTGCGCAGGTGAATCGCGCCGGAGGTACGGCTCGCATCCTTCCGGTCGCGCGGGACACCGAGCAGCACACGCGCGCCGTCGTGGAGCAAGGGCTCACGGCCGATATGCTGCTGCTTTCGGGCGGCGTCTCGGCCGGTAAATATGATGTCGTGGAAACCGTGCTCGCCGCGTTGGGCGCGCGCTTTTTCTTCGATCGCGTCCTCATCCAGCCCGGACAGCCGCTGGTCTTCGGCCGCGCCCGCGAAAAGTTCTTTTTCGGCCTGCCCGGCAATCCGGCTTCGACCATGGTGACGTTTGAGATCTTCGCCCGCGCTGCGTTGGAATTGCTGTGCGGCCAGGAAGAGGTTTCTCTGCACTTGCCGTATGCCCGGCTCACCCGCGAGTTTCGCCACAAAACCGGCCTCACCCGCTTTCTGCCCGCGCGCCTGAGCGCCGATGGAACCCAAGTCACGCCGCTGCGCTGGAGCGGCTCCGGTGATGTCCCTGCCCTTACGCGCGCCAACGCTTTTTTAGTCGCCGATCCAGCCCGTGGTGAATACGCCGAAGGGGAGCTGATCCAGGTTCTGCTCAAATGAAAAAACTTTCCCACTACGACTCGGCCGGAAGCCCGCGCATGGTGGATGTCAGCGCCAAGCCCGAAACCAGGCGCACGGCGCGCGCCCATGCGTTCGTCAAGATCGCTCCCGCCGTGCTCCGCAAGCTGCCGACGAATCCCAAGGGCAATCCCATGGAGATCGCCCGTATCGCCGGGATCGCCGCCGCGAAACGCACCTCCGAGCTGATTCCCCTCTGTCATCCGCTGATGCTGTCGCATGCCGATGTCGAGGTCTCGCTGGAGAAAAAGGGCGTGCGCATTGTCTCGAGCGCTGCCACCACCGGACCCACCGGAGTGGAAATGGAAGCGCTCACCGCGGCCTCCGTCGCCGCTCTCACCGTGTACGACATGACCAAGGCCCTCGATAAAGCCATTGCCATCCAGGATCTCTATCTGCTCGAGAAGACTGGCGGCAAGAGCGGAGATTTCCGCCGTAAGGCTCCCCGATGATCCACGCCGCCGTTCTGACCATTAGCGATTCCGTCGCCGCGGGCTCGCGCATCGACCGTTCCGGCCCCGCCGTTCGTGAACGCCTGGAACAACTGGGCTGGAAAGTCTCAGTTCTGGAGGTGGTCCCCGATGAGGCGCCCGGTATCTCCGCTCGCCTTGCCGCACTGGCGGACGGAGGCCAGGTCTCCGCCATCTTTACTACCGGAGGCACCGGCTTGGCCGCTCGCGATGTTACCCCGGAGGCCACCCGCGCCATCATTGATCGGGAGATCCCGGGCCTGCCGGAGTTGATGCGCGCCCGAGGCCGTGAATCGACTCCGTTGGCCGTGCTCTCCCGGGCCGTGGCCGGCACGCGCGGCAGCGTTTTGATCGTGAATCTTCCAGGGTCGCCCAAAGGCGCGGTCGAGTCACTCGATGCTATGGTGGAAGTGGTGCCGCACGTGCTGGAATTACTCCGCGGGCATACGGAACACGCGGCGGCCCGTCAGGATTGATATGCCTCGAGTGTTCGCAATCGCACTGCTCAGCTGCCTGCTCATTGCCCAAAACCGCGATGACCAAGTCGAGGTCCCGCCTCCGTTCCGCGTCAGCACCGACCTGGTGGTCGCCCCGGTCACGGTTTTCGACCGCTCCGGCGGTTATATCAACGGCATTCAACCTGAACAGTTCCACCTTTACGACAACGACAAAGAGCAGAACATTCACGTCGACATCGCCTATCAGCCGATTTCGATCGTTGTCGCGATTCAGGCCAATTCGCACGTCGAGTCGATTCTGCCGCAGGTGCAAAGAATCGGAAATCTGATTTCGCCTCTCGTCATCGGCGATCAAGGCGAGGCGGCGGTGCTCGCGTATGACTCGCGCATCCGCAAGCTTCAGGATTTCACTTCCGATCCCGACAAGATCACCAAGGCCGTCAAGTCGATCACTCCCGGAAGTACGTCCAACCGGCTGATCGATGCGGTGGTCGAAGGCGGGCGGATGTTGGATTCGCGTCCCCCCAGCCGCCGGCGCATCCTCCTTCTGATTGGCGAGACGCGCGACCTTAGCAGCGAGAGCCGCGCGCGCGAAGCCCTCATCGGGCTGCAGCTTGCCAATGTCGTGTTCTATGCCGTCGATATGTCGCGGTTCCTCAGCACGCTGTCCGCGCCCCAGGCGCAGCCCCGCCCCGACCAGCAGCCCGCCGCCTCCCGCCCGCTTCCCGGGGGGGTGCCTTCCACCCCTACCACCGTCGCCCAGACGTACGGGCTGAACGGCGGCAGCGCCGAGTTCCTGCCACTTATGGTCGAGCTGTTTAAGGATGTGAAAGCCATTTTCAAGGACAACCCCGTCGAGTTGTTCACCAAGGGGACCGGCGGTAGCGAATTCAGCTTCTATCGCCAGCGCGGTCTCGAAGAAGCCATCCAGCACATCGGCGAAGAGCTGCATAGCCAGTATCTGATCAGCTATAACCCCAATAACAAAGAGGAGGGCGGCTTCCACCACATTACGGTAGCGGTTGCCGGCCGCCACGACGTAGCTAAGGTTCAGACGCGCCTCGGTTATTGGCTCGCCGCGAAATACAACTAAGCCGTGGGGCAGGGCTCCGGCCCCGCCCCTGAAGTCATGCTCGAAAAACTCGCCACCGAACAGCCTAACCCAGCCTCCGCTTCGATTGACTCGTTGCCTACGGAGGAGATGCTGCGCATCATCAATGCCGAAGATCGGCGGGTTGCCGAAGCCGTTGCCCAAGAGATCCCCGCCATCGCCCGAGCGGTGGATGCCATCGTGGCGGCCTTCGCAAACGAGGGCCGTCTGTTCTACATCGGCGCCGGTACGAGCGGCCGGTTGGGTGTTCTGGATGCATCGGAGTGCCCGCCCACTTTCGGGGTGCCCTCCGACCGGGTGCAAGGCATCATCGCGGGTGGCTTAGCGGCCCTGAGCCGTGCTACCGAAGCCACCGAAGATGATCCCGCCGCCGGCGCCCGCGACCTGCTCTCCGCCGGATTCACATCTCG
>DATGII010000274.1:0-42261 GCA_035295805.1 Bryobacteraceae bacterium | reverse complement strand
GACGACCACGGAATACGAGGAAGGCGTTGACATCGACCAGAGTCAGCTGAACGGCGGCGCACCCGGCGAGGCGCCGACCGACGGCGACTGGAAGGCGATCGACCCGAACCGGCTGCCGCGCGACCCTTACAAGGGCTGCGGGCTGGACTGCTCCACGATTCCCGACAACAACGGCGGCGCATGGACGGACAGTTTTCAGAACATCCGGTGCTACGACCAGCTCAAGGTCAACGCGATATTGAACTGGATCGACGGCAAGGCGCACCTCGGCGGCAACACCAAGGCGCCGGTACCCAACCTCTTCGGAATGAATTTTCAAGCCGTCAGCGTGGGTCAGAAGCTAATTGAAAACGGAGTCAAGGGCGGCTACAAAGATGCGGCCGGCACAGTGACCGATCATCTGAAAGCGGAGATCGTGTTTGTCGATGCCGCTATTGGGCAGATGGTGAGTGAGCTGAGGCATCAGGGCCTGCTCGATAAAACCCTCATTATCGTCACAGCCAAGCACGGTCAATCGCCGATCGACCCGAACCGTTTCCAGAAAATCGGAGCCGGGATCACGACCACTCCGGCCGACGTCATCGCCGGTTCCCTGCCCCCGCCCCCTGCTCCGGAAAATCCCAATACGAATCCGGCGTTGAATCCCATTGGGCCGACTCAGGATGATATCTCGCTGCTTTGGCTGGACCGGCAGGCCAGCGTCGCCGGCGCGGTCCAAGCGCTGGAGGCCAGCGGCACGGCGGGCATCGGCCTCGGACAAATCTTCTTCGGACCCTCGCTCGAAACCATGTTCAACGCTCCGGGACTGCCTCCAAACGGCGACCCACGCTCCCCCGACATCGTCGTGCAGCCCAACGTGGGAGTCATCTACACGGGAAGCCACAAAAAACAAGCCGAGCACGGCGGTTTCGCCCAGGACGATACCAATGTGATGATTCTGGTTTCAAACCCAAGCCTTCAGGCGAGCACCGTGACAACCTTCGTCGAAACGACGCAAGTCGCTCCCACGATTCTCGAGGCTCTCGGACTCGATCCCACAAGTCTCGACGCGGTTCAAAAGGAGGGGACCGCCGTCCTTCCTGGATTAACCCTCAAATAGCGTTCCCGGACACGCGGCCGGAGCGCCTACGTCAAGAGGCCGCGGCTGCCTATGAAGAGACGCGGCGGCGGCCCATAAGAAACCTCGCGCCGCCGCGAGGCCTCAGTAGACACCACGAACCGATTCATTCGAAATTCCGGCCCAATGGGAGCCGTCCGTTTGCTCACCCGGATGGCTATCGAACGTACCCTAATCCCCCGTCGGATCATCTGCTTGGCCGGTACGCCCTAGCATTTGCGTAGGCTGAATAGTGAGAGTCGCGGTCAACGGCGACGCAGTATTGGGGATTAGTCGAAACTTCGGTAACTCCAAGCAACCAGATTCCAATCTGTGACTCGTCCCGGCCGGATCTCGGCGGGCAGGCGGGGTTGAAGGCGAGGCCAGGGAGTTGGCCAGCCGGGAATGCCAGCGGTATTCCGTATTAACGTTTTCCCCGATTTTTGAGCGATAAAGAACCTAACCGATGGAGGCCGGCCCGTGTTACAGTAAAGGGGAATTTGAAGATGCCGCGCATTTGACGTAAGACCTGCCCTTGTCTCACTCCCATTTGGCCGGATTCAAATCAACAATAACGAGAGCAATCAAGACTGCAGAAAAAGGAAGATGAAATGAAAGAAACAGGCACTGTAAAATGGTTTAACGCTGCGAAAGGCTTTGGGTTCATCCAGCGTGAGAATGGCGAAGATGTCTTCGTTCATTTCTCGGCAATTACGGCGAGCGGCTATCGATCGCTTGACGAAGGCGCTCGCGTGTCTTTTGTAGTGAAGAAAGGCCCGAAGGGCCTGCAAGCCGAAGACGTGAGTCCAGCGTAGCTTGTCCATGTCCGTAGACGCTCAATCTGCGCGGGATCCCCAATCTATGGCAACGCATTAGAGCCTGGAATCTTGTTCGAAATGGGAAGGTGGGTTTGTGGCCGAAGTTAAGCTTCAGGAGGGCGAAACCTTAGAGAACGCCCTCCGCCGGTTCAAGAGAAAGGTCCTGCAAGAGGACATCATCAAAGAGGTAAAGCGCCATGCTTTTTACCTGAAGCCAGGTCAGAAGCGGCGGGTCAAGCAAGCACTGGCCCGCAAGCGTGCGCGGAAGAAGTCACGCCGGGACGTTGAATAGGCGCCGGCAAGACATCCGGGCCGCTTAGGCGCCCGATAGGCTTGGAGGGGGGCTGGAGGCGGAATGCGCCGCTTCGGCTCCGCTCATAACGCGGTCCTCACCGGCGTGGCGGATCCATTCAACTCCGCCAGCAGCCGCGCCGCCACTTCTTTGCCGCGCTCCCCGATTTCGCCGGCCGGGCCGACGCAGGAGGGGCATCCGGCGTCGCAGCCGCAGGCGGCGAGGAGTTCGGCGGCCTGCCGCAGCAACTGCTCCGCCATGCGAAACAGCGGGGCGCTCTGGCCCACGCCGCCGGGGTAGGTGTCGTACAGATATAAATTCGGTTCGAAGGTGGCGGCCGGTTCGTCGCTGAGCGCCAGGCCCAGATCGCGCGGGTCGCACATGAGGAGCAGCGCGGCCACCGTGCGCAGCGCGTTTCCCAGCCCGGTGATGCCGCTTTGTTTTTCCGTGGGCGTAAATTCGGCAAGGCGCGCGAGGAATTCCGCCGGGAAATGCAGCCAGAAGGCCGTGGTGTGCATCTCCTGTTCCGGCATCGAGAGCTTCCCTGCTCCGACGTTGTCGTTGGTATAGAACTTGATCTTCTTGAAGCCGACGATCTGCCGGTTGACGCGCACGTCGCCATGCACGCGGCGCGCGCCGGCAAGCGCTTGGCTTTCGGCTTCTTCGAGCGCCTTGACTTGCGTGTAGTCGATGGCGTCGGTGTAGTAGTCGCAGTCCACGCGCCGCACGTAGGCTTTGCGCTCCTCGTAATCGAAGCGCTCGACGTGATACTGACGGGCCTCGTGCAGATAGATCGCCTTCTCGTGCAGCGTGGTCAGAGCCGAAGTGAACGCCACTTCGGCGATGACGGCGGGCTCTCCGGTGATGTCCACGACCACGAAATTGTCGCTGGTGACGGCGCGCAGGCCGGTGGCATCGGCCGGATAGGTGTCCGAGGTCCAGTGCCAGGCGCCGGCGGAATGGTGCAGGAACCCGCGCTCTTCGAGAAACCGGCAGGGAGCCGCGGTGTCATGCGGGCCGAATTTTTCGCCGTCACGAATCGGCAGCTCGAAGGCGGCGCACTTCAGATGCGCCAGCAGGATCTCCAGGTTTTCCGGATTGATGTACGCATGCTCAGGCGAGCGGCCGAAGAAATAATCCGGATGCTCGATAACGTATTGATCGAGAGGCGCGCTCGATGCCACCAGTACGGCCGCCGAGGTTCCCTGCCTTCGGCCGGCGCGACCGGCGCGCTGCCAGGTCGAAGCGATGGTGCCCGGATAGCCGGCCATCACGACAGCGTCTAAAGAACCGATATCGATGCCCAATTCGAGCGCGTTGGTGGCGGCGAGGGCCCGGATCGCGCCCTCGCGCAAGCCCCGCTCGATTTGCCGCCGTTCGCGCGGCAGATAACCGCCGCGATAGCCGCGCACCGAGTCGCTTGGAAGCGGCCCCCGGTCGCACGCATCCTTGAGATAGGTCACCAGGACTTCGGTGGCCAGGCGGCTGTTGGCGAAAACCAATGTCTGCAGTTCCCGCTCAATGAATTCCAGCGCCACCCGGCGGGTCTCCTGGATGTAACTGCGGCGAATTCCCAATTGCCGGTTTACCACCGGCGGATTGTAGAAAATAAAAAACTTCTCGCCGCGCGGCGCGCCGTTTCGATCGATCAGTTCAAAAGGAGAGCCCGTCAGCGCTTCGGCCAATTCACGCGGGTTGGCGATGGTTGCCGAACAGCAGATAAATTGCGGGTGGGCTTGGTAGAACTCACAGACACGCTTCAGACGCCGCAACAGGTTGGCGAGATGGCTGCCGTAGACACCCCGGTAATAATGCAGCTCGTCGATTACGACATAGTGGAGATTCTCGAAGTAACGGGCCCAGCGCGTGTGGTGCGGGAGGATGCCGCTGTGCAGCATGTCGGGGTTCGTCAGGACGACATTGGCGCGCTGCCGGATCGCTTTACGGGCATCCTGGGGAGTGTCGCCATCGTAGGTGAAGGCACGAAGCTCCGAGCCTAATTCCGCGATGGCCGCTTCCAGCTCGTGCAATTGATCTTCCGCCAGCGCCTTGGTGGGGAACAGATACATCGCCCGCGCCCCCGGATCCTGAAGCAGACAGTTGAGAACCGGCAGGTTATAACAAAGCGTCTTGCCGCTCGCGGTGGGCGTGACCACCACGACATTTTTTCGCTCCTGCACCGCGGCAAACGCGTCGGCCTGGTGCGCGTAGAGACGGGGAATGCCGCGCTGCTGGAGCGCCTGCCGGATGCGCTCATCCGCTTCGGCCGGAAGGTCGGCAAACGTCCCTTCCGAAGACGTCTGGTGGTGGATGGCACGAACGGGTGAGTCCGCCTGCAGACGAGCCGATTGAAATCGCGACACAACCGCTTCCACAGCCGGTTTGCGCGGCAACTCCAGCTGCAAAGAGGTTTCGGAGACTGCGGGAGAAGGATCCATACGCGCTTTCGCCTTTTCTTTGCTGCCAGCTTACAACGAAAGCTCGCGGAGAACAAGCTGGAATTTTGAAGTTGGTGACAGCGGCTAACGGTCGCGAACGAACTCGTACCGCTCGAGCGTGGCGGCGATCTGGTAGGTCGGAGGTTGCTCTTGCACCGGTTCCCGGAGTTTTTCGGAACGCAAGACTTTCCCGACGCAGCGCAGGTTCACGGCCTGTGGGCCGTCATGGTTCAAAGTAATAATGTATTCGATCGGGCTACCCAGGTCCGGTTCCCTCCCGACGGTAAACAGCACCCCGCTGGAACTGATGTTGTCGGTGAACCCGGCAAAGGTCACGCGCTCCGCGCCCGCCCTCGTGATGGATAAAGGGAGCTGCAGCTTGAACCGCCTGGTACGTCGCTGTTCCATGAAAGTGTCGTTTAATGCTATAGGGACCGAAAGATAATGGTCAATAGGACCTATGAACAACCGATTGCGCCGCCGTACTAGAATTTTAGTTTTAGTAGCTATCAATGGGCCGGGAAGGGGCGAACCCTTCCCCGGCCGATATTGCAAGGCTTACTTAATCAGGACAATCACCAGCGTGTACAGAGCTAGGGATTCGATTAGAACCAGTCCCAGAATTAGCATGATGCGAATGGCTCCAATGGCTCCGGGGTTGCGAGCCATCGCTTCGGTGGCGCCGGCAACGGCCCTTCCTTGCCCCAGGCCGCATAGCCCGGAGGCGATCGCCATCGCGATTCCACCGCCGATCGCAGCGTAAGCTTTGGTCTGCGCAGCGACGTCGGCGGACTGTGCGAACAACATCGGACTGGCGACGAGCAGGATCATCACCAGCAGAATCATCTTTTTCGTCATGTGCTCTCCTTATGATTGACCCCCAGGAGGTGGTCCTCGCCATCCTTGGGAGGTGGCGAGCTCACACTGAAGGGGCCGATAAAGCCGGTATTAATGGTCGTGCGCGGTGGCGCCGCCGACGTAGATCATGGTCAGGAGCATGAATATATAGGCTTGCAGCAGCGCCACGAAGAAATGTAGACCCATGAAAGCGGCCGGAACAAATAAGTAAGTAAGACTTAGAAAAACCATCGTCAGCTTTTCCCCGGCGAACATGTTGGCGTAAAGACGGATGGTTAAAGAGAGCGGACGCGCCAGATGGCTCACGATTTCAATCGGAATCATCAGCGGAGCGAGCCACCATACCGGTCCGGCAAAGTGGGCGGCATACTTCAATGCGCCGTTGGCCCGGATGCCTACTCCGTTGTAGTAAAGGAAAGTGAGGATGGCGCATCCGGCCGGCACCGACGGATTCATGGTGGGCGCTTCGAAGCCGGGAATGAGCCCAATAAGATTACAAAAGAGGATGAATATAAAAATGGTGGCGAAGTACGTCATATATTTGCCGCCACTGTGCCCCATCTGATCTTCGGTCTGGCCGTGAACGAACTCGTAGATCAATTCAAAGATGTGCTGCAGCTTGCCGGGCCGATCGTAGGAAAGCCGGCCGCGCAGAATCGCAAACACGATCACCAGAAAGGCCACCACGAGAATCTGCATGGTAATGAAGTTGGCCCACGGCCGGGGCTGGCCGGGCATGCCGACAAGGCTCAGCAAGGAGTTGCCGAGTCCGGCGAGGTTGTCGTTGAAGATTCTGGTGAGCCAGAGTTCGGTTTCCATATGAAATTCGGTTGGCGATTTCCTTCGAGGAGGCCCCGGTTCAGCTCAGGCCTGGCGCCAAGCGAAGGAAGTTATTAATTTAACACAATCGCTCGGGAAAAAGGCGGAGTTCATTGCCTGGCCTGAATGAGTTGCACAACGATTTCAACAATCACCGCGAGAGTCGAAAGGAGCAGACCGGCCAGAGCCGCCCGGAGATTCACAACCGTATACTTAACGAGCAGATAGGCGGCTCCGCCGAGGAGCAGGTAGCGCAGGATGGCCTTATGCGGGAGGTTCGACGGAGGATGTTCCACGCCGAGAGCGCCGACCATTTGTTTCAGCCAGCGAAAGCTGATCCAGGAGAGGGCGCTGCCCAACGCGAATCCCACCGCCCAACTCGAGCCGCCTATGCCGAACGCGACCACCGAACCGGCGGCGGCCAGCACCAGAATGATCCTGGTGATTCGCTGAACGACGCGTTCGTACGATAACTCCTCAGGAACCGCCATCATCCACATCCCGGCTGAGTTGCCGGTAGAGTTGAACGAAGCCGGCAACGGTTCCCAGGATGAGGAAGGGAACCTTGAGAAACGTGGTGCCGGCGGCGCGGTCGAGCAAATAGCCGATGATGTAACCAACAAAGGTGCTCACGGGCAGCAGCAACGCCAGCGACAGGTACTGGCCGAGCTGCCGCGACCCGTTCTGCTTCGGCTCCGCCACAACTTCAGTGTAGCCGGGGTGTTACCTGAGCTCCGTCAGCATCCCGGGGATGCTCCACTGCATTTGCAGGCTGTTCGGCTGCCAGCCGAATTCCTTGGTCATCGCCTGAGCGAGCTGTTCCCGGGTCATTCCCTGATGCACCAATTCGGTGGCGCGATTGCGCAGCTTCTCGACGTCGTTGCGATAGGTGAGCAATCCGGCTTTGGTCGTGACCGGGCCGTGTCCGGGAATGACGGTGTCAAAGTCGAGATTCTTCATGACAGCATCAAGCGTCTTGGTCCATTCGACGAGGCTGCCGCCGCCGGGATAATCGATCAGCGGCGTATTGCCGGCCATGAGATCGCCGGTGTGCACGGTCCGGTCGTTGGGGAAATAAATGACCGCGTCGCCGTTGGTGTGGCCGCGTCCGTAATGATGCGCCCGCACTTCCTTGCCGCCCAGGAACACGGAAGTTTCTTCGGTGAACACCACCCGGGCCGGAGTCGGAACGATGCCGGCGTTGGACTGGATGTGACTCACGATGTTCTTGCGCGCGTTAGCGGTCGAGATGATCTCCGCATTCATCGCCAGCATCTTGGCGTTGCCGCCGCTGTGATCCTCGTGATAGTGCGTGCTGAGAATGTATTTGATCGGCTGGTCGGTGACGCTCTTGACCTTCTCCATGATGGCATCATGATCGCGCTCGAACTTGTCGTCGACCAGGATTGCGCCTTCATTGGTGACGAAGACCGCGACGTTACCGCCATCGCCTTCGATTTCGAACAGATCGTCTTTGACCTTGTTTACCTTCAACTGCGGGGGCCCACCCTGGTTCTGCGTATAAGCGATCCAGCCGCCCATCAGGAAGATGATCCCCACTGAAATGCGCAACAGAACTGTCCGGCTCATGCGGGACACTATAACAGATTCCAGGGCCGATAGCAGGGCAAAAAACGATTTAGCGGAATGGTGAGAAGCCCATTGAAGGCCGCGGATAAACGCGGATCAACGCCGATGAGGAGCTTTTTCCGCAACCCTGCTAGCGCACTTGTCCGGAAAAAGCGTCGGCGGCTTCCTTGACCAGGAATCCCATTTTGGGGTGCGACGGCTCGAAATGGGGGTGGATGCCGTATTCTTCGAGGGCTTCGGTTGTGGTCGGACCGATGGAGGCGACAAACGCGGCGCGGATTCCGTCCATCAGCGCCGGCTCGATGCCTTGCTCGGCCGCCACGCGCGCCAGGTGCGCGATTTGTACAGAGGTTGTGAACAGCACGGCGTCGAATTGCCTGGCGGCCAAGCGACGCGCCGCTTCCCTTAGAGGGCCGGGATCTTCCGGCAGTCCCCACTCGTAGACGCGAACCGCAGTGACCTCGGCGCCGCGGGACCGCAGTCCCTCGAGGAGTTCGGGGTTGGTCCGGCCATATTCCTGCACGGCAATGCGTCGCTCGGGGCGTCCGGACGTCACATCCAAAACTTCGCGCCAGGTGTTCGGCTCGGGCGCAATCAGCGCGGGGGTGACGCCCATCTCCCGCAAGGCGGCCGCCGGTTTCGGGCCGCGCGCCACCAGCGTGATCCGGCGCAGCGCTTCGACGAACGCGCTTTCCGGATATCGGCTGGAGAGCAACCGATTGAGTTGTCGAGTGCCCACGCCGGTCAACAGGATCAGCAGGTCGAACTCGCCGCGAAACAGACGCTCGGCGAACCGGAAGACTTCCGCATCCTCATCGATGGGAATTTCCCGCATCGACGGCGCCACAAAGGGAACCCCGCCCTGCTTGCGGATCAGTTCGGCCATTTCCGGCGCGCGCCGGCTTTCCAGGGAAAGAACCGGCTTGCCTGAAAAGCTCATCGTCTGATTGTAGACGCCGCAAAGGCCCCAGGCAGAGCCAGCCACAAAGGTTCGGGAGCATAATAGTAGGTCGGACCATGGGAGCCCAACAACAGGCCGGCTGGCAATCCGGGCTGGAGTTCATTGCGGACGCACCGATTGCCTGCCACGAAGTAGACCTCAACGGCAAGATCGTGCGGGTGAACGATTCGGAGTGCCGGCTGCTGGGGATGGCGGAACAGGACATCCTCGGACGTACGCTTTGGGACTTTGTGGTACCGGAGGAGCGGACGCAAGTGCGTGAATCGCTGATGCGTACGCTGGCCGGCGCGCAGCCTCCGGAGATGCTGGAGCGGACGTGGGTGCGTTCCGACGGCACGCGCATCGTGCTGGAAATCCATTCCATACACGTTCGCGACAGCAGGGGCGAAATCGCGGGAGTGCGATCGTTCCTGTTCAATATCACGCGGCGCATACAGGCCGAAGACGCGCTGCGAAAGACGCGGGAGAATCTCGAGAACCGCATCAAGGAACGAACGATTGAGCTGGAACTCACCAACGAGTTCCTGCGCCGCGAACTCGAGGAACGGCAGCGGCGCGAAGAGGAGCATCGCAAGCTGGAGGAGCAGGTGCAGCACGCGCAACGCCTGGAAAGCCTGGGCGTTCTGGCCGGAGGCATTGCGCACGATTTCAATAACCTGCTGGCGAGCATCATGGGGTACGCCAGCCTGGCCGCGATGGATCTGGCGGAAGAGTCGCGGCCGCGCAAGAGCCTCGACCAGGTCCTGACGGCCGCAAAAAGCGCCTCCGATCTGACTCAGCAGATGCTGGCATATTCCGGACGCGGCACGTTCGTGGTGGATCTGCTCAACGTAACCCACCTGATCGAAGGCGTGGCGCGATTGCTGGAGACCACAATTTCCAAGAAAGCCTCGCTGCGGTTGAATCTCGGGGGGGATCTGCCGGCGGTCCAGGGCGATGCCAGCCAGATCCGGCAGGTAGTGATGAACCTGATCACCAATGCGTCGGAATCGCTGGGCGACAACCGCGGCGTGGTTGCCGTGACGACCGGAGTGCAATGGGCCGAAGCCGGCGAACTACCGGCGTTGGAACCGGGCAGTATCCTGCCGGAAGGGCGTTACGTGTTCATCGAGGTCGCCGACACCGGCTGCGGGATGGACGCGGAGACGAAAGCCCGCATTTTCGATCCGTTCTTCACCACCAAGTTCACGGGCCGGGGGCTGGGATTGGCGGCTGTGCTGGGGATCATCCGCAGCCACCGCGGCAGCATTCGGGTGGACAGCGAACCCGGCGCGGGCACGACCTTCCGCGTGATGTTTCCCGCGGCTGAAGGCTCGGTCTCACTCGAGTTGGAGAAGGTTCACGAAGAGGCGGTCTGGCGGGGCGACGGCGTCGTGCTGGTAGTGGACGACCAATCGGCGGTGCGCAACCTGGCGCGCACGGTTCTGGAGCAGGCCGGCCTGCGAGTCTTGACGGCGGCGGACGGGCCCGAAGCGGTGAGCGTATTTACGGAGCATGCCAGCGAGATTCACGCGGTGCTGCTCGATCTCAGCATGCCGGGCATGGATGGCGGCGAAGTGTTCATGCACCTGACGCAGCTGGTCCCCGATATCCGGGTGGTCCTGTGCAGCGGGTTTAACGAGCAGGATGTAAATACGAAGCTCGGCGGGCGCAAACCGGCGGGCTTTCTGCGCAAACCGTATCACCCGTCGGAACTGGTGAACCGGCTGCGCTCAATCTGGTGAGGGGCGCGGCAGCGGATTAGCCGCCGATGAGCGCCGATGCCAGTCAGCTAACTGCCGCGAATCCAGGCGGCGATGGTTTTCCAGTCGGGATCGTCCTTGGAGGTGAACTGATCGCCTCCATTGTGGAAGAGATCGCCGCCGGCATCGTGCGCGAGCGGATGGAGCAGCAGCTTGCTCTTTTCCGGATTTCCCGGCACCACCAGCTTGGAGACACTCGCGAAGTTCTTCCGCGATTGCTCTTCGGTCCAGCTACTGGATCCTTCGGGCCGCGGCTGCAGGTGAAAGAGGTTGTTGTTGGCCTCGTGGCACACCACGCAACGCGCGTGTCCGGGCCGCTTTTTTAAAAAGATCGGTTCGACGCGCGACTTGAAGACCTCAAAATCGAGCGACTGCGCGAATAAGGGAACCGCCGCCGTTCCGAACAGCACCGCCATCGTAAAGATCGTCCGCCGTGTCCAACTCATAGGCTCCTCGGTTTTTCAGTCGCCTATCATAACAAAGAACTATTTGGGTGGGACGATATCGAGCAGCTCGATTTCGAAGACGAGGGTGGCTCCGCCGGGTATGGCGCCGCGGCCCTGGTCGCCGTAAGCGATGTCGGACGGGCAGACCAGGCGCGCCTTGCCGCCCACCTTCATCAGTTGGACGCCCTCGGTCCAGCACTTGATCACGCCGTTAAGCGGAAATTGCGCCGGCTGATTGCGCTTGTAGGAGCTGTCGAACTCGGTATTGTTGGTGAACGTGCCGCGGTAATTGACTTTGACGGTGTCGGTAGCCTTGGGAGCGGCTCCGGTACCCGCCGTCAGTTCCTTATAGATCAGGCCGGAGGCGGTCTTGGTAGCGCCCGGCTCCGCGGCGGCCTTGACGAGAAATTCGGCCGAATCCGCTTTTTCCTTCTGCGCCACCTTGGCGCCGCGGCTCTGCAAGAGCGTCTGGATCTTGGGCCCCCACTCGTCGATATCGACCGCGGGCTTATCGGCGGCCGCATCGGTGAGAGCTCGCTTGACGATCTCGAGCTCGGCCGGCGAGAGGTCAAATTGCTTTAACTGGCGTGCCATGGCGAGGCCGACGGAATAGATGATCTTCTGGTCGTCCGTGTTCAGCCCGGCCGAGGAAGCACTGGCACCTGGTTTAGCCTGGCCGGCTGGCTGGGCTTTGCAGGAGGGCGCCAGCGCCAGCAACACGGCCGCGAAAAGCGATAACAATGCGCGCATTTGTTCAGGCTAGCAGATTGGGCCGGGAGGCTGCATCTAAGATTTATCTCCCGTTGCTACAATGGCATAGTGCTTCACCGTTTCATACTTCACAACGATAGTGTCCGGGAGGCCGAGGGTGCGATGCTGTCGGCAGGCCAGGTGGGCCTGCTCTCCGGCTGGGGTGTTTTTTCCACATTGCGGATCGTTGAAGGGGTGCCGTTTGCCTTCGAACGTCACTGGGCTCGACTGACCCGGGATGCGGCCAGTTTACGGGTGCCGATGCCGCCGGACTCCGAGGCGGTCCGGCGCAAATTGCTGGAACTGATCGAAGCCAACCATGCCCAGCATTCCACTCTCCGGCTGGTGATTGTGCGCAATCGAGGCGGCCTTTGGGAAGGCCCTTGCCCCTCCGGGCGGCCGAGCGACGTAATCGCGCTGACGGCGAACTCGAAAGAGTGGGGAAGCGGAGTCAAGCTCGAGTATGTGAAGAACGCGCGCTACGCCGCGAATGAATTCGCCGGCACAAAGATTCTCTCCTGGGCCATGAATCTGACCTGGATGGAGTCCGCACAGGCGCGCGGTTTTGATGAAGTGATCCTGCTGAACGAACGCGGCGAGGTGGCCGAGTGCACATCAGCCAACATTTTCATTGCGAACGGGAACCGCGTCGCGACACCGCCTCTGAGCGCCGGATGCCTGCCCGGCATTACGCGGGAGGTGCTGCTGGAGGCGGTTCACGTGCCGGGCATTGAAATCGTGGAGAAGGCGATTTTACCCGCCGAACTGGAATCCGCGGACGAAGTGTTCATCACGTCAACCACGCGCAACCTGCTTCCCGTGGTTCGGGTGGCGCAGAAGGCGGTGGGGCGATCAGAAACCGTGCGGACGGCTCTGGATAAGGCTTTCAGCGAATACGTAAACCGCTACGTCGCGGAACACAAGCCGCTGCCCGCCGCGCGGTGAACGGCCGCGCAAAAAGAAAAAGGTTCCAAGTGACCCGATTCACAGCCTCAACTCCCCGCCGGCATGCACGGCACTGAGCTGTGCGATCCAGAGCGCCGGACGTTTCGCGAGTCAACTCCTCAACCGGCGTTTTACCAGCCGGCCGAATCAATGCTTTCCCGCACGCCGCAGCCTTCGATATCTCTCTGAACCGGGGCCGGAAGCTCGTAACGGCCTTTCGCTCGCCCGTAACGGCTTCCGCTTGCGCGGACTCCATGGCGGGGTCGACGTTTCCGGCCTGCTCCTTCGCTTCCTGCGCCGCAGTTTGCGCGCCCGTTCGGTGAAATGCTCCCCTGCCGGCGACGGTTGGCTCCGTTCCGGCAGGTTCAACGCAAAAACCCGTTGCGCGTTCCCTGTTGCGCTCGATTCGCGTCTGCCCGATCTCCGCTCCCCTTCAGGGATTTTACTTCCCTCCGGATCAAAGCGTTCTACCGGGTTATCCGCGAATCAGCCCGCGTTCCGAATCCGCCCGATCTCCTCTCGCTCCCCGCTTCCGTTTCTATTTCTAGTTTCAGAAGGCGGATCACCGTTCCTGGCTCGTTACGTCTTCGGAGGCTCGCTGTTTCTCAAACCTCTTGGAACCTCCCCCACTATGCCTCTGAACGTAAGTTGGGTCAAGGAATTTTCGTAAGTTTTGATCCCTTTTCATCAACCTTTTTCTGATTCATTTTCATGGTGTTGACGCGAGCCGGACGTGCATCTCCTGTGGAAAAAACGGAACCGGGTAAGATCCGTTTTGGGATACTGGGACTGATGTGCGACGGCTCGTGATCCGCCCGGGGGCAATCGGCGATTTCATTGTTTCGCTGCCGGCTCTGGAGTGCCTGCGGACGGCATACTACGAGGTCTGGACCGCCGGGCCGAGCGTACCGCTGGTTCGGTTTGCCGATCGTGCCCGCTCGATTGCATCGACCGGCTTGGACCTGCTGGGAATCCGCGAACCCGCTCCCGCTTTGCTGGAAGCGCTGCGCGGGTTCGATTCCATCGTCTCCTGGTACGGCGCGAACCGGGCCGAATTCCGGGATTATGTGCAGAATCTGAATCTGCCGTTTACGTTCTTTCCAGCTCTGCCGTCCGAGGGCGGCGCGGTTCATGCGGCCGATTTTTATCTCGAGCAAGCGCGAGCGCTGGGGATCTGCGCTTCCGACGGGATTCCCCGAATCACGTGTCCGGCGGAGCGGGAAAACTTCGCGGTGATCCATCCGTTTTCCGGCAGCGCGCGGAAAAACTGGCCGCTCGAAAAATTCAAAACGCTGGCGCAGCAACTCGAGCGCGTGATGCCCGTAAGCTGGTGCAACGGCCGTGAAGACCCGCCGCTCGAAAACGCGGTGCGAATCGACGACCTCTATGAGCTGGCCTGCTGGCTGGCGCGGGCGAGGCTGTATGTCGGCAACGATTCCGGCGTCACGCATCTGGCGGCCGCAGTCGGCACACCGGTTCTGGCGTTATTCGGTCCGACGGATCCGGCCGTGTGGGCGCCGCGCGGTCCGAACGTCCGGATCGCGCGCTGGTAGCGCCCGAGCCGCGGCGACTCGCTACCATGGAAGCAACGATGCCCATGCGAAACGGGCTGCCGATTGCGGTATTTGCGATGGTCGCGCGAGTCGTAAGCGCGCAATTCGCCGATCCGCAGGAGACCATCCGCGCCGTTCGCGCCGAAGAACAGGCGGTCGGAATCAAGTCCAGTGGAAATTTCGCGCGGTCCGACCCGGCTGTCCGGGCCTATTACCGGTGTTATTACACCGGCAAGCTCGAACTGCCGCAATCGTACGATGATTTGAAATTGCGGGAAGGCTCGCAAGAGGGCTGCCCCGTGGATGAAAACAAGTACGACGTCTTCTTCTACCCCATCGAAGCCATCTCGACGGGCGAGGTTCCCGTAACGCAGATGCTGGCGTCCGCATCGGTCGAGAGGCTGGCGACGGTCGTGCCGCATGAAGACTTTCATCTGCAGGTCAGCGATCTTCCCGACCGCATCGCCGAGGCGGCGACCACGTTAGTGGGTTTTCTGGCCGGAGCTGCCGCGGCCGAAAAATTCGGAAACACGCAATTGCAGTTTGATGCCGATCTGTTCCTGCGCAAGGCGGTAATTCTCAACCGCTACTATGACCGGCTCAGCGCGCTCTACCGTTCCGCGCGGCGCGGGGCGATTTCGAAATCGGGCGCCCTGGAACAGAAGCGGCGGCTGTTCGCCGGGCTGCAGCGGGAGTGCCTCGCGATTCAACCGGAACCGCGCGCCTTCAACCGCTGCGCTCCGGCCCTGAACAATGCCGGGTTGGCCTTCGACTATACGTATACGCGGGACTATCCGCTGGTTTATGGCGTGTACCAGGTGTGCCGGCAGGACCTGCGGTGCACGATCGATGCGATCGACCGGGCGCCGCGAAAAAAGCGAGAGGCCGCGGTCATCGGCTATCTTCAGAATTTTGCGGCGCACTAAGCCGGCTCAACTGCCCGGCTTCGGAGCCGGCTCGCCGGCAGCACGCGTTTCGTATCCGGCGCACTTCAAAACGGGAAGGCGGGGATATTTGGGATACGCGGGGTCTACAAAGGAAAGTTCACACAGATAGAACATACTCCCGCGCGCCGACCGAATGAGGCGGACGTGCTGGCAGACGGCACAAAGGCCGAGAGCGGTGTCCACGCTTCATTTTGGCATTTCCCGACCACTGCCCTCCGCATTCAGGTGGTTTGATTGAACCGTGCCGGTACCGTACTTAAGTTAGTAATGCGTTTGGAATACGAGACGAATCAAAATTGCGCCGATATACTAAGGCAGGATGTCAACTTCGTTACAGTTGCGGAAAGGAGCAAAGCGGCGACGGTTCGTCGGGTTCGTGCTGGCGGTGGCGACTTGCCCGGCCTATACCGCGACGCTGACGGGACCCGGGCAGACAGCGCACCCGGGCGACAGTCTGTCGGTTTCTCTTTCGCTGGCGAATGGAGCGCAGCCGGTCAGCGCCGTCCAATTCGATTTGAGCTGGGACCCGACGTTTGATGTCCATGTTGTCCCCGGCGCGCAAGCTGGAATTTCAAGTAAAGCGATGATGGCAACTTTTCTGCAGCCGCGGGTTCTCCGATGCCTGATCGTCGGAATGAATGCGAGCACGGTAGGCGATGGTGAACTGATCCGGCTGCTAGTCACGGTGAATTCCAACGCACCGGCCGGTCCGGCGCAGATGACGCTGCTCAATTTAAATGCCACCGGGGCGGACGGCACGCCCATATTCCTGCAGGGGGGCGCCATTGGGGTGCAGATACAGACCGGCACCGGCGTGTCTCTGCAGCCGAGCGGAGTGCTCAACGGGGCGAGTTTGTTGAGCGGGCCGATCTGCCCGGGTGAGATCGTCACGCTGATGGGATCGATCGGGAGTTCTTCGACAGTCCTGTTCAACGGGGTGCCGGCGCCTCTGCTCTACGCGGGCGCGGGCCAGGTGAACGCGATCGTGCCGTTTGGATTGGATTTCAGCAAACCGGCCAAGGTGGAGGTCCGGCAGAACGCGACAAGCGTCACGGCGTCGGTTCCGATGGCGCCTGCGGCGCCGGCCATTTTCACTTTAGGCTCGACCGGGATTGGGCCAGGAGCGATTCTCAACCAGGACTATACAATCAATTCGACGACGAGGCCGGCTTCCCGGGGCAGCGTCATCATGATTTACGCCACGGGATTCGGCACCCTCAGCCCGCTGCCGACAGACGGCCAAATCGCCCACATCCTTGCCGCCACAACCACACCGGTGACAGCGACCCTCGGGGGCGTACCCGCCCAGGTGCTATATGCGGGCGCGGCACCGAACCTCATCAACGGAGCCGTCCAAGTCAACGTGGTCGTGCCAGAGGGGGCTTCCCCCAATCCGGCCGCGCCGATTACGCTAAGCATGGGCTCCTACGCTACCCAGCCGGGGGTCACGGTTTCTATCAACTGAGAAACATCGCGGCGCTGGTCCGCTTCCCGGTCGCGTTGCCCTGCCCCGTCCGTACCATGCCGCATTCAACGAGAGTCCAGAATCGGCTGTATTCCCTTAAATGCGAGAGTGGATTATCTTGAATTCAACACGGTCAGGGTTGCACCGAATGGCGCCGGGGCGACCCACTCCGATGTTGAGAGTGCCGTCTTTCTTCCGGGACGGCGGGGCAGGCGGAAAAGCCTGCCCCTCTTTTTTTTCTCTGAGAGCAACGATTCGGGGCGGCTAGTGCTGATCGCCGCGGGAATGCCGCCAATGCTCAGTCCCGTCTACGTTTGGAGTTGACCCTATCGTGACGATAGGCTGTAGGCTGGTACGGGCATGAGGTTCAAGCTCCCTATTCTTTTGCTGCTCGGAGCAAATGCGGCGCTGTCGCAGGCGACAGTTCGGGTTGAAGTCACGAGCGAATCGGCTCCAGTGGCCGATGCAGAAGTGACCGCGAATGGCAAAGAGGCGCGAACCGGGCGGGATGGGGCGGCCGTGTTGCTGGTCGAAGCCGGTCACATCGATGTGGGGGTGACCAAAGAGGGATTCTTGCCGGCGCAGAAGGCGATCGATATCGATGCCGCGCACGAATGGCAAATCCAGTTCGAATTGCAGCCTCAAATAAAGCACGAAGAAGAAGTACACGTCTACGCGACTCGCAACGATGTTCGGGTGCAGGACTTGCCCCTCCACGTGGAAGTCGTTTCTCGGGATGAGATCAACGAGGAAATCGCGATGCGGCCGAGCGACATCAGCATGCTGCTGAACGAAATGGGTGGTATGCGGGTCCAGACAACTTCCCCGGGGCTCGGCGCGGCGGCCGTTCGGGTCCAAGGAATGCGAGGCCGCTATACGGCATTTCTATCGGACGGCCTTCCTTTATTCGGCCAACAAGGCACGGGTCTCGGCCTATTGCAAATTCCACCCATGGACCTGGGCCAGGTGGAAGTGATCAAGGGGAACGCTTCGGCGCTCTACGGAAGCGCGGCGATGGCAGGTGTGGTCAACCTGATCACGCGCCGTCCCGAGGCGGAGCCCGTCCATGAACTCCTTTTCAACCGCTCATCGTTGGGAGAGACTGACGCGTCGATGTTCCTTGCGTCGCAGCTTACGACGTACTGGGGAGCGTCGCTCCTAGGCGGCGGATATTGGCAGGAGCACCAGGACGTGAACGGCGACGGCTGGGCTGACCTGGCCGGTTACTCGCGCGGGAATTTCCGTCCCCGGTTTTTCCGGGATAACAAGAACGGCGGGACAGCGCTGTTGACGGGCGGAATCACCTATGAAGATCGCTCGGGTGGCACGGTTGCGGGAGCGGTGCTGCCGGAAACGGGGCAACCCTACGTCGAGGCGTTGAAAACGCGCCGGTATGATTTCGGCGGCACTGTGCAACGGGTGTTGGACAAGCGCTTCGTGGTGGCAGCGCGATTTTCGGCCTCGGACCAGGATCACCGGCATCAGTACGGCGATGACATCGAGAAAGACCGCTACGAACTGTTGTTTGGCGAGGTGTCGATCCGGGGAATGGCGGGAAGGAATACCTGGGTTGCCGGGGTTGCCGACGAGCGAGACGAATTTCGTCCCCATGATGTTCCCCGATTTGCATATACCTACGTGGCGCCTGGCATTTTTGCGCAGGACGACGTAAACGTAACTTCGTGGCTGAGTGTTTCCGCGAGTGGCCGAGTGGATTTTCACAACGTGTACGGCGCCTTTTTCAGCCCTCGCCTCTCGGCTCTTATGCGTAAAAGCGGATGGACCAGCCGCATTTCCGCGGGGCAGGGTTTCTACGCTCCGACGCCATTGACGGAGGAAACAGAGGCGGCGGGACTGGCGCGACTGCTTCTTCCGACTCCTTCAAGAGCGGAACGGGGCCGCAGCGCATCGGCCGATCTGACGCATAGCGTGGGGGCGGTTTCGGTGACAGCCACTCTCTTTGGCTCGAACGTCGATCATCCGGTCTATGTCGATCGCGGCGCAATCTATGAAATCATAAACCTGCAAGGACCGACAAGGAACCGCGGCGTGGAGCTTCTGGCGACGTTGCGGGAATTGCCGTTCACCGCGACTGCGTCGTACACGTACGTTCACACGAGCGAGCTGGAGCCTTCCGGGCGTGCCGAGGTTCCCCTGACTCCGAGGCACAGCCTCGGAGTTGTCGGCATGTGGGAGAAGGAAGGCGATACGCGCATCGGGCTGGAATGCTATTACACCGGCACGCAGCGGCTCGAATACAGCCCGTACCGGGATTTCTCGACGCCGTATGTCCTCGTGGGAGCGATGGCCGAACACCGGGTTGCCAAGCACGTGAAGCTGTTTCTAAATCTCGAGAACCTGACGAATGTTCGTCAAACGCGTTGGGACCCATTACTGCTGCCGGCACGTCAGTCCGACGGACGATGGACAGCGGATGCATGGGCGCCGCTGGAAGGCAGGATTATCAACGGAGGCGCGCGGTTCGCGTTTTAGGCTCGACGAGGGGGGGTGGCGGCTAGCAACCGTGCTGTTCCAAGTGGCGGGCGTAGGCGCGCATGGCTTCATCTTTGCGCCGCCGCGCTTCGTGCAGCGGTTGATCGAATTGCGAGTCGAAGTCTTGCTGCCCGACGGCAACGGCGGCCATCTGCCGGCTTTGCAGTTGAATCAGTTCACGCGCCGCGGCGATGAACTCGTCCACGAGGCGCTGCTTCTCTTTGCAGGGCGGTTGCTTGGGCCGGACTGGGGATCGCGCCGCCATAAGACCTTTACTTGATGATAACGCCACCCGGGGATGAAAATAGTTATGGATGTTACGCGGGTGGCCTGCGCAGAGAGGATTTGGGGCGGAAATCGCGGGGGAATCGCCTGATATACATTGTTAATACGCGATGGTGATTGACTGATGCCGCATCTCAGGTTGTACGTTCCCGAAGAATGGCTGCGGGAGGAGTTCCAGCGCGCGACCGGCTTTGACGCGCGAAAGCTGCTTGACCGCCTGGTGCGGGTGGTGGCCGATATGCGGATGGAAAAACCGGCGGCAGAGGGTAACGGAAGCCGGACTGCACCGGAGCTGGTGCCGATGATCAATTTGCACAACCTCAAGCACGCGATTGTGCCGCTGTATTATGCGCACGTCGGGGGCGACGGGTCGCAGCGGTTTCTGCACGCGACGCTGCAGGCAGGGAACGACACGCCGGGGCGGACGGCGGCTGTGCGGCGGCGGGCGGCACAACTGCTCGGCGAGGAGATCGACCAGTTTGTCGGCGAATTACCGGGACTGACGTCGGTGACAGTGCACGTGCAGGACATCGACCGTGACCGCGGCTATTCCACAACCGCGGAACGGAAAAAGGCGCGGCAGCGAAGTTAACGAACAGCCTCCACGCCGAGCGCAAGAAACAACTAATTTGAAGCGATACTAGCGCCCGTAGTAGGCCGCATTCCTGGCGGTGTATTCGGACCACTTCTCGGGGAGGTCGTCCAGGGCGAAGATCGCGGAGACGGGACAGACCGGGACACAGGCGCCGCAATCGATGCATTCGATGGGGTCGATGTAAAGCATCTCGGAATCGGCGTACTTGGGTTCATCCTTTTTCGGATGAATGCAATCGACCGGGCAGGCGTCGACGCAAGCGGTGTCTTTGGTGCCGATGCACGGTTCTGCTATCACGTATGCCATTGCGGTTCCTCAGGCACCCAGGAATATCACAGCAGGGGGCAGAAATACAACACGACGCGGGCGGGAGTTCAAGACGGTTCTGCTAACCTGTTGGCTGAATGGCCCGGCGAAAGGGGGCTCGGCCGCAAGCCCCACCGCGTTCAACCCGACCCGAATGGGTGGCACCCGCTGCGCTGCTGGCGGGGCTGGCGACGATTGTGTATGCGAACAGCGTTGGCAATGGATTCATCAGCGACGATAAGATTCAGCTGCTGCGAAACCCACTGGTAACGAGCGTTTCGCAGATTCCGAGCATTTTCGGATCGGGTGTATGGTCCACCTGGGATCCAGGGCATCCCGGCAATTATTACCGGCCGCTTCAGTTTCTGGTTTATCTGGCGTTATATGAAGTCGCGGGCTTCAGCGCGTCGGCGTTTCATCTTTTTATGGTTTTGCTGCATGCGGCTAACACGGTGATCGTTTATGGGCTGATCCGGCGGCTAGGTCCAAGCCGGCTGGCCTTAGGTGGGGCCGCGCTGTTTGCGGTGCATCCGATTCACACGGAAGTGGTCGATTGGATCGCCTCGGCACCCGATCTGATGGTCACCACGCTGGTGCTTGCGGGTGTCTGGCGGCTGGCGGGCGAAAAGGGCGCGCCGGAAGCAGGGGCGATTGCGGGGCATTGCGGGCTATATCTGGCGGCGCTGCTGACAAAGGAAACCGGCGCGATGCTGCTGCCGCTCTACGCCGGCTACGAATTTATTTTTAGCGGGCGGGGATGGACCGGACTGCGAGCAAACACTAAGCTCTATGCGGCGATGGCTGCCACGGCGGCAGTGTATCTGGTGATGCGAATGGCTGCGCTCGGCAGCCTGGCTCCCGGACAAGCTGCGTTTTTCCGGCTTAGCCCGATGGAATTCGTTTTGAGCGGGGTGGTGCTGGCGGCAGATTATGTGGGCGCTTTGCTGCTGCCGGTAAATCTCAACTACTTCCATATTTTCCATCCGGTCGGGAGCCTCACACCCGCGGTGCTGGTTTCGATGCTGGTGCTGGCCGCGGGCGCTGTGATCTTTTTTCGCGTGCGAGCGCCGCTGGTTGCGTTCGGCCTGTTTTGGATTGCCGTCACTCTGGCGCCGGCGCTGAATCTTACCGGCGTCGGCCAGAACGTTTTCGCGGAGCGTTATCTTTACCTGCCATCGGCCGGTTTCTGCTGGATCGCCGCCTGGGCGTGGAACCAGTTCGCTGCTTCGAAAGGCGCCTGGGCCACGGCGGGCGGAGCGGCGCTGCTGCTGTTGGGCGCCGGGATCGCGATTGCGCGCAATCGCGACTGGCGTGATGATTACACGCTCTTCCAGGTCACCCTGCGGCAATCTCCGAGTTCGGGCTGGCTGCACAACTGGATGGCCAGCGCGCACGTGGAGCGCAATGAATTCGCGCAGGCGCTGGCTGAAGAACGGCTGGCGGTGCGGTACGAGCCGGGAGTGGCGGCATTTCATGAGAACCTCGGCAACATCCTGCTGGTGACGGATCCGCGCGCGGCCGCCGCCGAATTTCAAAAGCTGCTGGCGCTCCAACCCGATCGCGCACAGAACCATGCCGACCTGGGTCTCGCGCTGGAGGCTTCGGGCAAGCTCGCCGACGCCGCGGGCGAATTCCAAACCGCTCTGCGGTTAGAGCCGGACAATGCGGAGGCCCGAGAGGCATTGCCGAGGATTCAGGCCCGGCTGCACAACCAACTCCTGCGCTGATCCCGCGCTAGTCGCCGACAACACCGCACAGGGGGCTTGCTCCCGGCTGGCGGCGGGGATATGCTAGACGACCTAAATTAATCGTTCGCTCCCGCGGCGCAATCGGCCGCCCGATGATTGATCCGGCATCATAGCGTTTTGGTTTAGCGACTTGGAGGGGAGGAAGAACGGGATGAAGTATACGTTCGCGGTTTCCATCGGGGGCGCCGCGGGACAGGGTGTCGCGACACCGGGCAATATCTTCGCCCGGATATTCGCACGACGGGGCCTGTACCTGAACGCCTACAACGCGTATCAATCGATTATTCGCGGCGGGCATACGTTTCTGACCATCCGCACCGGTCCGGAGCCCGTCACCAATATGGGCGACCGGATCGATTTACTGATTACACTCAACCAGGACACGATGGACCGGCATCTCGGATTATTAGGGCCGGGCGCAGCAGTCATATATAACGGAGACACCATCAATCCAGGCGCGCCTCCGGATGGCGTGCGGCTCTGCGCGCTGCCGGTGAGCGAGTTATCGAAGAACAGCCGCAACAAGGTGGAACAGAACACGCTGGCGGTAGCGGCGGCCATGAACATGATGGGGATCGGCTTCCAACCGCTGGAGGAAGTGCTCACGCATCAGTTTAAGAAGAAGGGCGACGCGGTCGTCAATGAGAACGTGGAAGTGGCGCGCGCGGCGTACCAATATGCCACAGCGCACTTCGAAGCCTTTCCGAACCCCGTGCCGCTGGGCGAACATCCGAAGGCCGTGCTGACGGGCAACATGGCGCTGGCAATGGGCGGCGCGGCGGCCGGCGTGAAATTCTACTGCGCGTACCCGATGAGCCCGTCGACGGGCGTGCTGCATTGGATGGCCGGCCACGCGCGCAAAGCGGGCATCATGGTGCGGCAGGTAGAAGACGAGATCGGAGTGATCAACATGGCGATCGGCGCGGCGCACGCGGGATGCCGCGCGATGTGCGCCACCTCGGGAGGCGGATTCGCGCTGATGACAGAAGGCCTGGGTATGTCGGCGATGATCGAGACGCCGGTGGTGGTGATCGATGTGCAGCGGGCGGGGCCGTCAACAGGGGTGCCGACGAAGACCGAGCAGGGCGACCTCTGGCAGATGCTGGGGGCCGGGCATGGCGATTATCCGCGGGTGATCGCCACGCCGCTCGACATCGCGGACTGCTTCCGGCTGATTCCGGAGATATTCAACGTCGTCGACAAGTATCAGTGTCCGGGGATCGTACTCACCGATCTGCTGTTGTCGGAAGGCACGTCGGCAGTGGATCCGGAAGCGCTCAATTTCAGTGTCGCGATCGACCGCGGCGATCTCATTACCGAAGCGAGCGGGAACGGCGACAACGGTTACAAACGTTATGCATATACCGAGAGCGGGGTATCGCCGCGGGCCATACCGGGCGTGCCGGGACATATGCACACCGTCGCGACCGACGAACACCAGGAAGACGGCGTGCTGATCAGCGACGAGTTCACGAACCCGATCAAGCGGCGCGAGATGATGGAGAAGCGCCAGCGGAAAATCGCCGGTATCGAGGCCGCAGTGCCGCCGCCGGAATTGACGGGCTCGCCGGATGCCGAGGTGACACTGATCGGCTGGGGGTCGACCAAGGGGGTAATCGAGGAGGCGGTGGAGATGCTGAACGAAGAAGGCATCACCGCCAACCAGCTGCAGGTCCGGTGGCTGGTGCCGCTGCACGGCGACCGCATCGTCGAGATCCTGAAGAACGCCAGGCGCACCATCATCGTCGAGAATAATTTCAGCGGGCAGTTCGCGCGCTACCTGCGGAGCGAGACCAGCTTTGTGCCGGACGGCTATATCCGCAAGTACGACGGCGAACCTTTCATGCCGCATCACATTGTCGAGGCGGTCAAAGAACAAATGGGCGGGCGAACCAAGCTGTCGGTTCCGATGCACGAAATCATGGTCTGAGGAGGGCGATATGGCGACTACGACAACTGGTTTGAAGCAAATCACGCTGCCCGAGTTGAAGGGCAAGGCCGATCCGGACTGGTGCCCGGGATGCGGCGACTTCGGGGTTCTGGCCGCGCTGCAAAAGGCGGTGATCGAGCTGCAGATCGAGCCGCGGAACATCGTAACCATCAGCGGCATCGGGTGCTCTTCGAACCTGCCGGGGTACATCAATACCTACGGCATGCATACGCTGCACGGCCGCGCGCTGGCAGTCGCGACGGGAGTGAAACTCGCCAACCATGGGCTGACGGTGGTGGTGACAGGCGGCGATGGCGACGGGTTTGGTATCGGCGGCAACCACTTCGTGCATACGATGCGGCGCAATGTCGATCTGGTGTACCTGGCGATGGACAACCAGATTTACGGGCTGACAACGGGACAGGTCTCGCCCACCAGCCGGATCGGAATGAAAACCAAGAGCACGCCGTTCGGGAGCGTGGAGGGGCCGATCAACCCGATCACGCTGGCCCTGGCCGCGGGCGCGACGTTTATCGCGCGCGGATTCAGCGGCGAACAGAAGCACCTGACCGACCTGATCAAACAAGCGATCCGGCACAAAGGCTTCGCGTTCATCGACGTGTTCAGCCCATGCGTAACCTACAATCACGACAACACGTATCCCTGGTTCAAGCAGCGGGTCAAGAAACTGGAGGAGGATGCCTCGTACGACTCATCGAATTGGATCATGGCGATGGAGAAATCGCAGATCTGGGGCGAGGAGATTCCGATCGGGAAGTTTTTCCAGCGGACCGACATTCCGGCTCTGCACGAGTCGGAGCCGATTCTGGACGAAGGCGAGCCGCTGGCGCATCGGAGGCTGGGCATCGCACCGGTGGTGGCCCAGGAGTTTATCGACGAATTGATGTGACGTCGCAACCGTGGAGCGGGCCGGCCGGAACTCGCGGCCGGCCAGGAACAACAGCAGAGCGCCGCACGGCGGCGCAAACGAAAGTTGAGGCGCGCGATGATCCACGACGATCTGGCGCAACTCGCCGATGAACTGCAGAAGCTCGGCGTCGATGCAACTCATGAAATCCTGTACGGTCCGCATGGGGGACTGGAAGGGTTGAGTGTTGGCGAAGATTTCTTCCCCTTGTGGGAACTGAAACTGCCCGAAAACGAGGAGGACTTCGCAAGCCTCGATTTTGCGGCGATTCGGGCGCGACGGGGGCCGGGCTGGTCGATCGAGCGGCCCAGACGCGCGCACGCCTAAAAGCACAAATTGGGACCGCCGCACGCATTTCCTCAGAGTAATTCCCTCAAGGTATGATTCATTGTGAGCCTGGAGGGTACTCATTTTCATGGCCGGGAACGGACAACGCGGGCAGCATTTTGTAGCGATCATCGGAGGGGCCATTGCCGGATCGGTAGCGGCGGAGATTCTGGCGGACCGCGGCACGCGCGTGGCCGTTATCGAACAGAACAAGAGACCGTACGGAAAAATCGAAGACGGTTTGCCCCGCTGGCACGTAGAGCAGCGCAAGCAGGAATACGGACGGATTGATGCCCGCATGCGGAAGCCGGGCGTGATGTATGTGCCCGCCACCAAGCTGGGCCGCGATTTGGATTTCGACGAGTTGCTGGAGAATTGGGGATTTTCGGCCGTGATTCTGGCCAACGGAGCGTGGCGGGACCGCGAGCTGGGAATCGCGGGCGAAGAGGCGTTCGTCGGCAAGGGACTGGTTTACCAGAACCCGTTCATCTACTGGTATAACCACCGAAATGAGAAGAGCTATGCGGGGCCGTGGTACGAAGCTCCGGACGAGACGCTGGTGGTGGGCGGCGGTCTGGCATCGATCGATGTCGTCAAGATTCTGCAGCTCGAAAACTATGAGCGGGCGCTCAAGGCGCGCGGGGTTCAGACCGACATGCACGAACTGGAGAAGAAGGGCATCGCGGCCATCTGCAAACAGCACGGCATGTCACCGGAATCGCTCGGCGTGAAGGGGTGCCTTTTGATCTACCGGCGGCGGGAGCAGGATATGCCGCTCGCGCAGCCACCCGACAACGCGACGCCGGAGCAGATTGCCCGGACCGAAGCGGTACGGCAAAAGATGCTGCGGCTGGCGCGCGATAAATACCTGTTCCGGTTCCAGGAACGGCGGATGGTGGCGGGGCCGGTGGTGGAGGACGGGCGGCTGGTCGGCCTGAAGGTGGTGGAAACGAAGGTGGAAGGCCGCAGGGCCGAGCCGGTGCCGGGCACGGAACAGGAACTGCGAGCGCCGCAAGTCATCTCGTCGATCGGGTCGGTGCCGGAAGTGATTCCCGGAATCAACATGAAAGGCGAATACTACACGTTCAAGGGCGAGGCTCTGCCGCAATATACGGGCTCGGACCGCGTGTTCGGCGTGGGCAACGTGGTAACGGGGAAAGGCAACATTCGCGCTTCGCTCGTCCACAGCCAGGAAGTGACCAATCAACTGATCCAGAATTACATCGGAATCGGCGAAGGCAACGCGGACTACGTAAAGCTGTACGCGGCGGCGGAAGCACGGGGCGCGGCGCAAGCGCGGGCGGTGGAAGAGCGCATCGAGAGCTTGCCCCCGCTCTCGGACGCGGAAATCGCCGCGATTGAGCAGCGTCTGCGAAACCTGCAGCTGCGCGCAGGCTATGACAGCGACTACGACACGTGGATCGCGCGGGAGACGCCGCCGGACCTGGAGTAAGCTTCAGCGCGAAAGTTCTCTGAAATATCTTTTGATCACTCGTCTTGAATTGCGGCGTCCAGCCTGATACACATTAAATCAGCTTCATCTGGGAAAGCCGTGAATTACATGCGCACAATCCGACAGGGCCTAATGGCTCTGGTCCTGTGTTGCGTGGTCGTGCAGGCCGGCGGATTCGCAAACGCTTCGGTGCTGCTGCTCGACACGGCCCGTTCTTCCGAAGCATGGAAAGACGCACCTCACGTCTCCCTGGTATGCCCGCTAACGCGCGCGGCGATGTCGCATGCGCCGGCGCGCAGCAAGCGTGTGGTGCAAGCGGTAGTAAGCACACCGCCCGGCCCATGGCCCGGCGTGTTGCGGGCCAACAGCATCTGCAATCGTTTCACGCGCCTGCTTACGGGCGCGGTTCTTGGGCCTAGCGGGCGGTCGCCTCCGGCACTGCTCCAGTAATTTCACGCATCTTGTACTCACGCGGGCAGCGTCAGTGTGCCCGCGCGAGCGCAGCACCTAATTACCAGAACACGAATAGGAGGTTCAGATGTTTGCCATTAGACGTGTGCTGTTCGGCGTCGATTTTGCTGCGGGGTGCCAGGCACTGGTTCCGACCGTGCGCCGGATGATCGAATACTGGCACGCCGAAGTCACACTGCTGCACGTGATCGAAGAGAAAAGATGGCCGGGACGCAAGCATGACCTGGAACGGCTGATGTTGCGGATGCGCGCGATCGCCCGGCAATTGGGCGAGCGAGACGTGAGATGCCGTCTGGAGCGGGGCAACGCGGCGGAGCGGCTGCTCGAATACGCGCGCGCCAACCAGATACATCTGGTGGTGGTATCCGGACGGGGCGCTTCGGGCCGTTCGAGTTCGATGATCGGTCCGGTAGCGGACCAACTGCTGACGGAAGCAGCGTGCTGCGTCTGGCTCGATTGGGGTCCGGCGCATTCCAACCGGGCGCGTGGAATGCATGCGCGGCGGGTAGCCTGCGCATTGGCTCATAACGACTCGGATGAATACGTTCTGCACGAAGCGGATGACATCAGCGGGAACCTGGATGCCGAGCTGACCGTGATTCAGGCGGTCTGCGCAGGGCCCGGGAAGCCGTTGGTCTTATTCCGCGATCGGCCCGTCCGGGACGCAGCCATCGCGATAGCGAAACAGCGCATCGAAATCCTGCGCCGGCGATTCTTCGCGCCGGCCGAGGTCGCGGTCGAAACGGGATCGCACGCCGCGGTGGTCCGGCGGGTCATCCAGAGACAAGCGGCAGGCTTACTGATTACGGGTAACCTGCGCGAAGCGATCGTGGCTGCCGCTCCGCACTGCCCGGTCCTGCGGGTCGCGACACCCGCGGCAGTGGCTGCAAGGGCCGCACTGGAGCTACCCTACGCGGCAGTTGCGGGGAGGAGCGCATGAACGGGCGCAGCGACTCTCCACAAGACGACGCGCCGAAACCGCGGCCCGGTTTCGGCCAACAGTTCGCAGTCACGCTCGCAGTCCTTTTGGGAGCGGGCGCCGTGTTCGGGGGGATCTGGCTGCTCGACCTAGTCGCCCACTAACGCGGTTCGGCGCGCCCGTACATTCGAGACACCACAAATCCCGCGGCTGCGAAGATCGCAGCTGCCCGTATAAACCGTCATCCGCGCGTCATCGCGCAAACCCTGTTTGCCGGCGGGGCGCGGACACTCAAACACTCAGAGGAAGAGAAGATGCGATTTCACAATCTAATGAAGGCTACTTGTCTGCTTGCGTTTGCCGCCCTGTCCAGCGTATCCCCGGGGGTGGCCGCGCCGGCAAACCAGGAATGCACATGCGGCGTCGAGACGCGATGGAACTTCCCATCGGAGGCTTCCCGGCTGCTGGAGGAGATCCGCGCTACTTCGCACCGGTTGACTGAGAGCACGGACCGGCTTCGATCGTTTGCGTATAGCGGAATCAGCTGGCAGAGCCATGCGATCGAACTGACGCAGGTCCGGGAGCACGTGAACCAGATCGGAGCCAGAATCGAGCGGCTTCAATCCATCAGGCAGGTAATTGAGCCCTGGCAGCAGGAGGCGCTCGATTCCGTCACCAGGGCGGGTGTAACGGTCGCTACCGGCACGGAGTCGGCCATCCGGCACCTGAATGAAAATCAGAATTTCCTGGGGTCGGGGACATACCGGAATCACGTGGCGTCGGTTTCGTCCGGCGCCGATCAGATGAAGCAGTCGGTCACCGCGCACCTGGAGCTGGCTGAGACACAAGCGAAAGTGGAAGCGCTTCGCCAACAGGTTGCCGACCTGGGCTCATAGCAGTGGTCCGCAATCGCCTCCGGCCTGCCCGAAAATCGGCGGGCGGCCGGAGGCCGAATCGACCGGCTCACGACGCCGCGTGCGCCAGCCGGTTCAAGCCGTCAAGATACGCTTTGGCACTGGCCTCGAGCACGTCGGTCGACGCCCCGCGGCCGACGGCGCGACGCACTCCATTTTCCAACTGCACCGTTACTTCGCCCATGGCGCCGGTGCCGCTGGTCACGGCGTGAATGTCGTAACGGACCAGTTTCGCGAAATCGCCGGCCAGAGCGGCAATCGCTTTGTACACTGCATCAACCGGGCCGTTGCCGATCGCCGCGGTCTCGCGCGTTTCGCCGTGCACGCGGAGGCGCACGGTGGCGGTCGGAATCGCCGAGGTGCCGCTCGAAACCTGCAGGTATTCCAACTGCCACGCTTCGGGGACCGGGTGCAGGTCATCGTGCATCATGGCCACCAGGTCTTCGTCGAAGACTTCCTGCTTTTTGTCGGCCACCGCGAGGAAGCGCTGGTAGGTCAGGTCGAGCTCTTCCTTGGAGAGCGAATAACCGAGCTTTTCCAGGCGGGCGCGCAGGCCGGCCCGTCCCGTGCGCGCCGTCAGCACGACCCGGCTCTGCGCCATCCCCACGTCCTCGGGGCGCATGATCTCATAAGTGGTGCGCTCTTTGAGGAATCCATCGACGTGAATGCCGGAGCTATGCGAAAACGCGTTGCTGCCAATCACCGCTTTGTTTGGTGGGACGACGATCCCAAGCAGATCGGAAACCAGGTAGCTGGTGCGGTGCAGCTCGCGCGTGTCGATTCCGGTGGTTAAACCAAAGTAGTCGCCGCGCGTTTTGAGCGCCATCACGATCTCCTCGAGCGCGGCGTTGCCGGCCCGCTCGCCGATCCCGTTAATCGTGCCCTCCACCTGGCGCGCCCCGGCGAGGATGCCGGCCAGCGAATTGGCGACCGCCATTCCCAGGTCGTCGTGGCAATGCACGCTGATCGTCACCTTTTGAATGCCGCGCACGTTTTCGCGGATGCCGCGAATCAGCGCGCCATATTGTTCCGGCACGGTGTAGCCGGTGGTGTCGGGAATGTTGACCACGGTAGCGCCGCCGTCGATCGCGGCTTCGAGCACTTCATACAGGTAGGCCGGCTCGGCACGGCCGGAGTCCTCGGCGTAGAATTCGACGTCATCGACATGGTTCCGCGCGCGTTTGACCGCGTCGGCTGCCATGCGGACCATCTTGACTTTTTTCTCTCCCAGCGTTTTGCCGTATTTTTCGTGGCGAAACTTGCCGAGAATGTGGATATCGGAAACGCCGATGCCGGTGTGAATGCGCGGGCGCTTCGCCTTGGCCAGCGCCTTGCCGCAGGCTTCAATGTCCTCGGGCACCGCGCGCGACAGGCCGCAGACGGTTGGGCCCTCGACCTCACGGGCGATGCGCTGCACCGCCTCAAAATCTTCCGGCGAGGAGGCCGGGTATCCGGCTTCTATGATGTCGACCTTCAACCGCGCCAGTTGCCGAGCCAGCGTCAGCTTATCCCGGCTGCCCAGCCGCGTGCCGGCGGCCTGCTCGCCATCGCGAAGCGTAGTATCAAAAACGGCGACTCGATGAGCTTTGCTCATTACCCAAGAATATCAGCGCGCGTTTGCTTCCTCACACTCCTGGCGCCGCGCCGAATAAAACGCTACCGCGTCTCGGCATGATGGTTGACCGGGCCGCTGCCATGGCCAAGCCCCGGCGCGGTGCGGATCGCCTCATTGATGTACTGCTTGGCGCGCGCCACGGCGTCGCGCAGGCGCATGCCGCGCGCCAGGCAGGCGGTGATTGCCGCCGAATAGGCGCAGCCGGTGCCGTGGGTGTGCCGGGTTTCCAGCCGCGGCGCCCGGAATTCGTGCCAGGAATCCGCCACCAGGAGCACGTCGGTCGGCGGGCCGGCCAGATGCCCCCCTTTGATGAGCACATCGCGCGCGCCCATTTCTCGCAGCCGCAGCGCCGCCTTCCGCATGTCTTCCGGGGTCTGAATCCGGATACCGGTGAGCGCTTCCGCCTCGGGGACATTGGGTGTTAGCAGAGCCGCGTGCGGCAACAACTCGCTTTCGAGGGCCGTCCAGGCAGATTCCGAAGCCAGCGCCACGCCGTGCTTATTGATCAACACGGGATCGATTACCAGCGGAGCCAGGTAGCCTTCCAGCGCCCGAGCCACCGCGTGCACCACCTCCGCCGATCCGAGCGAGCCGGTCTTCAGGGCAGCCGGCGGAATATCATCGAGCACCGCGCGGATCTGCTCGAAAACCAGTTCCGGCGGCATCACTTCCACGCGGTCGGTGCGCACCGTATTCTGGACAGTGAGAAGAGTCACGACCGCCTCGCCGTACACACCGAACTGATGGAAGGTCTTGAGATCGGCTTGAATACCGGCGCCACCGCTGGGGTCCGAGCCGGCAATCGTGAGAGCCACCGAGGACATGAAGTCAGGATAGCAACGGCGTCAGCGCAGCCAGATGTGCAACACCGGCGAAGAGGCGGCGCCGATCTTCACAACCACGGCCGCCGGACCCGGCGGGACAAAGCCGCCGGGAATGCGCGCGTTGACCTGAAAGACGCCCACGAGTTCGGGCGCGCTCCCGGCGTAAAGGACGTCCGCTGTGATGCCGGCAACCGATACCGTGACGGGAAGCGTGGGCCGGGGGTAGGGGAATTGCGCGCTCCGGCCGCTGTGGTTCATCCCGTCGGTAAGCCCGTCGCCGGTCCCGTAGAAGGTCACGATGCTGCCGCGCGGCGCCGGTTCAAGGGCGGAATTCGGGGAGCCATCCTGATTGGCGGCGACTGGGAAGAGCGCGGGCGATGCTTCCGCCACGGGCAGCATCCTGCGTCCCACAAGGTTGCGGTTGTACGAGATCTCCATTTCGGTCTGCGCCGCACCGGCCACGGTGTAAGGAACCTGAAGATTGATCTGGCCGGCTTGTGCGTAGAAGATCGGCGCGGCGGCGCCGTCGAACCGCACCTCGGCTCCGCCCGCTTGCGTGGCAAGGTTTCCCGCTGGATCAAAGAGACCGGCGACTCCCTCCGCGGGGCCCAGGCCGTCGCCGAAGATGCTGAGAATTTCGCCCGGCGCGACCGGCCCTTCCAGCAAACTCGCGGCATTGACAACGGAGAGCTGCACCAGCGGCGGCGGAGGGGCCGGCTCGGATTCGGGCCGCAACCGGCGTACGCGGTTGTTCCCGGTGTCGGCGAAATACAGATCACCGGAAGGGTCGACGGCGAGGCCGCCCGGCGAATCCAACAGCGCGGTGCGCGCCGGACCGCCATCGCCGCCGAAGCCGTTCGCATCACCGCCGGCTATGGTGTGGATAATGCCGTCCGGCGTGACCTGGCGAATGCGATGATTGCCGGTATCGGAGATGTAGAGGGAGCCGCCGGCGTCCACCGCGATTCCGGAAGGCGCCGAGAGCCGGGCCGCGGCAGCCGGGCCGTCGTCGCCGCTCACACCCGGCGTGCCGGTGCCCGCCACGGTGCTAATGGTTCCGTCCGCCGTGAGCCGGCGGATGCGATGATTGAGCGTGTCGGCAATCAACAGACGGCCGTCCTTATCGAGGGCGCAGGCCGCCGGCTGATTGAGTTGCGCGCCCCGCGCAGGACCGCTGTCCCCGCTGAAGCCGGGTGTGCCGCTGCCGGCCACCAGGACGACCCGGCCGTCCGGACCCACGCCGAGCACGCGATGATTGCCGCTGTCAAGGATGTACCAGGCTTGGTCCGCACCCGTGCAAACCCCGCGAGGCGCGCGCAAAGCGGTCTCCGCGGCGCGCTGGTATTCGAGGCCGCGGCCGGGGGCGCCGGTTCCCGCCGCGGTGGAGAGGCGGTCCTCCCTGTCGACACGACGGATCCGATGGTTCCCGGTTTCCGCGATGATGACATTGCCGGCAGCATCGAGCGCCACGCCCATCGGCGAATCCATCGACGCGCCCGGGGCAGGCAGATTTTCGCCGGCGAACCCGGCCAGCCCGGTTCCGGTGAGCGTCTCGATCGATCCGGATAGCGACAACTTACGCACGCGCTGCGTTCCGGTATCGGCGATGTACAAATGGCCCAGCCCGTCCAACGCCACGGCGGAGGGATGGAATAAGCGCGCTCCCGCGGCGCTTCCGCCGGCTTCGACAGCGCGCACGTATCCGTCACCGGCCACGGTTTGGATGACCGCGTCATTATCAATGCGCCGGATGCGCATCCCATCGGCAATATACAGCTCTCCGGTCGGGCCTACGGCCAGATCGTTGGCGCTCGTGAGCGGCGCCGAAGCCGCCGGTCCGCCATCACCGCCGAAGGCCGCGGTACCGGTTCCGGCTACCGTGATCCAGGCTCGCGAAGGCAAATAAGCGCGGACCGAATAACTGTGGTCCGCAACATAGATCACTGTGTTGCGATCGATGGCAACGGCCGAGGGTGTCAGCAGGCTGATGTTTTCGGCGCCGCCGAGCACGGTATCAATCAAGCCATCCGGAGTCACGCGGCGAATCCTTTGATTCTGGGAATCGGCGATATACAGCGCGCCCCAGCGGTCCAGGGCCAGGCCTGAAGGAAAGGCCAGTTGCGCGAGCAAAGCCACAGAACCATCACCGGAAAAGCCGGCCTTGCCGGTGCCCGCGACTCTGAAGATGGTTCCGTCGGGCGACACGCGGCGCACGCGGTGTCCGTCGAACTCGGATATATAAAGGTTGCCGGATTTGTCCAGCAAAAGATTGCGCGGCGCGCACAGCAGCGCCATCGCGGCGGGCCCGCCGTCACCCGTGGATCCGCACGATCCATTGCCGGCAACCGTGGAGATTACGCCATCGCGCGCGATCCGGCGCACGCGGTGATTGCCCAGGTCGGCGACGTAGACTTCACCGGTCGGGCCGGCCGCGATACCGTATGGGAGGTTGACCTGCGCGGCGGTCGCGGGCGCTCCATCGCCACTGAACCCGGCGATCCCGGTACCGGCGATGGTGGCGACAGTACCATCGGCCGCAACCTTGCGCACCCGATGATGGTCCGTGTCGGAGAGATAAAGATTGCCGGAGGCATCCAGCGCCACTGCTTGAATATTTCCGAACTCCGCCGCCAGCGCCTGACCGCCATCGCCCAGATCGGCGCTGCCGGCCACGGTTTCGATCTGGTATTGCTTGACTGGGGCGCCTGCAGCCCACGCCGCCCATCCCGCCAGGACCAGGCAGGCACACCACGGATATCGCATAACCGCCTGATCAGGAGTGCCTGGAGGCGCGGAAGACTCTCAGGTTTTCTGCCAAACTGTGGCACTCGCGTTGCACATCGGCTCCATAGACATGACAACCGCGCGGACACTCGGAATGTGCCTATCAGCGCTGGGCGTGTTCTGTTTTTCCGCGTGGACTCAAGGGAATACCGGCTGCGACGTGAACCACGACGGAACTGTTGACGTGCGGGACGTGCAGCTCATCACCAACATGGAGATCCATGCGCCCGGCTTTCCCTGCACGGCGAATATCGGCGGTGTATTGGGATGTACCGAATCGGCGCGCCAGGTAGTGATCAAGGCAGCGTTGGGCAAAGGATGCTCTTTCAACTACATTACCTGGAAGCCGAGCACGTTGAAGGGGGTAACGGGCTATAACGTCTACCGGAGTGCCACGACGAGCGGACAGCCGGCCGAGCGATTGAATTCGGAGACGGCGGTGGCCGGAACAAGCTTTGCTGACGTGACAGCCGGGCCCAACGGGCAATATCACTATTTCGCGAAAGCGACCGACGGCGCCAAAGAGATCGGACCGGCGATCGAGGCGACGTCAACGGCAAAGTAACCCCAAAGGCCGGGCATTCATCGGGGACTTGTCCCGCTCGCGCCTTCCTCCGCTTCCAGCGCCCGCGCACCCCGCAGAATGTCGCCTAGGGCGTAGTTGCCTTCGTGGCAGGCGTATTCATAAATGGGTTTGTCAGTCGCCGGCCAGGCATACTCGCCGCTCCAGGGCCGGTCCCACGTGTCCGGATCGTCAATCGTAAAGCGATACAAAAGCGTCTGATCGTCAAGCCGCGAGAAGCGTTCGACCACGTGCAGGTTTTGAGTCGAGCCGCGGAATCGCGTTTTGTCGGTGAAGTTGATGGTGTCCACCACCAGGGTGTCGCCTTCCCAGCGGCCGATCGAATCGCCCATCCAGCGGCGAATCGCCGGCGGCAGGTGCTGCGCATTCATGCGAACAATGCGTACGTCATGCACCATCTCGCTCGAGATCATGATCGAATCCGGCGTCTGCACGATCTGATGAAGATTGTTGTAGAAGTAGTCCGGCAAGGCCGGCGGCCCGGAGGTGGAACCGAATCCGAGCAGGCAACGTTCGCCGAGCGGGCGGCGTTCCGGGTCATCGAACGAGCCGGGAAGATCGGCTCCCGGGGGCCGGTTCTCCTGCGCGTCGGACGTCGGGCGGCCTTGCAGCGCGGCAATGCGCCGGCGAGCGGCCGCTGTGTACGCAGGGATGCGCCCATCCGCAGGATCGACGATCAGCGACGTGCGAATCTGCCCGTCGACGATGTTGAACGTGGACCCGGGATCGAGCCAGAAGTTGTTATACCCGCCGGTCCCGCCCGCCGCGCCCGTGGAACCGTCGCCGCCTTTGGGCGGCGCGGGCCGATCCGGCCGGCTGGGAGCGTTCGCGCGCTCGCGCCGCACCGCCACTGCGCCCTGGAGTTTCTCCGCCTCTTCCCGCGTGAGCACCGGCCTGGCGCCGGCGGGCCGCTCCAGGGGAGTCAGCGTGCCCAGGTCATAGGTGCCTTGCAGATCCGGATGGCCGTCGGCCAGCCGAGGGGGCGTATACGCTTTGGCGGATTGCCCGTGCGCGGGCTGGAGCACTATCAGCACGGCCAGTGCCGCTCCCAGAGCGCCGGACCCGGCCGATCGGTTCCACACCATTGACGACCTCCTTGGGGCCGACCCGCTTTTATCCGCTACGGGCCGCGACGCCACTCAGTGTACCTCAGCGCCCGGAGTCGCGAGCGCGCCCGGGTGTACACTGAATTCATTGCGTCCCCCCGGTCCCACGCCGCACTTTCTGATCGGTAACATCCCTCTCGTCCATCGCGACCCGCTCTCTCTATTTCGCAGCTGGGCCGAAGAGTACGGCGACATCTTTTATTACCGCGCGATGTGGGTGCGGGTTTATTTCCTGAATCACCCGGACCTCATCGAATTCGTTCTGGTGCGGCACTATCAGAACTTCCTCAAGGACCGCGTCATCCGTTCCAACCGGTGGCTTTTCGGAGAGAGCCTGCTGACCAGCGAAGGCGAAACCTGGAAGAAGCGCCGCCGGCTCGCCCAGCCCGCTTTTCATCGGGAGAGGATTGTCGCTTATGCCGGCATCATGACGTGCTACGCCGAGCAGATGCTCACGGCCTGGCGGGACGAAGCGCAGATCGACATTCACCAGGAAATGATGCGCCTGACGCTGGCCATCGCGGTGCGCGCGCTGTTTGATGTTCCCGCCGACGGAGTTCCCGAGATCTCGCGCGCCATCAATGTGCTGATGCGGAATATGACCGGAGCGAGGATGCTGCTGCCGTCGTTCGTCCGCCTCCTGCCGTGGCCCGGCCTGTTCGAATTTCGCCGGGCCGTTCGGAAGCTGGACGAAACGGTCTACCGGATCATCCGCCTGCACCGGGAAAGTGGACACGATGCGGGAGATCTGCTCTCGATGCTGATCGAAGCTCGCGGTGAAGACGGCAGCCGTTTGGACGACCGGCAGATCCGCGATGAGGTGATGACGTTTCTGCTCGCGGGCCACGAGACCACGGCGCTGGCGCTTTCATGGGCCTGGCAGCTGCTCTCCCAGAATCCGCAGGCGGAGGAAAAGCTGCGCGAGGAATTGGACCGCGTCCTCGGGGGCAGGTTGCCCGAGATTTCTGATCTGCCTTCGTTGAAGTACGCCGAAGGCGTCATCAAGGAATCGATGCGGCTCTATCCTCCCGCGTGGGGCGTGGGCCGCAGCGTCATCCAGGAGTTCGATCTCGCGGGCTACCGCATTCCCGCCGGCTCCAACGTGGTCATGAGCCCGTGGGTCATGCACCGCGATCCCCGCTTCTTTGCCGACCCGCTCCAGTTCGATCCCGATCGCTGGAACAGAGAAGACTCGCGTAAGCTGCCGCGGTTCGCCTATTTTCCTTTTGGCGCCGGTCCCCGGCAGTGTATCGGCGCGTCTTTTGCGATGATGGAGGCCGTGCTCCTGCTGGCGACGATTGCGCAGCGTTTCCAGCTCCACCTGGTCGGCGCGCATCCCGTCGAGCCCCTGCCCAGCATTACTCTACGCCCCAAAGGGGAAATGTGGGTGCGAGTGCGGAGCCGAGTCGCCGCCCGCGCTTCCTCCGCCGATGCGAACGCTGCCCGGAAGACTAGTTGAAGCTGTTTACCGCGGTCGCTTCTTCCTCGTGAATATCGAACAGCATGTCGTGCCTGCTAATCTTCAGCAGATCCTTGACGCGCTTGGTGAGGTTCGACAACTTCAATTGCCCGCCTCCCTTGGTCACCGCGCTGTAAGCGGAAACCAGCTCGCCGATTCCCGAGCTGTCAATATAGGGAACCTCGCCGAGATTAAGGAGAATCTTCAACTGTTTTCGCTGCACGAGATCCTGCACGCTGTCACGCAACACAATGGAACCCTCGCCGATGGTGATCCGGCCAATCACCTCCACTACATTCACGTCTCCGACTTGCCGGTTGTTGACTCGTATGCTCAAAGGACCTGCCTCCTGCCGCGGTTGTCCAGTATCCGACATCACAGGGGAAGCGGGCAAGTGGGGCGGGCCCTCTCGCGCCGCAGCCGGGAGTCTACGCACCCACGGGAAGCCCGTTCTCTTCCGCCAGTTCGCGGATCAGCAGGCCCAATTGCAGGAATTCAATCAGTTCCGATGATTTGCGGAAATACCGGGCCGCTCCCATCTGAGCGGCGCGATCCCGGTCCTTCTTGGCGTCGGACGAAGTGACAACGATCACCGGCTTATTCGCGCACAAAGGATGCGCGCGCAGCAGGTCCATCAGCTCATAGCCGTCCGCCTTGGGCAGATTGAGGTCCAGCAGAAACAGATCCGGGCAAGACGCATCCTCTTCGATGCCCTGAATGAAACGCTTCGCTTCTCTGCCGTCCCTCGCCACCGAAAGCGTGTGTTCGATGTGGTGTTCGCGAAGCGACTCGCGTACGAGTTCCACGTCGCCCGGATTGTCTTCGGCCAGGAAAATGCGAAGGGGCCTAGTCACAAGGCGCCCCCGGCAACGATACGAAAAACGTCGATCCGGCGCCGGGCTGCGATTCCGCCCAGATCCGCCCCCGATATCGCTCGACAATATGCTTGCAAATTGCCAGCCCGAGCCCCGTCCCTGGATACTCTTCGTCCCGATGCAGGCGCTTGAAAAGCCCGAAAATGCGCTCCGCCTGCTCCGGCTCGAACCCGATGCCGTTGTCCCTGACGCTCACCACCCACTCGCCGTCGCGCCTTTCGGCGGTGATATGAATGCGCGGAGTCTCCTCGCGCTTGCGGTATTTCAGCGCATTCGAGAGCAGGTTCTGAAACACGTGCGAAAGTTGCCCCTCGTCGCCGGATACAGTCGGCAGCGGGTCAAAGCTCACCTCGGCCTGATTCTCCTGCACGCGCGCGTCCACTCGGATCAGCGCCTGGCGCAACGCCGAACCCAGATCGGCATACCCCGCGACGGAATCGCCATTTGCATGTGTCACCCGCGAATAAGTCAGCAGATCCCGAATGAGTTCCTCAATGCGCCGGATTCCGGTTCGAATGTAGTCGGCATATTGTTGTAATTGAGGATTGGTCTCGGGGCCAATGCGTTTCAACAAGAGCTGCGAATACACGTTGACCATGCGTAAAGGCTCCTGCAAGTCATGGCTGGCGACGTAGGCAAACTCCTCCAGGTTGCGGTTTGCCTGCCGGAGCGCGTCCTCGATTCGCTTCTGTTCATCGATATCGGTGTTGGTGCCGAACCACCGGGCTACCGTTCCCGAACTGTCCCGCACCGGCACGATCCGCGTTAAGAAAGGCCGAAAGACGCCATCGGAGCCGCGCAACGGGAACACCATCTCGAACGGTTTTCCGGTCGCAATCGATTCACGCCAGCGGTCCAGGACCTCGGGCAGCACCTGGGGGTCATGCACACTCTGCCAGCCCCACCCCGCCATCTCCTCGGGGGTGCGGCCGGTATATTCATACCAGCGCCGGTTGTACCAGAAAATATGCCCGTCCGCCGCCGCCATCCAGGCCAGGTTCGGGATCGTATCTGCTAGGCTCCGAAATTGCCGCTCGCTGTCGCGCAGAGCCCGCTCGTTGTTGTTCCTTTCGGTAATATCCTGGACCAGCGAGACCAGGCCGCGCACGTCCCCGTCCGCCGACCGGTCCGGCGCGTAGGAGACGGCCACGTCGCGCAACTTCCCGTCTTTATCCCAGAGTTGTGATTCAAAGCTGACGTGCTCGCCGTCTAAAGCGCGCGCGATGAACGGTTGGGCGGCTGTGTAATGCGGCTCGCCAACCACTGATTTGATCGTGCGGCCCACCAGTTGTTCGGGGCGCAAACCGAACCAACGGGTGTAGGTCTGATTTACGCGGCGGTACACCTGGGCCCGGTCGATGTACGAAATGAGCACCGGGACATTGTCGGTGACCAATTGCAGTTCGGCATCGCGCCGACGCACCTCGTACTGCTTGGCGCGCGCGCGGAGCGCGGTCCGGGCCGCACTGACGATCGTATCGGAGCGGAGTGGACGCTCCAACAGCGTCAGGTCGCCCAGCGGCTCCAGTCTCGCCAGCCGCTTCCGGCTGGCTTCGCTCGGTTCTCCACCCACGGTCAGCACCACCAGCGGCAGATCCGACCACGTGCCCTGTTCCTGCAATACTGTGGCCAGCCGGTGCACCGATTCGGCGTCCAGCGCCTCTTCCGTGATGAACACCGCGCCCACTCCGTGCCCCATTTCGCGGCATAATTCTTCTACCGTGAGGCACACCTGTGAGTGGATTCGGGCTCGGTGGAACAGGTCGTGCAGCAGTTTGGCATCCCGTCCCACCGGCGCATGCAACAAAACGACCGAGTCGCGCTCCACGCTATCCGCCGACTCTTTCACCGGCGCTGCCCACCGCCATCGACGGTTCTTCGCCGAGATAGACGGGAACACCGGTCAGTACGCCCTGAAAATCCGCCAGCGGCCGTCCCACCCGAATCCGCCCCGGCCCCATCTGCAGTTCGCGGATGGTGCGCTCGTGGGGACCGCTCCGTTTCTTGACTACCGAGATCGCTTGACGGACCGCGCCGCCGTTCTCGAAATATCGGAGAAGCAGAATCGTGTCGGCCAGGTAGCTCACGTCCACCGGGTTCACCATCCCGTGACCCAGGACGCCATATTGAGCCATCACCAGAAGGGTGGTCACCCCCTGGTTGTTCAAGTAAGCCAGGAGTTCGTGCAGCTGGATAGTCAGATAGTCCTCGCCCGGCATGGCTGCCAGGAATCCGTTCAAACTATCGATTACGACCACTCGCGTGTGACGCTGTTCCACCTGCGCTCGGACGCTTTGCACGAAGTAGCCCGGCGACAGTTCCGCCGGATCGCCCAGTTCCAGATGCAGCCTCCCCGCTTCGATCAACGGCTCAATATCCAAGCCGAGTCCTGCAGCGCGTTCCAATACCGTCAGCAGGCCCTCGTCAAAGGTCACATAGTAGGCGTACTCTCCCTGTTCTGCCGCCGCGGTCGCGTACTGCAGTGAGATGGTGCTCTTGCCGGCGCCTGCCGGTCCCATCAGCAGCGTGCTGGTGCCGCGGTTCAGGCCGCCTCCCAGCAGCGCGTCCAGTTCCGGAATCCCGCTTTTCAGCAAGCCGCGCGGGAACGCCCGCCTGTGCTCGGTCGCGACCAGGCGCGGGTATACCTCCAACCCTCCGGTCCGAATCGAGTAATCGTGGAAGCCCTCGCGGAAGGAAACTCCGCGCAACTTTAATACCTCGATACGCCTCCGCTTCGTGCCGTACTCGCGAGCCAGGTTTTCCAGCCGCACCACGCCGTGCACGATGCTTTGGATGTCGCGGTCTTCTTCGCCCGTGCTATGGTCGTCCGCCAGCAGCACGGTGCAGTCCCGGCCCGCGAAGTATTGTTTCAAAGCCAGCAATTGCCGCCGAAACCGTAACGGTTCTCGCGATAGCAGGCGTAGCTCCGAAAGCGAGTCAAACACCACGCGCTTCGGATGCGTCTCTTCGACACGCTGCAGAACCGCTTTCAGCGTCGTCGACAGCTCCACCTCGCCCGGATAAAGGACCGTGTACTGCTCTTCCGCCTTGAGACTCTCCTCCATCGGCAGGAGCTCGAAAATGTGCATCCCCCGCAAATTCCAGCCGTGTGACTCGGCCACTTCGCGCAGCTCGCGCTCTGACTCCGATAGCGTCACATAGAGAACCGATTCGTTTTGCGCCAGACCTTCCAGTAGAAACTGCACGCCCAGCGTCGTCTTGCCCGTTCCGGGGTCGCCGTCAATCAAGTACAGGTGGCCGGCGGGCAGCCCGCCCCCCAGCACGTTATCGAGTCCGCGGACTCCGGTTGAGATGAGGCGACTGCCATTACGCTGTGAAGGGTTGGGCATTTATTCCGCTCGTTCCTGTTCAGTGAATTGCCGCGAAGCTCCTGCCTGCTCGCGCAGCCGTTGATAGGACGCCACGTCCTGCAGTACGAATTCCGCCTTGCCATTGACGGTCAGGACCATCGGACCCCCGCTCTCGCGCAAGCGCCGCAGGAACCGAAGGCTATTCCGCTTGAATGCGCTCAGCGAATGGATATCCTTGGTGAGGTCGATAATCGGGACGCTTTTCGCTCCCATAGCATTCAATTTGATGCTAAGGGATGTGCGCTCACGCCGAGCAAGAGCGCTGGTGATCAAAATGTAGATAAAGGTACATAACCGGGGCGGCGAAGGTGCCTGAATTTACTTTAGCGAGCGCTTTACCTGCAGGCCATATTCCGCCGCCTTGCGCAGAATCTGCGGCTCGTCCAGCGTCAGGCTCCGGCCGTCGCGCACCACCGGCCGGCCGTTCACCATCACGTCCCGCACGTCGTCGGCCTTGAGCGCGTAAACCATCTGCGAAACCGGATTATAGAGGGGGACGCCGTTGGGACGGTCTGTCCGCACGGTGATTACGTCGGCGCGCTTACCGGTCTCCAG
>DATGII010000273.1:0-50149 GCA_035295805.1 Bryobacteraceae bacterium | reverse complement strand
AACGCCTTCATCTGCGCTTCCACACGCGCGTCGGCGGGGTGATCCAGAATGTACTGCACGGCGGCGGTTGGGATATACGGGACACGCTCGTAGGTGTTCACCTGGGCGTAATGGTCGTAGACCCGCGCCAACTCGGCGGGGTCCTGCTTATCCCAGGCGAGATACGCTTTCAGGGCGAACGCCTTGTCATCGTAGAAGCGCTTGATGGCTTCCGCATGGGCTTTGATCAACTGCTCGGCGAGCTTGGGATTGGCCGCGACCGTGCTCCTCTTAAAGACGTAAAGCGAAGGGGCATAGATGTCGTCGTAGTCGCTGATGTTTCCCAAGTTCTTGAAGCCTTCGGCTTCGAGCTTGAAGTAAACCGGGGCCGTGATCATGACGCCATCGACGCGGCCGCTCGCCAGCGCGGCGGCGCGGGCGCTGACATCGCCGCCAAGCGGGATCCAATTCACGTCGCGGGGGCTCAACCCGGCTTTGGCAATCAGACCGTTGGTGTAGTTGTAGGGCGCATCGCCGATCTGGCTGACGCCGACCCGTTTGCCTTTGAGATCGCGCACGCTCACGATGTTCTTCCGTGCCATCAGGGCGAAGAGGCTCTTTTTGAAGGGGCTGCCGACGGCAATGAGCGAGCCATCCTTGGACGCGGCGATCATGAATTGCTCGAGCGTGTAGGCCGTCATCACGGCTTCTCCGCTAACTACCATCGCGATGCCGGCGGGGTGTACGCCGAAGACGAGACTCGCATCGAATCCGTATTTCCGGTAGTAGCCGCCTTCCTTGGCGAGATAGAGCGGCCAGACCTGCCCGGTGCGCGTGGGATAGTTGATGGTGATTTTTTGGAGGCTCTGCGGCAAGACCGAGGCGGCGAGAGCAAGAGCGAGCAGAATCAGGCGACCCATTTGGCAAACCCCATGGCGCTGCCGGTGCCGGCTTCGGAACGGTAGCACGGAACGTAATCCACTAACTGCATGCGCAGGCCGGATTCGGACATGGCGCCGGCGACCGCAATCCAGTTCTTGATCTCGGAGGTGCCGGATTGGAACATCGATTCGGGAAGACCGGCCAGCTTCGCGGCGTCGCCGTTTTGCAGGGCATCGAGCACACATCGGTCAAACGACTCATCGACCACAAAGTGCGTGAGGCCGCCGGAAGCGATCACCGCGACCTTCCAATCCTGCGGCCAAGCCGCGATGGCGCGGGCCATCGCGCGGCCGAATTCGAAGCAACGGCCGGCCGCGGGCTGGTTGGGCGGGTAGAAGGTGTTCACGAAGACCGGCACGTGCGGCACGACTTTGTCGCGCATCAAGCGGCGGTAGACGAAACCGTAGGCGTGCGGCGCCGAATTCACGCCGATCTCGCCGACGGAAAGCTTTTTTATCTGGGCGACATCAAAGGAGTCGCGGATCATGTGCTGAATCACATGGCGGCCGAGATCGGGCAGGCAGGGATACCGCGTGTAAACGGGCGGCGTGCGGTCGGCTTCGGCGCGCGCGATGCCGCGGTTCAGCTTTGCCAGGAACTCCGGAGTGCGCGGATGGCCTTCCACGTAATCGCCCCAGAAGACGGCGAAGGTGGGGACGTGGTCGCTGGTGAAGACCTCCATTTGATCGTTGCCTACCACTACGGCGGCGTCGGGGCGGTGCTGCTCGAAGAAGTCCGCCAAGTCGCGGATGGCATTCTGACAGCGGGTGTGGCGCTCGGCGCAGACGGCCGGCGCGATCTGCTCGGCCAGCCGCTCGGCACGCTGCAGCTCCACCATTTCATCGAACCTGTAGGTCTGGCCTTTGAAGAAATGTTTCGGGTTGGACTTGTCGGCGTCGACCCGGTCGAACCAGTATTCCCACGGTATCGAGAGCATGGGACCGTGGGAGGTCGCCAACCCGAATGTGATGCGCGCCACCGAAGGGCCTCCCTGGAAACGAACCTATTATAATAGCCAACGCGAATCCAACTTTATGAAAGCTGTTTACTTCGAACAGATCGGCGGGCCCGAAGTGCTGCGCTTCGGCGAGCGTCCGATGCCGGAGCCGGCGCAGGGCGAAGTGCTCGTCAAGCTGGCGTATGCGGGTGTGAACTTCACGGATCTGAATGCGCGCAGCGGAATCAACAAAATTCCGCTGCCGGCGGTGCTGGGCTCGGAGGGAGCCGGGACGGTGGAGCGCGCGGGCGAAGGCGCCGGAGATTTCAAGCCCGGTGACCGCGTCGCCTATTCCATGGTGCGCGGCTCCTACGCGGAGTATGCGGCGGTGCCTGCGAAGATGCTGGTGCGACTGCCGGCGGAGATCGACTTTGCCAAGGCGGCGGCCACGATGCTGCAAGGCATGACGGCGCATTACCTGACGCATTCGACATTTCCGCTGAAGCGCGGCCAGACCGCGCTGGTGCACGCGGCGGCCGGCGGCACGGGACGGCTGATTGTGCAGATCGCCGCGCTGCTGGGCGCGCGGGTGATCGCGACCGTGGGGACGCCGGCGAAGGCCGATCTGGCGCGGCAGGCGGGCGCGAGTGAAACGATTCTCTATGACCAGCAGGATTGGGTCGCCGAGGTAAAGCGGCTGACTGGCGGCGCGGGCGTGGACGTGGTGTACGATTCGGTAGGCAAGGCGACTTACCTGAAAGGGTTCGATTGCCTGAGACCGCGCGGGATGATGGTGCATTTTGGCGTGGCCAGCGGGCCCATTGAACCGCTTGACACGCGGACGTTGACGGCGAAGGGATCGGTCTTCCTGGCGCGTCCGACGCTGGCCAGCCATGTCTCGGATCCGAAGGAACTGGCGTGGCGGGCGGCCGATTTGTTTCAGTGGATCGGCGAGGGGAAAATCACGCTGCGGATCGATCGCGAATATCCGTTGGCGGAGGCGGCGCAAGCACACCGAGACATGGAAGCGCGCAAGACCACGGGCAAGCTGCTGCTGCGGGTGTGAAGGTTAGTTGAGGCTGGCAAATCCCTTGCCGGAGCCGGCCAGCTTCTGCAACAGCGGCGCAGGAGCCCACAGATCGGGGCCGTGGCGCTTCTGAAATTCTTCGATGCGCGCGAGCACGTTTTTGAGCCCGACGGTATCGGCGTAGAACATGGGGCCGCCGCGCCAGGCGGGGAAGCCGTAGCCGTTCAGATACACAACATCAATATCGACGGCGCGGAGGGCGATGCCTTCTTCAAGCACGCGGGCGCCTTCATTGATCAGCGCGAATATGGCGCGGTCGACAATCTCCTCGCGGGAAACCTTCCGCCGCTCGATGCCGGCTTCGCGCGCCAGTTTTTCGATCAACCCGGCGGTCTCGGGATCGGGTGAGGGCTTGCGGTTCTCGTCGTACTTCGACCATCCGCGGCCCGTCTTTTGGCCGTAGCGGCCCATCTCGGCGAGCTTATCGGCCACCAGCGGGCGGCGCACGCCGGGTTTTTCCAGGTGCTTGAATTCCTGGCGCGCGCGCCAGCCGACGTCGAGGCCGGCGAGGTCGGACATGGCGAGCGGGCCCATGGCCATCCCGAATTCGTAGAGCGCACCGTTGACCTCTTCCACCGAGGCGCCCTCTTCAACCAGAAACTGCGCCTCGCGGAGATAGGGGCCCAACATGCGGTTGCCGATAAACCCGCGCGCATTGCCCGCCAGCACGGCGACTTTGTTGAGGCGCTTGCCGAGCGCCATGGAGGTGGCCAACACGGATTTGCTGGTAGCTCGGCCGCGAACGATCTCGAGCAATCGCATCACATTCGCGGGGCTGAAATAATGATGGCCAACCACCAGTTCCGGCCGGCGCGTGACGGACGCGATTTCGTCGATATCGAGGTAGGAAGTGTTGGAAGCGAGAATGCAGCCGGCCTTGGCGATCTTGTCGATTTCGGCGAAGACCTGTTTCTTCAGCGCCATGTTCTCGAACACGGCTTCGGCAATGATGTCGGCGTTCTCAAAGCCGTCGTAGCTGAGTTGCGGCGTAATCAGAGCCATCCGCTGGTCCATCTGCGCCTGCGTCATGCGGCCTTTGCCGACGGCGCTCGCATAGTTCCTGCGGATGGTGGCGACGCCGCGATCGAGCGCCGCCTGTTCGGTTTCCTTCAGGATCACCGGGATGCCCGCGTTGGCGTAATTCATGGTGATGCCGCCGCCCATGGTGCCGGCGCCGATAACGGCGGCGCGCCGGATGTCAATGGTGGGCGTGTCGGCGGGCACGTCGGGGATTTTGTTGACGGCGCGCTCTCCGAAGAAGGCGTGAATCAACGCCTTCGATTGAGTGGAGAAGAGACACTCGTTGAACAGCTCGGCTTCGCGGCGGCAGCCGTCTTCGAATGAAAGGTGCGTCGCGGCTTCAACGGCGTCAATAGCGGCGTGGGGGGCGGTCTGGCCGCGCCGCGTTTTGCGCGCCTGGTCGTGCGCGGCGGTAAACAGGCCGGCGGGAACATCGCGCAGTTTTTCATTGCGCTCGCGGGTTTTGGGAATTGGCCGGCCCGCCACCTCGCGGGCGAAGGCGATGGCGCCGGTCCGCAAGTCGCCTTCGATGAGGCGGTCGACAATACCGGCGGCGAGCGCATCCTTGGCGCTCACTGGTTCGCCGAACGCGCACATCTCTACCGCTTTCGCCAAACCCGCCAGACGCGGCAATCGCTGCGTGCCGCCGGCGCCCGGAATAATTCCCAGCTTCACTTCGGGCTGGCCGACCTGCGCACCGGGTGCGATGACGCGGTAGTGACCCGCCATTGCAACTTCCAGTCCGCCTCCGAACGCGGTGCCATGGATCGCCATCACGACGGGTGTGGAGCAGTCCTCGAATGCGAGCAGTGTCGGGAGCAGGGTAAGGCGCGGCCGCTCTCCGGCAACGATTTTGCCGAATTCGCGAATATCGGCGCCGGCAATGAAAGTGCGGCCCGCGCCGATCACCACGATGGCGCGCACGGCGGGATTTTGCGCCGCGGCTTCGATTAAGGACCGAATCCCCTCGGGAACTCCCGGACTCAGCGCATTCACCGGCGGGTTATCAATCGTGACGACCGCGACGTCGCCTTCCAGGCTCAGCTTGACCAGTTCGCTCATGATTCTACTAGCCTACCCGAGGACTCACACCTTCGGCCGGATCATCTCGAAACGGTCGCGCGTGCGCGTATAGCCGTTGCCGCCCATGCGGCCGATGGCGCACAGCTTGTCGGGATCAATGCGAAAATTGTCGAACAGGGCGCGGTCGATGTGAAAACGCACCACTTCGCCGAGAATTAGGCTCCCGCCCAGAGGCTGCAGGCTGACATCGACAATCTGCACCACCTTGCATTCCATATTGACCGGAGATTCCAGCACGGCGGGAGGCCGAACGAGTTCGCTCGCGACCGGAGTCAGGCCGGAAACCTGAAACTCATCGATGTGCGCATGGTACTCCCCGGATGTTGCGTTCATGCGCCCCGCAATTTCTTCGGTCACGATATTCACGACGAATTCACGATTGGCGCGCACGTTGGCCAGCGTGTCCTTGACGGGCTCGCGAACTCCGCAGGTGAAGCAGACAACTGGTGGGTTGGCGCAGATCACGTTGAAGAAGCTGAACGGTGCGAGATTCAGGACACCATCCGGAGATACGGTGGAGACGAATGCGATCGGCCGGGGCACGACCGTTCCGATGAGCAGCTTGTACGTGTTCTGAGGCGGCACGGCGGCCGGGTCCAGTGTGAGCTTGTCGGGCATAAACGTCTATGAAAGCACAGGTCCGCTACGATCGGTCGCGCCCCGGCCCGTGAAGGAGCGTTTCTAGCCGACGGCTTTCAAGGTTTTGACGCGGTCGCGCAGCTGCGCGGCCTTTTCGAACTCGAATTTGCGCGCGGCTTCGCGCATCTTCTCTTCGAGCTCGCCGATAAATTTCGCGCGCTGCTCCGGCGTGAGAGCGTCGATTTCGTCGTCGGCTTCGAGTTCCACGGTTACGTAATCGCCCTCGGCCACGGCTACCAGACTCATATCGATCGGCTTGACGATCGACTGCGGCACGATGTGGTTGGTCTCGTTGTACTCGACCTGAATGCGTCGGCGGCGCGAAGTTTCGTCGAGCGCTTTCTTCATGCTATCGGTCATGACATCGGCGTACAGAATGGCGCGGCCCTCGATGTGCCGCGCCGCGCGCCCGATGGTCTGGATCAGCGAGCCGGAAGACCGGAGGAAACCCTCCTTATCCGCATCGAGAATTGCCACCAGCGAGACTTCGGGCAGGTCAAGGCCCTCGCGGAGCAGGTTGATGCCGATCAGCACGTCGAATTCGCCGCGGCGCAGATCGCGCAGGATTTTAATGCGCTCGAGCGTCTCGACCTCCGAATGCAGGTACCGGCACCGCACGCCGACCTCGGAATAGTATTCCGAAAGATCCTCCGCCATGCGCTTGGTGAGCGTCGTCACGAGAACGCGCTGGTTCGCCGCAACCCGCTTCCGGATTTCGCCCAATAGATCGTCTACCTGCCCTTTGACCGGGCGGATTTTGACCTCGGGATCGATCAGGCCGGTCGGCCGGATGATCTGTTCGACCACGACGCCGGCGGACTTAGTCAGCTCGTACGGGCCGGGTGTCGCCGAAACGTAAACCACCTGGTTGACGCGGTGCTCGAACTCCTCGAAGGTGAGAGGGCGGTTATCGAGCGCGCTGGGCAGCCGGAAACCGTGCGAAACCAGCACTTCTTTGCGCGAGCGGTCGCCGTGATACATGCCGTGGAGTTGCGGCACGGTCTGGTGGCTTTCGTCGATGAAGATAACCGAATCGTGGGGCAGGTAATCGAGCAGGGTTGGCGGCGCCTCGCCCGGCAAGCGCCCGGAGAAATGGCGCGAGTAATTCTCAATGCCATGGCAGTAGCCGATCTCTTTCATCATTTCGAGATCGAACATGGTCCGCTGGTAAAGCCGCTGCGCCTCGATCGACTTGCCCTGCTTCTCGAGCTCCTTGTGCCACCACGCCAGCTCCTCGCGGATGCTGTCCATGGCGCTGAGCCTGGTTTCCTCCGACATGACATAGTGCGTCTTCGGGTAAATGGGCAGCCGCAGGTAGGTCTGCTTCACCTGGCCCAGCAGGGGGTCGATCTGGGCAAGACTTTCCACTTCGTCGCCCCACAACTCGATGCGGTAGGCGTTGTCCTCATAGGTAGGGTAGATCTCGATTACGTCGCCGCGCACCCGGAACGCGCCGCGCCGGAAATCGGTGTCGCTCCGCTCGTATAAAATTTCGACCAGCTTGGAAACGATCTGGTTGCGCGAAATCTTCTGCCCTTTTTCCAGCATCAACAGCATGCCGTAGTAGGCTTCCGGTGAGCCCAGGCCGTAGATGCAGCTGACGCTGGCGACGATGACGCAGTCGCGGCGCTCGAACAGCGACTTCGTGGCGGAAAGCCGCAGCTTATCCAGCTCGTCATTGATGGTCGCTTCTTTTTCGATGTAAACGTCACTCGAGGGAATGTACGCTTCAGGTTGATAGTAATCGTAATAGCTGACGAAGTATTCAACGGCGTTTTCGGGAAAGAACGACTTGAATTCGTGATAGAGTTGCGCCGCAAGGGTCTTGTTGTGCGCCAGCACCAGTGACGGGCGGCCGAGCGCCTCGATCACCTTGGCCATCGTAAAGGTTTTCCCTGAGCCGGTGACGCCCAGCAGCACCTGGTGCTGTTCGCCGTCGCGCACTCCACGCGTCAGTTCGGCGATCGCGTTTTCCTGATCTCCCCGCGGCCGGTAGTTGACCGACAACCGAAACCCCATGAATTCAGTATGCACAAAACGAAAAATAAAAGTGATTCGGAAGGCGCATTCACGCAGTGCCGGGCCGCGCGCGAGGGGTACCGGCTTACTTTCGACCTTTGTTTTCCCAGGTGTTTCGATTGTAGAGTAATAGGTCTTGATTTCCTGATATGCGGGTGGTATTCTCGGTCCGCGAACCAACCTCAAAAGCCGAATGGCAGAGTCCGCATTCCGGCGGTTTACAGTCGGGGGTTCCCCCGAAACGATCCGTCGAGTCGGGCTGGTGACGAGACGGATTTTCTTTAGCCAAACCAGCACATCGCAAAGAGGAGCCGATTATGCCCAGCAACCGACGCGCATTGTGTGTCGGCATCAACCAGTTCAAAAATTATCCGAGCGCGACCCTGCAGGGGTGCGTTCCGGATGCAAACAACATGTCCTCGTTGTTGCAGAAGCTGCTCGGCTTTACGAGCAGTGACATCACCCTGCTGACGGACGCGCAAGCGACCAAGACCAACATCATCAACAACCTCAAAATGATGGTCGACGGCGCCCGGGCCGGCAAGTACTCGTATCTGGTGTTCAGCATGTCCAGTCATGGCACTCAGGTGCCGGATCTGGAGGGTGATGAAGCCGATCACGCCGACGAGGCCTTCTGCCCGACTGACCTCGCCCAAGCCGGCAATCAATGGGACCGCAACCACATCATTGTGGACGACGAACTGCGCAACATATTCCTGCCGTTACCCTCGAATGTTCTGCTGGAGGTTTACCTGGACACCTGCCACTGCGGGACCGGACTGAAGGGGATCGACATGCTGCTCGACCGAAAGCCGCGCTTCCTGCCTCCGCCTTCATTGGAAGCGTTCCGGCAAGTTGAGACCTTGCGGCCGCGCACGATTGCGGAGCGATTCGTGGAGAAGGGGATTGTTCATCACATTCTGTGGGCGGCCTGCCGCGCGGATCAAACCAGCGCCGATGCCAACATTAACGGCAGTTGGCATGGAGCGTTCACCTATTATTTCTGCAAGGTGATGCTCGAAACCAACAATTCGCTTTCCCGGGCCGAGGCGCTCAAGCGGGTGCGGAAGTACCTGGCGGCGGGTCATTACACCCAGATTCCGCAACTCGAGACCGAAGCCACGAATCGGCAGCTGAAAGGAGTGCCGGAGATGATGGAAGCCGCGCTCGCGCGGTGAAAGACGAAAACAAAAAGTCAAAGGTCAAAAGTGATTCGGGCGGCGGCTGCGGCGCGCTAAGAAGTGCCGAGCCGGAAGGGAGGCGTACCGAGTTACTTTTGCCTTTTGACCTTTGACTTTTGACTTTTCGTTTTCCCAGAATGGAGTTGGGTGTTGCCCATGCGCCCAATCCGCCTCCTCCTTCTAGTCGCCTGTTGTCTTCCGCTCGTGTCCGCCCCGCTCGAGGTCGTCCGACCCGTAATCTCCGATGGTGACGGAGGCGCCGTTCTGCCCGCCAGCTTCGAACACGTCCCGGGCGAAACCCTCTTCTTCTTTTGCCGCGTCGGCGGGTTTCAAAAAACGGCGGACGAGAAAATACACCTCGCCTACACGATCGAGGCGGAGGACCCGAAGGGCGTTCCGATCATGGAGCCGTTCCGCCAGGACATCATGGACGAAGTGACGCCGCAGGACAAGGATTGGATGCCGAGGATCCAGACCGAGGTCATGGTTCCGCCACTGGCCGGGTCCGGTACGTACAAGATTACGGTCAAGGTGGAAGACCTGGTCGCCAAGACCCACACGGAGTCTTCGATTCCGTTCCTGGTGCGCGGGCGCGATGTGGCGCCGAGCGACACGCTGACGGTCCGCAATTTCCAGTTCTTCCGCTCCGAGGACGATACGCAGCCCGTGGAGAAAGCGGCGTACCGGCCTGGCGACGGCGTCTGGACCCGCTTCGACATCACGGGTTTCAAATACGGCGCGAAAAACAAGATTGATGTCAGCTACGTAACGTCGGTGATCACGGACACGGGCAAGGTGCTTTGGACGCAGCCGCAGGCTGCTGTGGAGCAGTCGGAATCGTTTTATCCGAAGCGATACGTTTCGGCCTCGATGGGTATTACGCTGCAGAAGAACATCCGGCCGGGCACATACACCATCGCGGTGCAGGTGAACGACATGGTGGGCAACCAAACCTATGAAACCAAGCAGACGTTCAGCGTAGAGTAGCGCGCTACTCTACAGGGATGGCTGCCATTCTCGAGCTGGGCGCGCGGGCGCTCACGATTGAAGACGTGGAGCGTGTCGCGCGGCAGGGTGTTTCGGTGCACCTGGCCGCCCCGGTGCGGGCGCGGATCGCCCAGGGCCGCGATCGTCTGTGGGAACGCGTCGCCCGCGGCGAACGCATCTACGGCGTCAATACCGGGGTCGGCGGAAATCAGGATTTCTCGGTGCCGCCTGACGACATGGAGCGGCTCCAGCATAACCTGGTGCGACACCTCTCCTGCGCGACCGGCGCGCCCTTGCCCAGCGAAGCGGTGCGTGCCGCCATGCTGCTGCGTATTGCGACCTTTGCGACCGGAACGTCGGCCGTGCGCACCGAGCTGGTGGATTCTCTGGTGGCGGCGCTGAATCGTGGCATCACCCCGATTGTGCCTCGCTATGGCTCGGTGGGCGCGAGCGGAGACCTGATGCCCTCGGCCTATATCGCCCGGCTTCTGGTGGGCATGGGAGAAGCGGAAATGGAAGGGCGGCGCATGACGGCCGCGGAGGCACTGAACCTGGCCGGATTGGAGCCCATCCGGTTTGCTCCGAAAGAAGGGCTCGCGTTGATCAACGGCACGACTGTTATGACGGCCGTCGCGGCGCTGGTGTGGGCCGACGCGCGCCGCGTTTTGCGCGGGTTGTTGAGCGCCATCGCGCTTTCTGTGGAGGCTTTGCAAGCCCCGGTTCAGCCGTTCCAACCGTGGGTCCACGAGCAGAAGGGGCATCCCGGGCAAATCTCGGTGGCCGCCTGGATCCGCGAGGCTCTGTCGGGATCGGAGAATGTCGCGCCGTCCAGCCACCAGAGCGGTTACTCGTTGCGCTGCGCACCGCAAGGGCTGGGTCCTGCCTGGGAAGGTCTGGAAGACGGACGCGCCGTCGTGGAGCGCGAGATCAACTCGGCGAACGACAATCCACTCATCGATCCCGATACCGGCACGTTCTACCAGGCCGGCAACTTTTATGGCGGGCACATGGCGCGGCTGCTGGATGCCTGGAAGCTCGATTTCGCGGTCATGGCGACTTGGGGCAACGCGTTGATGGCCGTGCTAGTGGATCCGCGCTTTAACGGAGGCCTGCCCGCGAACCTGGCGCCGGAGCCCGGGGTGAATTCCGGGTTTAAAGGCATGCAGCTGAGCGTTACGAGCCTGGCCTGCGCGGTGCGGCAGATGGCCGGCCCGAGCTCTATCCATTCATTGCCTACCGAGGAATACAACGAAGACGTGGTGAGCCTGGGGATGCACGCGGCGGTAACGGCCATGGATGCTCTGGAATGCGTGCGCAACGAATCCGCCATGGTGCTGCTGGCTGCCGTGCAAGCGGTCGATCTTCGTGGCGGCGCCGCACGCCTGGGGCAGGGGACACGCAAGATCTATCAAGCCATCCGGAAGGTTGTCGCGTTCCAGGACAAGGACAGGCCCATGGAGGAAGAGATTGCCGCGGTCGCCCGGGCTTTCAGTATGCCGGCGGCTTTATGACACCAGCGCCTGCGCCACGCGCGAGGCCAGCTGATCGAACGTGAGAATTTCGTAGAGCGATGGGTCGGACATGATCCGCGCGACCAGCGCCGCATGCATGGCGTGACCGGCGCGCTCGGCGATGACGTGTCCGAGCAGCGGGCGGCCCAACAACGCCAGGTCCCCAATCAGATCGAGCGCTTTATGGCGGCAGCATTCGTCCGGCATCCGTAAACCACCCGGGTTCAGCACGTCTTCGCGCGTGAAGCAGACGGCATTTTCGAGCGAGGCGCCGCGGATGAGCCCCATATCGCGCATCTGCCCCAGTTCATGCTCGAAGCCGAAGGTGCGGGCCGGAGCGATCTCGGCGGCGTACCGCTCGGGCGTTACTTCCATTTCCAGGGACTGCCGGCCAACCAGCGGATGCGGAAAATCCGTTTCGCAGGTGAGGCGAAAACTCTCAGCGGGCAGAATGCTAATGCGCTTGCCGCGATCTTCCACCGAGACCGGCCGGCGGATCCGCAGGTACCGCCGCTTGCGCCGGTACTGGCGGATGCCGGCTTGCCGGATCAACTCCACGAACGGCTGCCCACTGCCGTCGAGAATCGGGACCTCGAGGTTATCGATCTCCACGTATGCATTGTCGATTCCCATCGAATAGAACACGCTTAGCAGATGCTCGGTGGTCGAGAGCAGAACGCCTTTGCGCATTAAGCTGGTGGCGTAACTCACGCGGGCGACGTGCCGCCAACTGGCGGGAATCGGGAAATTATCGAGATCCGTGCGGAGAAAAACGATGCCGGTCGAGACCGGCGCCGGAAGAATCCGGATGCGGACCGCAACTCCGCTATGCAGCCCGACCCCGCGGGCCTCAACGGGGCGCTGCACTGTGTTTTCAAATCTCACTCTGGATCTCCGGCATCGTCAACATTTCGTTGCAAGTTTTGCACCCAACCTTAATCCCTTGATTCTAGTAGATCTGAGTCAGCTAAGGTGTGGCTAATTTAGGACGCTTTGTATCGGTTCCGAGGCTGAAATGCACCGCCTCCGGCCGTTTTCGACGGCATGCCGGGTTGTATGATGAGCCGAGTGCACCAGCGACTTTTCTTGATTGACACCTTCGGATTCATCTTCCGCGCGTACCACGCCCGGGCACGCAGCGGGGCGCCGCCGATGCGGACCAGCACAGGCTTCTCGACCGAAGCTGTTTACATTTTCAACAACATGCTACGGAAGCTGGCCAAGCAGCATGGCCCGGAGTACATTGCCGCCGTCTTCGAAAGCGGCGAGCCGACCCACCGGGTGCAGGAATTCGCCGAGTATAAAGCCAACCGGAGCGAGATGCCCCCCGATCTTGGCGAGCAGATCCCGTACGTGCGGCGCATCCTGGAGGCAATGCGGATTCCCATTCTCGAGTATCGCGGTTTCGAAGCGGATGACGTGATCGGGACCATCGCCCGCCGCGCCGAGCGCGACGGCATGGACGTTATCATCGTGTCGAGCGACAAGGACATGCTTCAGTTAGTCACGGAGAAGGTGTCGATGCTCAATCCTGCCAAGGACGACGAATGGTACGACCCGGTGAAGGTCAAGGCATTCATGGGGGTGGGGCCGGAGCAAGTGGCGGACCTGCTGGCGCTCAAGGGAGATGCCATCGACAATATACCCGGCGCGCCCGGGATCGGAGACAAAGGCGCAACGGACCTGATCGAACGATTCGGCTCCGTAGAAGCGGCATTGGAACGGGCGGCCGAGGTGGAGCGCAAGATGTATCGCGAAAGCCTGCAGAACAACGTCGAGCGCATCCGTATGAGCAAACGGCTCGCCACCATCGCGACCGACGTGCCGATTGAGTTTTCGATGGAATTGGTAAAAGCCCAGCCGGTCGACACGGTTGCGCTGAAAGCGGTTTATAAGGAGCTGGAGTTTCACAGCCTGCTGAAGGAACTCGGACCCGGCGAGGATACCCGGCCGCGCGACTATCGCGTCATCGGCGACCTTGGGGAGCTGAAGGCATGGCTACCTTCGGACCGGCCCGTGGCGCTGGCCATCTCGAAATCCGACGAAGGCGAGTTCGCGCTCGACACCATCGGGCTGGCCTGGCAGGCCGGCGAAGCGCGCGCCGTGACCGCGGAGAACCTCGCGCACCTCAAGGGTTGGCTCGAAAATGCGGCCGCGCCCAAGATTGTTTGCGACGCCAAAGCGGCGCTGCTGCAGTTGGACCGGATGGGCATCGCGGCGCGCGGCTTCGATCACGACGTCATGTTGTACGCGTTCCTGTTGGACGCGGATCCTTCGGGCTGCCCCCTGGAGGAGCAGGCCCGGCGGAGGCTCGACCTGAAGCTGAGCCCGGCGCCCGAGCAGCGCGCCGACATCACGCTGGAGATCTGGCAGCAGCTGGCGCCGGCGGTGGAATCGCGCGGATTGGGAAAGCTCTACCACGACATCGAGCTGCCGCTGACCGGCGTGCTGGCGCGAATGGAACGGGCGGGCGTGCGCATCAATCGTGAGGAACTCGGGCGGTTGTCGGCGATCATGGAAGGCCAAATCGCCGGGCTAACCGCCGAGATTCACGCGCTCGCCGGCAAGGTGTTCAACATCAGCTCGCCGCAGCAGCTCGGGCGCGTGCTGTTCGAAGACCTGGGCCTGCCCGCGCCGGTCAAATACGGCAAAGGCAAGGTGATCTCCACCGCGGCGGATGTGCTCGAAGAGCTGGCGGCCGATCACGAGATCGTGCGCAAGGTCCTGGAATACCGCCAGCTCACGAAGTTGAAGGGCACCTATGTGGACGCGCTGCCCGAGTTAATCGACCCGCGGACAGGTCGCGTACATACCAGCTTCAACCAGACGGGGGCGGCTACGGGTCGTCTCTCTTCCTCCAATCCCAACCTGCAGAATATTCCGATCCGCACGGAGCTGGGGCGGGAAATTCGCGCGGCGTTTGTCCCTCGCGAGGGCTGGAAACTGCTCGCTGCCGATTACTCCCAGATCGAGCTGCGCCTGCTGGCGCACTTTTCCGGTGATCCGCTGCTGGTGGAGGCCTTCCGGACCGGCGAGGATATCCACACGCGCACGGCGTCGGAGGTGATGGGAGTGCCGCCCCTGATGGTGACTCCCGATGCACGCCGCGCGGCCAAGGCCGTCAACTTCGGGATCGTATACGGCATCAGTCCGTTCGGCCTGTCGGCGCAGTTGGGGATTCCCCGGGCCGAAGCGGAAAAGTACATCAAAAATTATTTCGCGCGGCATGCGGGCGTGCGGCGGTTCATCGACGAGACCATCGCGGAAGTCCGGCAGACGGGTGTCACGCGCACGCTGTTCGGGCGTGAGCGGCCGATTCCCGATATCAACAGCCGCAATGCTAACGCGCGCGGCTTCGCCGAGCGCACGGCGGTGAACTCGCCGTTGCAAGGGACGGCGGCCGATCTGATTAAGCTCGCCATGGTGCGGATCGATGACGCGCTCGAGCGTGGTCACCATCAGGGTGTGATGCTGCTGCAGGTGCATGACGAGTTGGTCTTCGAATGCCCGCCGGAGGAAGTCGACGCACTTTCAAACCTCGTGAAGCGCGAGATGGAAGGAGCCGGCGATCTGAAGGTCCCGCTGACGGTGGACGTGGGAATCGGCGACAACTGGCGCGACGCGAAGTAACGTCAAACCGTTCGAGTAACTCGGATTTGCGTGCGCCACCGGCCGCCGGGGCCGTGCCGCCCGAACTGTTATTGCACGCGTTTCTTTCGAATGATATGATCCCGCGTTAGTAAGGGGTCAATCTAAATTCAGCAGGAGAGGACAATGCCGCTGCGCCAGAAACTGGCTCTCTATGTGATTGTGGTCGGGTTCGGCTTGTGGAGCATGCCGGTGGGCGCCCAGCGCGCTACCGCGGGTATATCGGGCACGCTGACGGATCCTTCCGGCTCGGTGCTTCCGGGTGCGGTGGTACGCGCGACCAATACGGGCACCGGCGCCAGCCAGGCGGCCACGAGCGATTCCCAGGGCCGCTACCGCATCGCGGAATTGCCGGTCGGCGAGTATCAGGTGCAGGTATCGAAAGACGGTTTTCAAACCGTTGTGCACGCGGGGATTCTGCTGACGGTGGGCGCGGAGAGCGTCGTGGATTTCGCGTTGCCGGTTGGGCAATCGACGCAGACGATCTCCGTCAACGCCGAAGTCTCGACCGTGAATACCACCAGTGCCCAGCTTTCCACGCTGATCGAGCAGACGCAGCTTCGCGAGTTGCCGCTGAACGGCCGCAACATCGAGCAGTTGGTTTTGCTGGCGCCGGGAGTCAGCAACTTCACCGGAATCTTTCAAGGGCCGTTTTATGGAGGCGGGTTCACGTATTCGGTGGCCGGGGCGCGGCCGAACGGGCAGGCCGAATTGCTCGATGACACCGACGTGCAGAACTACTTCGCGCATGGGGCAGGCGCCGGTTCGCTGAATACGGCGATGGGTGTGGATGCCGTCGGCGAGTTTCAGATCCTGACGAACACCTACAGCTCACAGTTCGGTGGCAATGGCTCGGTGCTGAACGAAGTGACCAAGTCGGGCACCAACGCTTTCCACGGCTCCGGGTATGGGTTTCTCCGCAACAGCGCGATGGACGCCCGCAGCTTTTTCGATAAAGCCAGCCCCGCTCCGTTTCGGCGCGGGCAGTTTGGCGGTACGCTCGGCGGCCCGATCAAGAAAGACAAAATGTTCTTCTTCGTGAACTACGAAGGTTTGCGCCAGGCGCTGGGAGAAACCCGCATCATTTCGGTTCCGGATAACAACGCCCGCCTGGGATACCTGCCGGTGGGAGGTGCGCTGCAGTGCGTGAATAACACGGCGATCGTGTACCCAGATCCGGCCTGCGCGAACACCATTCCCAAGGCCGTCCAACCGTATCTTGCCTTTTACAATCATGTGCCGCCGCCGACTACTTTTATCGGAAGCGGCATCGGACAGGAAACGCTGAATCCGGTGCAGACGGGTTCCGAAAACTACGCGATCGCCCGTTATGACTGGACCGTTTCGGCCAAAGATTCGTTCTTCGCGCGTTACCTTGGCGACTTTGCCCACCTGTTCGAACCGACTGCCGGCCCGCTGCCGAACGTGTGGCCGTCAATCAGCCGCAACCGCAACCAGTTCGCCACCATCGAAGAGAAGCACATCGTTTCGACCTCGGTGATCAACTCAGCGCGGTTCGCCTTCTCGCGGCCGTTCCAGGACAGCAACACGGGTGTCAATTCGTATCCGCTGTTCCAGTATTTCCCGGGCAAGGGGCTGGTGGATGGCAGCATGACCATCACCGGGCTGACCGGTTTTGGGACGGCCGCGCCCGGTCCCTGGCACTTCGGACAAAACAAATTCGCCCTGGGCGACGACATCTATTGGAACCGGGGCGCGCATACCCTGCGCTTCGGCGGGGAGGCCAAGCGGGTCCAGTCTAACGTCTGGTCGCCGGTGCCGGGCGATGGAGGCTGGACTTTTCAGAGCCTCGCATTGTTCCTGCAAGGCACTCCGTTTTCGTTCAGTGGCATCCTGCCGGACGCCAACGGCAATCCGCAGGCCGATGCCGCGCGCGGCTTCCGGGAATGGGATTTCGCGCTGTACGCGCAGGACGATTGGAAATTGTCCCCGTCGTTTACGCTGAATCTGGGCCTGCGCTACTCACCCACGACCAATCCCACCGAGGTATCGAACAAGCTTACTTCGATTGTGAACGCGCCGTTCGGCGGCTACGTCGCCGTGCCGAACGTCTACGCCAATAATCCTTCGCTGCACAATTTCGATCCGCGTGTGGGCTTTGCCTGGGACCTCTTCAAGAATCACAAGACTTCGCTGCGCGGGGGCTTTGGCATTTTCCACAACCTGATCGGACCCCGCGATTTCGCTGCCGAGTATTACAACAACCCGCCGTTTAAGACCGGAACGCAATTCAATCCAACGTTCCCGCTGATTTTTTCGTCGGTCTCGCCGACGCAGCCGACGCAATCCTTCGGGTTGGACTATCACCTGGGTACGACACCTTACGTCGAGCAATGGAATCTCAGCCTGCAGCGCGAAATCGTTAAAGATACCGTAGTGTCGCTGGCCTATGTGGGCTCGCACGGCGTGCATCAAATTGAAGAAACGGATGCGAACCCGCCTGTGCCCAATATTCTGCCCGACGGCGCATTGCAGTTCTCGCAACTGGTGAACGGCCGGATTGTCATGAATCCGTTCGTGAACCCGGCGTATGGCTCCTTGCAGATCGGGTACTCGAACGGATTCTCGAAGTACAACTCGGCGCAATTGAGTGTAAACCGCCGCCTGACTTCCAATTGGCAGGCGCAACTCTCGTATACCTATGCGGAGTGCACCGATAACGGGTCGGGCAGTTATCTGGTGGATGGCGGCACCGTGCTGGCGAATCCGTTCAACGCGAAATACGATGTCGGCTGGTGCGCGTACTACAACCGCCACACGGTCACCGTGAACAGCACGTACACGCTGCCGTTCCGGGGCAACCAAGTCGTGCAAGGCTGGCAAGTGAGCGCGATCCTCAGCGATCACACGGGCTATCCGGTAAATATTACTGACGGCTTCTCGCAAGCATACAGTGGAGGCGGCGCGAACCGCCCCAACGTGGTGCCCGGCTGCGACCCTACCGCGACCACGGGCGATCGCGTCAAACACTTCTTCAACCCAGCGTGCTTCAGTCTTCCGGCAGTCGGCCTGTTGGGGAACCTGGGGCGGAACACGTTGATCGGCCCCGGCTTCACCGACCTCGATGCCTCGCTTTCGAAGTACACGAAGATCCCGAAAGTTTCCGAACAGTTCGCCATCCAGTTTCGCGCCGAGTTCTTCAATATTCTGAATCACCCGAATTTTGCCGCGCCGGCGAGCGGTTTATTCGTCCAGGGCGCCAATGGCGGCGGCAATCCGAACCCGACCGCCGGACAGATTACGGCCGTCACCAATCCGGGACGGCAGGTACAGTTCGGCCTCAAAGTGCTGTTCTGATAACCCTCGATAACGCCGAACCGGTCCGTCCCGCGTGCCCGACCGCTATGATGGTAGAGGGTATGCGGCTTCGGAAGGTACACTTGGTCGTGTTCGGCTGCCTGCTGGGCGCCGGAGTGCTGTACGCGTTCCAACGGCCCTTCCGCGAATATCCCGGCGTCGAATACGAAAACTTCCCGAAACCGCCCGACTGGAACGAGAAGACCGAGTGGGCGTTCGCCCGCCTGATGTATCCGCCCAAGCCGAACTATGGTTTTTTTGCGAATCCCAACTGGAAGGCGGGCGCTTCGAACTGGACCATCGATTATCCGCGGTCGGACCGCCATATTTCGCAAGCCATTCGCCGCCTGACGCGCCTTCATGCGCGCTCGGTCGAACAACCCGTGGATCTTGATGAAGGCGACCAGTACGACTGGCCTTGGCTGTACGGTGTTGAGGTGGGGCACTGGGAACTCACCGGGGAGCAGGTGAAAGCGTTCCGTGAATACCTGCTGCGCGGCGGCTTTTTCATGTGCGACGACTTCCATGGAACCGATGAATGGGCCGTCTTTGTGGCCAGCATGAGTAAGGTCTTTCCCGACCGGCCCATCGTCGAAATCCCCGATTCGGACGCGATCTTTCACACCGTCTACGATCTCGACGACCGTTACCAGGTCCCGGGCGCGCAGTTTCTCTATTCCCACCGTATTTACGAAAAAGACGGCAAGGTGCCGCACTGGCGCGGCATTTATGACGATCGCGGACGCCTGATGGTGGCCATGTGCTTCAACATGGATCTGGGCGATTCCTGGGAGCACGCCGACAACCCGGAGTATCCGGAGAAATTCTCGGCTTTGGGCATGCGCATTGCGATCAATTACGTGATCTACGGCATGACGCATTGAGCGGCCGCCCCCATTTGACAATCCGGCCGCCTCTCGGTAGGCTAAAAAGGTTACCCAGGAGTCGTGGAGACGTGTGTCGATGAGTACCGAATTTCCCTCTAAGAATGGCATCAGCCGGCGTTGGCATGTGATCGATGCCCAGGACGTGGTCTTGGGCAAACTCGCCAGCAAAGCGGCTATGCTGCTGATGGGCAAGACCAAGCCCTCTTATACGCCGTTCCTGGATACGGGCGATCACGTGATCGTCATCAATGCCGACAAAGTGCGTGTATCGGGCCGCAAGGAAACCGACAAGGTGTATCGTCATTTCACCGGGTATCCCGGCGGTTTGGTCGAGAGGAGCTTCCGGCGGGTTCGCGAAGAACGGCCGGTCTATATCGTGGAAGAAGCCATCCGGGGCATGCTTCCCAAAACCAAGCTTGGCAAACAGATGTTCCGGAAATTGAAGGTATATGCGAGTGATCGTCATCCGCACGCCGCGCAGAAACCGGCTGTGCTGGCGATGAAATAGCGGGAAGGGCAGCGGCAAGTGGCAGCGACGATGGTTCAGTATTTGGGTACGGGTCGCCGAAAGAGTTCGGTGGCTCGCGTGTTTTTACGGCCCGGCACGGGCGAGATCCAGGTGAACGGACGCGCATTCGAGAACTATTTCCCGACCGAAAGCTTGCGCGCGGTGGTGCGGCAGCCTTTGCTGGCCACCGAGACCATGGACAAGTTCAACCTGGTGATCCTCGCCAATGGCGGTGGTGTTGCCGGCCAGGCGGGCGCGGTCCGTCTGGGCATTTCCCGGGCTTTGGTGGAGTTCAACGCGGAACTGCGGTCCCGGCTGAAGAAGCTCGGTTTTCTGACCCGCGACCCGCGCGCTCATGAACGGAAGAAGTATGGGCAAAAGGGCGCACGCAAGCGGTTCCAATTCTCTAAACGCTAACGCGTTAGGTGTCAGGCCTGCGCGGGCAGGCTAATTTTTTTGAAAGGCTCGGTCCTGGGGCGCAAATCTCGCTTTGGGCGTGCCCCGGGCCGGATGAGGAGGTAGTTTTTGCCGGCAATATCCATGAAGGAATTGCTCGAAGCGGGCGTTCACTTCGGGCACCAGACCAAGCGCTGGAATCCGAAGATGAAGGAATACATCTTCGGCGAACGCAACGGTATCTACATTATCGATCTCCAGAAGACGCTGAAGATGTTCAAAGACGCCGCCCGGTTCGTCGGAGAAATGGCGGCCCAGGGCAAGACGGTGCTGTTCGTCGGGACCAAGCGGCAGGCGCAGGAAGCCATCGCTGAGGAAGCCAACCGCTGCGCTATGTTCTACGTCAACCAGCGCTGGCTGGGCGGTCTGCTCACCAACATGGCTACCGTGCAGAAGTCGATCAAGCGTCTGAAGGATCTGGAAGCCATGGCGGCCAATGAAGGCGGGTACGCCGGCCGTCCCAAGAAGGAGATCATTCGCCTGGAACGCGAGCGCAAGCACCTGGAGCAGAACCTGGCCGGCATTAAGGATATGCCCGGGCTCCCGGATGTCTTGTTCGTAATCGATTCGAATAAGGAAGCCATCGCCGTCAAAGAAGCCCGGCGGCTGGGCATTCCGGTGGTCGCGATTGTGGATACCAACTGCGACCCCGACGAAGTCGATTGGGTCATCCCCGGCAACGACGATGCTCTGCGGGCCATTCGCTTGTTCGCCAGCAAGATCGCCGATGCCGTCGTGGAAGGCCGCTCGCTGGCCACCGAAGCCGAGTTCGCCGCCGACAAGATTATCACCGACGAGACTCCGGCCGGCGAAGGCATGGAAGAGTACACCGAGTACGTCGACCCGAAGTACGTCGACAAAATCATGGGCGAAAGCCTGAGCCTCGAGGAGGAGCCGGCCGCGGGATCGCAGCGCAAGGGGCCCGGCTCGGAAACGGCGGAACCGGTCACCGAGCCGGCGATCACCGAAAGCGGTCATTAGAGTTTCAATGGCGCCGGCGGACCCGGTGCCGGTGTGTTTCTGCCGGCGGCAAACGCCGGCGTACCGGATAAGGATCAGAAGACAGAACTATGGCGGAAGTCACCGCGGTATTAGTCAAAGACCTGCGCGAGCGTACCGGCGCGGGCATGATGGAGTGTAAGAAGGCCCTGGTCGAGGCCAAAGGCGATATCGGCGAGGCGGAGGTCCTGCTGCGGAAATGGGGCATCGCTTCGGCGGGCAAGAAAGCCTCGCGTGCCACCAAGCAAGGATTGATCGGCAGCTACATTCACCACGGCGGGCAGCTCGGAGTACTGGTGGAAGTCAATTGCGAATCCGATTTCGTCGCGCGCACCGACGATTTCAAGGAATTAGTCCACGATCTGGCGATGCACATCGCCGCTGCCGACCCGCGCTTCATCCGCAAGGAAGACGTCACCGAGGACGTGCTCGCCAAGGAGCGGGAAATCGCGCGAGCCCGCGCCCTCAACGAAGGCAAGCCCGAAAAGGTCGTCGACAAGATCGTCGAGGGCCGCCTGCAGAAGTTCTACGAGGAAGTCTGCCTGCTTGACCAGCCGTTCGTCAAAGAAGCCACGCTGACGGTCGGACAACTGGTAAAGACCAAGATCGCCAAACTCGGCGAAAACATCGGCGTCGCCCGATTCGTGCGTTTCAAGGTGGGCGATGTCGCGGCGGTCGAATCCGGCGGCGAGCAGCAATCCGCGGCACAATCCTGAAAAATGGCCGGCTTTAAGCGAGTCCTGCTGAAGTTGAGCGGCGAAGCTCTAGCCGGCGGTGCTCCCTTCGGCATCCATGCCGACCGCGTCAAGGATTTGGCGCACGAAGTCGCCGATGTCGCCGCCAGCGGAATCCAAATCGGCATCGTGGTCGGGGGCGGGAACATTTTTCGCGGCGTCGCCGCCGCGGCTCAGAAAATGGACCGCGTGACGGCCGACCACATGGGCATGCTGGCCACCGTGATCAACTCCCTGGCGCTGTCCGACGCCTTGGAGCAGATCGGTATTCCGACGCGCGTAATGAGCGCCATCGAGATGCACCAGGTGGCCGAGCCTTATATCCGCCGCCGCGCCATCCGCCACCTCGATAAAGGCCGCATCGTCATCTTCGCCGCGGGCACCTCGAACCCTTATTTTTCGACGGACACCGCGGCCACGCTGCGCGCCCTCGAAATCAAGGCCGAGGTGATCGCCAAGGCCACACGCGTCGACGGAGTCTACGACAAGGACCCCCTCAAACACGCCGACGCCGTCAAGTTCGAGAAGGTGACCTACCTCGAAGTCCTCTCGAAAGGGCTTGGCGTAATGGACGCGACTTCGATTGCCATGTGCCGTGACAACCGATTGCCCATCATCGTGTTCAACCTGAACACTCACGGCAACATCATGCGGATGACCGCCGGCGAAGCGGTCGGTACGCTGATCCACTAAAGTGCCCCGCGTTTCCAGGCGCCTCGCCGCCTGAAACATGTGACCCGCCGGGCGCGTCCCCGGTTCCCGTAAGACTCCTCGCTTCAAATACTTACCACTTGCAGGTCCCCGATTCAGGGCCTAAGGCTCGGCCGGAGATGTGTCGATAGCTCCAGGGGGCGGTCTGTGTAGCCGCGAGTTCCACTGATGACGGAAATAATTCACAACCTGTTTCGCCGACTGCGGAAGAGTATTCAGACGCATACTACGCCGGCCCGACTCGAACAAGCCCGACGCGAATTGCAGCGGTGCCGCTTGCTGCTCGAAGTCACGAGCGATTGGATCTGGGAAGCCGATGCAGACATCCGCTTTACCTACTGCAGTCCGAAAATCAAGGACGTGTTGGGTTATGAGCCGGAAGAGATGATCGGCAGAAGCCCGCTGGATTTCGTCGCCCCCGAAGGGAAGAGCGCGGCCTTCGAAAATCTGCGGACCGCCCGGAGTTCGCCGGACGGACTTACCGGCTTGGTGGTCCGGTGCGTCCGCAAGGATGGAGGTCGGGCCGTTCTCGAGATTAATGCGGTTCCGATCTTGAACCAAGACCGGTCGCTGGCCTGCATCCGCGGTGTCGCGCGAGACATTACGGCCCGCCAGTCAGCCGAGGATGCTTTGGCCGAATCCGAGCGCCGCTACCGGCTATTGTTTGAACGGAATCTGGCGGGCGTTTTCCGCGTGGCCCCGGACGGCCGCTACCTGGATTGCAACGAGACGTGTGCGCGCACACTCGGTTTCAACTCACGCGAAGAATTTCTTGCACACAGCGCGGCGGAGCTATTCGTCAATCCTGCCGACCTCCAGGCGGTTTTGGCGCTGCTGCGGGAACGGAAATCGGTCACGAATCTCGAACTCTGCCTAAAACACAAGGACGGCAGCCTGGTCCCCGTGCTGGAGAACGTCACTCTGGTCGAAAACGAAGCCGGCTATCCTTACGTGATTGAGGGAACGTTCATCGACATCAGCCGGCGCAAACTCGCCGAGAAGCTGGCCGAAGAAGCCGCCATCAAATTCAAGACCATCTTCGATTCCGTCCAGACCGGCATCGTGATCATCGATCCGCAGAATCACCGTATCGTCGATGTCAACCCGAGCGCCCTGAGTCTGATCGGCTGTCGCCGGGAAGCGGTGATCGGCGCCGAGTGCTTTCAGTTCATTTGCCCCGCGGAAAAAGGCCGCTGCCCGGTCACTGATCTGGGTCAAACCGTGGACAACTCCGAACGGGCGTTGCTGACGGTCGATGGGCGCCGCTGCCCGATCATGAAGACCGTGGTGTCGCAGCTGATTTCCGGCCGTCAATATCTGCTCGAGAGCTTCGTCGACATCAGCGCCGTGAAGCGGGCCGAAGAATCCATCCGCACCAGCGAAGCCCGATTTCGGGCTCTGGTCGAATACGGGGGCGACCTGGTTCTCCTGCTCGATCTCAATGGGCTGTGCCTGTACGCAGGCCCCTCCACGCAGCGGATTCTGGGATACACCGAACAGGAAGTGATCGGCAGCAGCATCTTTGAATTTATGCACCCGGAGTGTAGCGAGCGTACTCGAAAAGTACTCTTGGAAACCGTGCGCAATCCCGGGGTCCCCGCCGTCGGCGAGTGCCGGTATCGGCACAAACGCGGCGCCTGGCGGTGGTATGAGTTCACCTGTCAGGCCCGGCCTGACGAGGACCCTCCCACATTAGTTGTGAATGCCCGCGACATTACTGAGCGCAAGCGCGCCGCCGCCGATTTGGAACACGCCAAGAACGTTGCCGAAGCCGCCAGCCGCTCCAAAAGCGAATTTCTCGCTACGATGAGCCACGAGATTCGCACGCCGATAAATGGAATCATCGGGATGACCGGCCTGGTTCTGGACAGCGATCTGACGCCGGAGCAGCGCCGTTACCTCCAGATTGTCCAAAGCTCTGCCGATTCCTTGCTGACACTCATCAACGACATCCTCGATTTCTCCAAGGTCGAGGCGGGGAGGCTGGAACTGGAGCCCGCAAGCTTCAATTTGCGGGATCGCCTGGAGCCCATTATGAAAGCGCTGGGCCTGCACGCTTCGAACCGGGGCCTGGAATTAAACTATCTCGTCCGGCCCGAGGTGCCCCAGGCCCTCATTGGGGATGCCGGCCGCCTGCTTCAGGTCATCAACAATATTGTGGGCAACGCGGTGAAGTTCACGGAGCGAGGCGAGGTTTTCGTCGACGTATCGCGCGTTTCCCAGGGAAAGGGTCAAGTTTGCCTGCGCTTCTCCGTGCGCGATAGCGGTATTGGAATTCCCAAAGAAAAACAGGCTCTGATCTTCGATCCGTTCACGCAGGCGGATAGCTCCACTACGCGGCGGTATGGTGGAACCGGCCTGGGGCTCGCGATCTCGCGCCGCTTGGTCAAGTTGATGGGCGGCGATCTGTCGCTGGAGAGTGTCCCGCGTGAAGGCAGTACGTTCCATTTCACCGCCTGGTTTGGACTTGGGAGTCGCGAGACTCTCCCGGCAGCGCCGGACGAATTGAGCGGCATTCCAGCGCTGGTGGTCGCTGAAACGCCCTCCAGCCGGCTGGTTCTCGAAACCCAGCTTCGGGCGTTGTCCATCGAACCGGTTCTGGCTGATGATCACGAAATGGCTCTCCGTCTTCTGGCCGGAGCCGCTGAGGCCGGTCGCGCTCTTCGCATCGCGGTCATCGACGCACTCGGCGGCGGGCGCTCTCTTTGCCTGATTGAGGAAATCCGTCGGCATCCGAGACTGGCTGAGCTGTCAATCGTGGTCCTCACCACCCCTGCCCAGATCGTCGATGAGGCGCGGAGGCGGGAGCTGAAAATCGCAGCTCAGCTCATCAAGCCGGTGGGTCAAACGGAAATCCGAAATGCGATTGTGCAGGCGCTCGGGGCCGGCGCGCGCCCGGAACTGCGCGAGCCGGCAGCGTCCACGGATTCGCCTTCCGGCCCGCTGCTGCGGATCCTGCTGGCTGAAGACAATCCGGTCAATCAGCTGGTCGCGGTTCGGCTGCTGCAAAAGAAAGGCCACCAGGTTACGGTTGTGGCGACGGGCCGCCAGGCCTTGGAGCAGCTCGAGAACGGGCGCTTTGACCTGGTCCTTATGGATGTCCAGATGCCGGAGTTGGATGGGCTTGAGACGACCGCTGTTTTGCGTCGGAGGGAATTGCACGCCGGCAGGCATACCCCGGTGATCGCGATGACGGCTTATGCCATGGCTGGCGACCGCGAGCGCTGCCTGGCCGCCGGCATGGACGGCTACATCAGCAAGCCGTTTCACGCCGAAGAAATTTTTGGGATTATCGCCAAGGTCCTCGCCGAAACTGGCTCCCCCGAGCCTCGCTAGGGCGCCCGCCAGATCAACGCACGCTGATCCCGCCAAGCCGACCTCCGGCCCGTTCCGTCGCCGATCGAATGCACTAGGATAATTAGGAGCCGCAGTGAGGGCTTCGCATGAACTTGCCATTGCGACCGGAAGTGGAAGCGGCGTTTGCCGCGGCGCTGGAGCTTCCCGAATCGGAGCAACTGCCGTACCTGGCTCGTACCTTCCCGCACGATCCTGCCCTTCGCGCCGAGGTTGAATCGCTTCTGTACGGGTTTCACGCCGCCGGAAGCTTTCTGGAACGGCTGGTCGAAGCCCCGTATACCAGCGGCTCTGCGGCGGTGGAAGTCTCTTCAGTTCCGGCCGCCATCGGATCATATCGAATTCATCGCCTGCTCGGGGAGGGTGCGATGGGTGCTGTATACGAGGCCGAGCAGGAACATCCGCGCCGAACGGTGGCGCTCAAAGTTATCAGGCACGGCCTGGCGGATGCCGAGCTGCTTCGGCGCTTCGAAATCGAATCGCACGCGCTGGGCCGCCTGCAACATCCAGGGATCGCCCAGATCTATGAGGCCGGCGCCGCCGACAGCGGATGGGGACCCCAGCCGTATTTCGCCATGGAGTTCGTTCGCGGGGAATCTCTGATCGCCTACGCGAACGCGCGTCTCCTGACCGCGCGCCAGCGCCTCAATGTCATGGCCCGGATCTGCGATGCCGTTCATCATGCGCACCAGCGCGGCATCATCCATCGCGACCTCAAGCCCGGGAATATTCTTATCGATGAGAGCGGAAATCCGAAAATCCTCGATTTCGGCGTGGCGCGCGTCACCGATTCCGATGCTTATGCCACGCGCCACACCGACTTCGGCCGTCTGGTCGGAACGCTGGCTTACATGAGCCCGGAACAGGTTTCGGCCGATCCTCTCGAACTCGATATCCGAAGCGATGTCTATTCGCTCGGCGTCATCCTGTTCGAGCTTCTGGCGGGCCGCCTTCCGTATGAAGTTGGACGCCATTTACCTCAAGCCGTTCAAGCCATTCGCGAACAGGAACCCGCCCGCCTCGGTTCCATCGATCGCGCTTTCCGCGGTGACATCGAAACCATCGCAGCCAAGGCGCTGGAGAAGGATAAGGCGCGCCGCTATGGCTCGGCCGCGGATTTGGCCGCCGATATTCAGCGTTACCTCAGTCACGAACCGATTCTCGCCCGCTCCGGCAGCGGCTGGTATCGTAGCTCGAAGCTGCTGCGGCGCTACCGCTTGCCGGTCAGCGCGGCCGCCATCTTGATTGTCGGCCTCTCGGCGGGTCTGTACGTAGCCAATCGCGAAAGGGTGGCTGCCGAGCGCCGCTTCGCCCAGCTCCAACAGCTCTCGCATAACGTGTTCGACCTCGACAAGGCGATCCGGGATCTGCCCGGCTCTACCGAGGCGCGCCGGCGGCTCGTTTCCGTTTCATTGAAATACCTCGAAGGTTTGGCCGCGGACGCGCGCGGTGACGTGGATCTCGCGCGGGAACTGGGCGAAGGATACTGGCGCGTTGGCCGGATCCAGGGGGTGCCCAACGAGTTGAACCTCGGTCAGTCTGCGCAAGCCGAAGAAAGCCTGAAAAAAGCGGACTTTTTCATTGATGCCGTCCTTGTCTCGCGGCCGCTCGACCCGGGCGCTTTGCTGCGCTCCGGCGTGATTGCGCAGGATCGAATGATCATCGCCCAGGAGGAACACCGGCGTGCGGATGCTCTTTCTCACGCGAAGAAAGCCGCGGCGCGCATCGCCGCGTTTTTCGGTGCCGGCGGTCCCGGCGAAAGCGACCGGCTCGAGGGTATTAACGTCTATGGTAATTTAGCTCTCGCTCACAACAATCTCCATCTCTATGGCGATGCCATTTTCTTCGCGCGCCGCGCCATCGACTGGGCGCAACCCCTTCCGTACAAGGATCGCATTCTAACCGGCGATTTGAGCGTCCTTGCGAGTGCGCTTCGCTATCAGGGCGATCTCGAAGGAGCGCTTTCCGCCATCCGGCAGGCCCGGAAATTCGCGGAGACCGCGTCCTATGCCACTGAGACGGGGCGGATGGTTAACGTGTACGGTACCTACTTGCGGGAAGGCCTCATCCTCGGAGAGGAGGGCGCGCCGAATTTGGGCAGGCCCGAGGAAGCCGTCGAATCCCTGCAAAAAGCTCTCGACATGGCCGAAGCCGCGGCGCGGCGCGACCCCATTGACTCCACGAGCCGCGGCCGCGTCGGTAACGCGGGGAACCCGCTCGGCAATATCCTGCGCCATCGTGATCCGCAGCGCGCTCTGGCGGTCTATGATCTCGCGATCCGCCGCCTTGGCGAAATTCCCAATCGGCTTGCGGCCCGGCGCGATCAGTCTCTCGTGCTAGCGAACTCCTCTTATCCCCTCCGCAGCCTCCATCGGCCCCGCGAGGCCAAACAGCGGATCGACGCCGCGCTTGCAATTCTCAGAGAGACGAATGACTATCCAGCGTCGCGCATTTCGCTCGACAGCGAGGTCTACACCGCGCTTCGTGCAGAAGCCGATTACCAGGCCGAATTCGATCCCGTCCGTGCGGTGGCGATCTATCAGCGACTGCTCGAAGACGTCACGGCCGCGCAGCCCGACGTATTTAACGATCTCCGCGACGCCCCCAAACTCGCCGGCGTTTATGACGGGCTGGCATCTCTCTACCGCCGGACGGGCGATCCTCGCAAGGCCGCCGATCTGGATGCGCGCCGCGAGGAACTCTGGCGCCTTTGGGATCGCAAACTTCCGAATAATGCGTTTGTGCGCCGACAGCTTGCGGCTGCCGGACCGCCCCCAAAGTAGTCCGGCGTTAAGGGCGGGCGCCTTGCATCTGCTCGTAGAGCCACACCTTGGCCACGCTCCATTCCCGCTTGATGGTAGCCGGTGAAGTCCCCATCACTTGTGCGGTCTCCTCCACCGATAGCCCGCCAAAAAATCGCAATTCCACCACCCGCAGCTTGTCGGGGTCGGTTCGTCCCAGGATTTCGAGTGCCTTATCCAACGCCACCAAGTCCAAATCCGGCTTGACGGGTATGGTGAGCGCGTCATCGAGCGGAACTTTCGCATGCTCTCGCTTGGCCGCCATCTGCCGCCGGGCGTGGTCCACCAGGATATGACGGATCACGCGCGAAGCGACCGCGAAGAAATGATGCCGGTCGCGCACGTCCGGATCCGCCGAGCCTACCAATCGCAGGTACGCTTCGTGCACAATAACGGTGCTCGTCAATGAGGGCTGCGCTTCTTTCTGCAGATGATACGCCGCCAGCCGCTTCAGCTCGTCGTAGACCAGCGGAATCAATTGGCTGAGCGCGGCTTCGTCCCCTCCGCTCCAGCGGCGCAGCAGAACCGTGACCTCACCCATTTTGCTCCAGCATACCGCGGCCTGTGCCGCTGAGCCCGTTCCGCCCAAAATTGCGCTGTTTGAATCAGGAGGGGAACATGTCTGAGCATGCCCGTCATCGCCTATGGCCGTATCGGTGAGCGGTCTCGCAGGCGCCCCCGTCGAACGCGGCGCGGCACGGCACAGACAGCCGGCGCCCGATAACCCAACGTGCAAGGAGGAAATATGATCCGCATCAATTGGACGCGCAAAAAAACCGCGGTTTCCGCTGCCCTGGCCGGAGCCGTCTTATTAATCTCGGGAACTCTCCACGTCGTGCGCGCAAGCCACGGTGACGACGAAAGATCTGCGGAAGAAAAATACTTGTTCGTCTGGGCCGGCGATCAGGCGCGCGTCAACCCGGATTTTCTCAGCGTCATTAATTTCGATGAACACCGCCCGGATTACGGCCAGGTCATCACCACCGTGCCGCTGCAAGGCCCCGGCGCCTTCGGGAACGAGCCGCACCACGTGGGGATCTCGGCCGATGGCAAAGTGCTGGCTGCCGGCGGCTTGCTCAGTGTGCTGAAGGGACAGAAAGAAGTGTTTTTCTTCGATATCGCCAACCCGCTCGCGCCGAAATTTCTTTCTTCTGCCGATCCACCGCTCTCTTCGGTGACCGATGACTTTTACCCAATCCCCGGGGGCGGCTTTCTCGTCACCATGATGGGCGGCCCGCTGGGGCATGCCCCGGGTCGGGTCGCTGAATTCGACTCCAACCTCAAATTAGTCAAAGAGTGGCCTGACACGCCGCCGCAGGATGGCTTCAATCCACACGGGATCGCGGTGCGGCCCGAGCTCAATCTCATGCTGACCAGCGATTTCATCTGCCCCTCGACCACGCTGGATGCCGTTCCCGGCGGTCTGGACCTACGCGGCGGCATTCGCGTTTGGGACCTGGCCCAACGCAAAATCGTCCGCTCCATAGACATCCCGCACGCCGGCGGCACGATCGACGTGCGGCTGATCCCGGGCGACGCCCAGGCCCGCGGGTACACCGCCGGGATGCTCGACGACACTCTCTACCTCATCGATCCGTACGCCGGGACCGCGACCCCGGTCTTTGATTTCACATCGATTGCCAAAGGCGGCTGGCCGCAGCTCATGCGCATGACCAACGACGGCCAGCGCCTGTTCATCACCATGAACCAGGCCGGCAAGGTCGTCATGTTCGATACGTCGGAGCCCGCCGCGCCCAAGGTGCTCGACGTGCTCGACCTCGGTCCTGCTTCGGGCCCGCACTACCTGCGGCTGACGCACGATGAAGAACGCCTCGTGATTTCCGATTATTTCCTAAATGAGGATGCCTTCGGCAAAGTCCATTCGGAAGGCGATCACAAAGTCCATATCGCCCGCGTGCACCGGCGCCGCATGGAACTCGACCCGCGCTTCCAGTTGGATTTCAACCGAGCGTTTGCGACCGGGCCAGCCCGTCCGCACGGTCTAGCATTCAAATGAATGAGAGGGGCAGGTTTCCGTCCTGCCCATTTCGCCGTTTGATGACGTTGAGCCGCAGCGGCGATTCCGGCTCACCACTCTACGCTAGTCTGGAAGTATGCCAATCAGGCCCGGGGATTACTGGCGCCGCCTGCGCTGGGTGACGAAGACCTTCTACGTCCTCGCTCTGGTGTACGCGATCCTGTACATCACCCGATTGGTTCTCACTCTGCAGTCGCTCATTCTGCTGGGTGCCGTGTTTTTCGGATTATTGTCGTTGGTCGGACTGGTCCGCCGCTCGCTGCGCCGGGCCATCTGGCGCCTGCGCAACCGCTTGATCCTCGCCTATCTCATGATCGCGGTCGTGCCGATCGTCCTCGGTCTGGTCCTGGTGGGCATCGCCTCGTGGGCGGTAATTGGCCAGATGGCGGTTTACCTCGTCAATAGCGAATTGGAGCGCCGCATCAGTTTCCTCACCGGGCCGGTGGAAGGATTGCTGCGTCTGCCCAGCGCCAATCCGGAGGCGTTCGTGGCCCAATTCGCGCCCTTGATTCAGCGGCGGTTTCCGACGTTCGAAATGCGCATCCGCGGCCGGAACGATATCCGCTTTCCTCCCGAGTCGAATCTCGAAACCCCGCCAGTCGGCCGTGAGGAGGCCAACGGGCTCATCCTGAAGGGTAGCCAGGTCTACGCCTGGGTGCACGCGGCCGCCAATGGCAATGAGCTCACTCTTCTGGCGCCCATTACGCACGAGCTGCTGAGTCATCTGATCTCGGGACTGGGCGACGTCGACCTTGTCCCCTACACGGCCCGTTCCCAGCAGAGCCTGGTCCCAGCCAAGCAAAATCCGCTCGATTTTGAGTTATCGTTCATCTACCCGGTGCCGATCGCGTTGTGGGATTCGCCCAAGGCCGCTAGGAACGGCATCCTATTGGTCAACACTCGCCTGTTTGCGGTGCTGGACACGATGTTCGGCGCCAAGTCCGATTGGTTCGCGGGCTTGACGGTCGCCTTTGTGGTTGTATCCATTTTGTTCTTTCTCGTCGAGCTGGCTTCGCTGGTGGGCGGCATTCGCCTCAGCCGCAGCATCACCGGAGCCGTCCATGAACTCTATGCCGGTACTCAGCACGTCAAGGAGGGCAATTTCACGTATCGCATTCCCGTGCGCGGCGATGACCAACTCGCCGACCTCAGTGCTTCGTTCAACACCATGACCGAAAACCTGGGGCGCCTCCTGGTGGTCGCCAAGGAAAAGGAGCGCATGCAGTCGGAGTTGGAAATCGCGCGCGAAGTGCAATCGCAGCTTTTTCCCAAGGCCGCACCCGCGAATCGCACGCTCAAGCTCGCAGCCGTCTGCCATCCCGCTCGCGCGGTCTCGGGCGACTACTACGATTACATGTCCATCTCCGAAGGCGCGGTTGCTTTTGCCATCGGCGATGTGGCAGGCAAGGGCATTTCCGCGGCGCTGTTAATGGCCACCATTCAATCGGCCATGCGCACGCAAATAAGCGCAACCAATGGCGGTCGCGCCGATCATTTCTCCACGGCTTCGCTGGTCTCGACGCTTAACCGCCAGCTGTGGGCCAATACTGCTCCGGAGAAATACGCGACCTTTTACTTCGCCCTGTACGATGAGGCCCGCCAGCAGCTGACCTATACCAATGCCGGCCACCTCCCGCCCATTCTGATGCGCAACGGAAGCTTCGAGAAGCTCGAGCCCAATGGCACCGTGGTGGGCATCTTTCCCGGCGCCAAGTACGAAGAAGCCACCGTGCGCCTCGAAGCCGGCGATATACTGGTTGCCTACACCGATGGGATCGTCGAGCCCGAAAACACCTTCGGCGAAATGTTCGGAGACGATCGCTTCCAGGACCTGCTGCTAAAATACGCCCATGCCGATTCGGCCGAGATGATGGCTCGCGTAATGGAAGCCGTGGTCCAATGGACCGGCTCCTCGGAGCTGCAGGACGATATGACCATGTTGGTGGCTCGCCGCGTATGAAGGTCCTCACCGCGGCACAGATGCGCGACGTCGATCGCCGCACGGTCGAGCTGGGCATTCCGGGTATCGTCATGATGGAGAATGCCGGCCATCGCGTGGTGGAGTTTCTGGAGTCGGCTTTCAGCCCGCTCGCGGCGCAGCGCGTCGCAGTCCTCTGCGGCAAGGGGAACAATGGCGGTGATGGCATGGTGGTCGCGCGGCAGCTCCACACCCGCGTGCGCCCCGCCGCGCTGCACGTTGTGCTGCTGGGCCGGCCCGAAGAACTGAAGGGTGATGCCGCCGCAAATTTTCGAATGCTCGAGGCATGCGGCTGTCCGGTGGCGCGCGAAATTCCCGGAGACGCGCGAAATGCCACTCTGGTGGTGGATGCACTGCTGGGCACCGGCATCAGCGGTCCGGCAACCGGCCGCATGCTCGAAGGTATTCGCGAGATCAACCAGGGTTTTCCTCTGGCGCAGACGGTTGCGGTCGACATTCCTTCCGGCTTGCCGAGCGACTCCGGCAATCCTCTCGGCGAGTTCGCGCGCGTGAACGCAACCGTAACCTTTACGGCGCCGAAAGTCGGCCAGGTACTGCCTCCGAATTGCGACCATGTCGGCCGCCTGCTGGTCCGCCCGATTGGCAGCCCCGCCTCGCTGTGGGAAGGCAATGACAACATCTTTTTATCGGTGGTTGAGCCGGCCATGTTCCGCCACTTGCTCGCGCCGCGGCCGCGCTCCGGGCACAAGGGGACGTTTGGCCATGTTCTGGTGGTAGGCGGTTCTCGCGGCAAAACCGGAGCGCCGGCCATGGCGGGTCTCAGTGCGCTGCGTGCCGGCGCGGGCCTCGTCACGGTGGCCTCGGCGCGGAGCGCCATCCCTATTATTGCGTCGCACAGCGCTGAGATTATGACCGAGCCGGTTGAGGAGACGGTGGCCGGCGGTATCTCGCGCAGTGCTCCGCTTCCGGCGGTCGCCGAAGGCAAAACCATCGTTGCCATAGGCCCGGGCCTGGGCCGCGAACCCGATATCCGGGACTTGGTTCTGGCAGCCGCCGCCAAACTCGAACAGCCGATGGTGATCGATGCCGACGCTTTGGTCCCGGACATCCGGGGCGGGGGCAGACTTCGCGTGATGACGCCGCATCCCGGGGAAATGGGGCGGCTGACCGGCAAAACCGCGGTCGACGTGCAGAACGATCGTGTGGGAGTCGCGCGCGCGTTCGCCATGGAACATGACGTTGTCCTGGTGCTCAAAGGGCAGCGCACCACCATCGCTTTTCCGGACGGGCAGGTTTGGATTAATCCCACGGGCACGCCCGCATTGGGAACCGGCGGCAGCGGCGACGTGCTGACCGGCATGATCGCCGGGTTCCTGGCGCAGTTCCCGACCGATCCGCGCTGCTCCGTCGCCGCCGCCGTCTACCTGGGCGGGCTGGCTGGCGAAATCGGAGCGCGCGACATCGGCGAAAAATCTTTCATCGCCACCGACATCCTCCGCTATCTTCCTCAGGCCATGGAGGCGTGTGCCCACCTACCGGACGGCCTCTGAGGAAGAGACCGTCGCGCTCGGTGAACGGCTGGCGCGCGACTTTCCTCGCCGCCAGGTGGTGCTGCTCATCGGCCAGCTCGGAGCGGGCAAGACCACCCTCGCCAAAGGCATCGTCAAAGGCTTGGGAGCGGCGGAGCCGGATGACGTTTGCAGCCCGACTTTTACGCTGATCCACGAATACGGCCGTGACGGCCGCCTCTATCATGTCGATCTTTATCGCCTGGAGGAGCTCCCGGAACTCGCGACGCTTGGTTTGGAAGACTTGTTCGAGCGCGAGGCGGTCGTCCTGATCGAGTGGGGCGAGCGGTTTCCCCAGATCCTGCCAGCCGAGCGCACCGAGATCCGAATCGCAGTTCTCGAAGCAGACCAGCGGCAAATCGAAGTCATCCCCATACGTAAAAAAGCACCATGAGGTAGATCCAGATCACATCCAGGAAGTGCCAGAAAATCGCGCTGCAATCGATCGCCGTCCGCTTTGCCGGCCCGAGGCTGAACTGTAGCGCCTGCACGTCCACGTAGATCAAAGCGGTAAGCCCGCCGATCAAGTGAAGCGCATGCGCCGCTGTCAGAATATAAAAAAACGCGACGCTCGGACTGTACGCCACATACATGCCCGCTTCGCGCAACTCGCGCCAGGCGTACGCCTGGCCGACCAGGAAGAGAATTCCGAGTCCCGTGGCTATTGTCCACCAGCGATTGAACAGAGTCCGATTACCCGCGTGGAGCTTGCGTCGCCCGTGCTCCAGCGCCAAACTGGAGGCCAGCAGAATCACCGTATTCAGGAATAGAATCGGCGGCTTGTGCACGCTGACCCAGTCTGTGGAGATCTCGCGGCGCATCAACAAAGCGGCCGTAAAAGCAATGAATACTACGGTACTCGAGACGAGGAGGAGAAAAACCAGAATGAACGACGCCCGCCGTGAGGAACCGGCAGTCCCGGGAAGTTCAGGCGGAGAATCCCTCCCCCAGCCTGGCTCCGTGGGAGGAGACGGACCTTGTCCGATAAATGCCTCAGACCAAGCTCGGCAGCGGAAGCCCCGCCTTTAGCAGAGCTCGTTGCAACATATTCACCGCATGAACGTCCGGCACGTTCCGCGCGATTGAAATTTCCGAAACGAGCATGTGACGGGCACGCTCCAGCATCTTTTTTTCGCGGAACGATAGCGGCTTGTCCAAGTGAATCTGCAAGAGCCCTTTGAAGACTTCGGCGACCTGCAACAGATTTCCGCTCTGCATCTTCTCCGTGTTTTCCTTGAACCGCACCTTCCAGTCAGAGTTAAAGAAGCACGATCCGTTGGCGAGGAAGGAAAGCACGCGCGAAATCTCCCGGTTCTTGGTAACCCGCCGGAGGCCAATGTTGGCTGCGTTGGAAAACGGCACCAGCACCGTAACGCTGTTGTAACCGAATCGGAGCAGATAAAACCGCTCAAAAACGGTCCCAAACGAGCGGGTGCTGATATTCTCGATCGTCCCAACTCCCTGGTTGGGATACACGACCTTATCACCGATTTGGAAGGTCATACGGGGTCCCCCACAAACCACCGTGATTCAGTTGCCCCTCAAAAACTGTTGGATGCGATTTCTGATGTTACGCTTGGAAGATCCGCCTGTCAAGAGGGAGCACGACGAAAAGGGCCATTTGACGGGACTTTCCGAAGGCCGCCTGGTTTTCCCATCACATCCATCGGCTTTGTCCACATTTCCCGCCGTGTGATTCGATACACCCTGAGCAGGTGGCTAACGGGGTATGCCTCGTTAGAGCTATGCGCCGGCCTTCAAAACGGCGGGTTTTTTCGTCTCCTCGGTGCTGCGGTCGCGCTCTTCCAGCAGCAGCCGCCGCAGGGTTCGGAGGTCATTGAGGATCCGCCGGCTGGTGGTGATGTGCAGATTCAGCTTCGCCAGATTGTAGGCGACCAGAATCAACGCCTCTTTCCGGCGCTCGGCGCCCTCGCGGTCGGCCAGGGTGATTTCGGCCTCGACATCGCGACGGGCCTCAGCCAAAGCCTCCGCCAGCAGAGCGACGTACTCGTGGGAGCCCTCGATGCTGTCAAACGGCGTTTCGGGTTCGTAGCCCACAGTCAGGCCCTTCTCCTCTGGTCGGGAATCGCCTTTTCTGTCTTAGAGCAAGCCTATTCTCGCACGAAAACACGTGCCCGAAGCCACGGATTTTTACGATTCAATTTCAGTTCAGAGGGACACAAGCCGCCGGGGCGGAGACGCCCGGCAGATCAAGGGCGCGGCTTATCTTGCGGTGAAACTCAGAGACTGAGAATCGCTGGGCAAACCGTTGCAAGACCCGCGGCTGAATGTGAGATTCGATACATTCGAAAGCCTCCAGGGCGGTTTGAAGGCCGTCCTCCTCTTCCTGGCTGTAGAGAATCCCACCGCACGGATCCTCTACGGGTACACTGTCCAGTACGCCGCCTCGCCCCAGTGCGAGCACGGGCTTCCCGCTGGCCAACGCTTCCACCGGCGTGAGGCCGAAATCCTCTTCGCCTGGTACGAGCAGGGCTCGGCAGCGAGCGTAGAGATCGCGAAGGGTTTCGTCGGAAACGTGGCCGACGAACTCGATATTGGGGGTCGCGAGGGACTTCAGTTTGCGGTATTGGGAGCCCGTGCCGGCGATAATCAGACGTCGCCCGTTGCGGGCGAACGCTTGCACCGCCAAATCGATCCGCTTGTAAGGGACCAGAGCGGACACGATCAGGAAATAGTCCTCGGCGGGTTTCCAATAAAACGATTCGACAGCCACGGGCGGATGGATGACTTCCGACTCGCGGCGATAAGTCTTCCAGATGCGATTGCGCACGTTTTCGCTATTGGCGAGAAACCGGTCTACTCGCGCCGCTGTTGAGTAATCCCACAGCCGGAGATAGTTACTGAGCGGGACCATGAGGGTCCGCTTTATTGGTGAAGTGACGTATTCGCGCCGGTGGGCTGTGTAGAGATCCCATAGATACCGCATCGGCGTGTGGCAATAGCAGACGTGGCGCGTGGTGGACGGAAGAATCACGCCCTTGGCCGGACCCGATTCGCTGCTGATGACCAGGTCGTAGCCGCGGAGATCGAAACTCTCCAGCGCCAGCGGCATCAGCGGCAGCAGGGACGTGTACCAGCGGCGCAGCGGATCGAGAAACGACGTGGTGATCTTGTGGCGCCGCAACTCGGGGCTCAGCGTGTCGGGATCGCAGAACAGGGTGAAAATATCGGCTTGCGGAAGCAGACGGCAGAGCGCCTCGAGGACTTGCTCTCCGCCCCTGTGATTCACCAGCCAATAATGCACAAGGGCGACGCGCATCTTCATAGCTTACATTGGCGGCGGCAGGCCGCGGCATGTGCGTCCCGATTTTTACCTCTGTAACCCTCGCGGCTGTGGTATCAAAGTGTTGTGCAGTCCGCCGCGGAGCCGCAGCGAAAAGTCACGGATGTCTATCTGGCTAATGTGGAGCTGCCGTTATCGGCCGACTACTACCCGGCTGGGTTTCCGCTGCATTTGAGCACCAATTCGCGCGACGTGCTGGAGAGCGCGCGGGAATCCTGGGGCGCGTGGGTCTGGGAGTTCGACCGGCCGCCGCTGAGGCTGCGCGTCGCGGTGCAATCGGAGGGCTCCCTGGCGCCGCCTGCGGCGTTTCGCCGCCAAGGACACCTGTTCTGTGCGATTTCGGACGCTGACAACTTCGGGGTGGGGGACCTGCGGCTGCTCGAAGCCTGCATATTCGTTTCGGCGCAGACCGTGGCCGATCATGCATGGTTTCGTTGGTTCCTTTTGGAGCCGCTGGTGTACGTCCTGCTGGCGCAGCGATACGCGATTCCGGTGCACGCCGCCTGTGTGGCCCGCCAAGGATCCGGAGTGTTGTTGTGCGGAGCTTCGGGGGCGGGCAAAAGCACACTCGCGTTTGCGTGCGGGCGCGCCGGGTGGACGTTCGTCTCCGATGACGCGACCTGGCTCCTGCCCGAAGGCGAAGACCCGATCGGTATTGGACGGTTCCAGCAGGCGCGCTTCCGTCCGGACGCGCCGACGCTGTTCCCGGAACTGGCGGCGTATTCGGAGCGCGTGCGGCCCAATGGCAAGCTTTCGCTGGAAGTCGACCTGCGGGAGATTCCGCACATCGCGGCGGCCGGCAAATGCGCGATTGAGCAGCTTGTGATGCTCGACCGAAGAACCGGCATCCCACCGCGGCTCGAGAAAATTCGGGCGGAACAAGTGGTCGAGGCGCTGCTCCAGGATGGACCGGGCTATGGCGAAGATGTGGACCGTCTGGCGGAAAAGACGCTGCGGAAACTTCTGCGTCTTCCCGCATCGCGGCTGCACTACGAACGGCTCGACGATGCCCTGGAGCTGCTTTCGAGATTATAGAAGTAATCATCCCGGCAGATGTCATGAAAATACTCGTCCTCATTTTTTGTCTGGCTGCGGCGTCGTACGCGCAAGTAGCCTCTGCGACGCTATCCGGCACGGTAATGGATCAATCGGGGGCCGTGGTGAACGGCGCATCGGTTACGGCCGCGCAACCCGCGACGGGTTTTTCCCGGGCGGTCACGACGGACGCCCGCGGCAATTATTCCTTTGATCAATTGGCGCCGGGCGCGTACGCCATCACGGCGCGCAAGCCGGGCTTCCGCGATTACGAAGCGAGCGGGTTGATCCTGGAGCTGAATCAGAACGCGCGGCAGGACATCCGGCTATCGGTCGGCGGCGAGCAGGAGCGGATTACGGTGACGGCGGCGGTATCGCCGCTCAACACCGATAACGCGTCGATCGGGTATCGCATGGATACATCGAAGATCGCCGATCTGCCGCTGGCGTCGCGCAACGTGGTGTCGCTGGTGACGCTCGGCCCGGGCGCGATTCCGCGCCAGTTGGGCGGTTTCGTGCACGATGTGAACAATGACGTGCAGGAAGGCTCGCGCGGCTCGGTGGCGCTGAATCCCCCGGTGAACGGCAGCCGCTCGACAATGAACGCCTTTCTGCTGGATGGCGCCTACGATACGGACCGCAACACGTTCGCCATCGCGGTCTATCCTCCGATGGATTCGGTGCAGGAGTTTCACATTCAAACACTGCTGGCGCCCGCGGAATTTCCGCAGGCAGGCGGCGGGGCAATCGATGTAATCACGAAATCGGGGAGTAAGCAACTGCACGGCAGCGCCTTCGAGTACCTGCAGAACGAAGCGGTGGATGCGCGAAATTATTTCGACGATCCGACGCTGCCGCGGCCGATTTTCCGGCAGAACCAGTTTGGCGCTTCGCTCGGTGGGCCGGTGCCGGCGCTCCAGAACACTTTTTTTTACGGTATCTACGAGGGGTTGCGGCAGAAGTCCGGGACTTCGGCGCTGGCGCTAGTGCCGGATCAAGCCGCGCGCGGCGGCGATTTCACCGGAGGAAACACGATCTACGATCCGGCCGGCGCGAGTTCCGCCGCGGCGCGCGCGCCTTTCGTCAATAACCGGATTCCGCAGATACGGATCGATCCGATCGCCTCGGCGTTTCTTGCCAGGTATGAGCCCCTGCCGAATAGTAATAGCGCCTCCGGAAATTATCTGGATGCGACACCGAGCACGTTCGGAACAGACAACGGTGCGGCGCGGATCGATCATCAATTCGGGAACCGGAGCACCCTGACGGCCAAGTACACGTATAACGGCGAAGGCAATTTGATCTCCGGCTCGTTCCCACTGCTGCCGTTTACCGAGAACGTGCGGGCACAAGAGGCGGGTGTGGCCTACACCACGGCATTTGCTTCGGTGGTCAACGAGGCGCGCGTCTCGTTTACACGCCTCAGGTTGTTCGACGTGCCGCAGACCGCATTTCACACCAACGTCGCGCAGCAACTGGGATTAATTAACCCGCCGACGGACCCGCTAAGCTTCGGGCTGCCGTACTTCAACGTGACGAATTACTCGTTCGTGACCGATTCTCCGACGCTGCCGCAATCGCAGCGCGACAACCTGTGGAACGTGTCGGATAGCGTGTCGCTGATGCGCGGGAGGCACTCGATCAAATTTGGCGGAAGCTACTTGCATTTCCAGTTGAACTATCTGCAAAGCAATCTACGGCGCGGCCGCTACGATTACACGGGCGTGTTCACCAGCGCGGACGGCACGGGAACCAGCGATGGCGATCCGCTGGCGGATTTTCTGCTGGGTTTGCCGCAGAACACCACGCGGAGCTTGGGCTCCGGCCAGGCGTATCTGCGGCAGAACGTCACAGCGGGCTACGTGCAGGACGACTGGCGGATTCTTCCGAAGCTGACGCTGAATCTGGGGCTGCGGTATGAATATACGGCTCCTTTCACAGAGGCGCGCGGCAACATGCTGAACCTGGATTACTCGACGCTGCCGAACGCACCGCGGCTGGCGCCGGCAGGTTCGGCGGGCAATCCTGACTACAAGGATTTCGCGCCGCGCGTCGGCTTCGCGTGGCAGATGCCGAAAATTCTGCCGGGCGGGACCACGGTTTTCCGCGCCGGTTATGGGCTCTATTACAATTCCGAGATCGCGGTGGAGAGCTATGACCTGGTTTTGAACGGATTGTCGAACCAGATGAATGAGACGCAGGGCGACCGGGCGCCCGTCCTGACGACACGCAACGGTTTCTCCTCGACCTTGGACACCGGGTTCCCGAGTTATTTCGGTCTCGATCCGAACGCGCGCACGCCGTACGTGCAGCAGTGGAGCGCGAGCTTGCAGCACGAATTGCCCGGGCGGATGCTGCTCGAACTGGCCTACTTGGGCTCGAAGGGCACGCGGCTCGGACGGTACCGGCAGTTCAATACACCGGCGCACGTGGAGACGGGGGAAAATCTGCCGCCACGGCCGGGGGACCTGCAAGCGCTGCGCACGTTTCCGTCGCTCGGGCCGATTATCCAGCGGCAGCACATCGCTAATTCGTCGTACAACTCGCTGCAGGTGAAATTGGAAAAAAGCCTGTCGAGCCGGCTTTCGGTGCTGGCGAGTTTCGTCTGGTCGAAATCCATCGATGATGCGGATACGCCGATTCAGGGCTTCTTCGACGGCGTGGGCGCGCAGGACGAGCGCAATCTTCGGCTGGAGCGCGGGCTCTCTTTCTTCAACGTGGGGCGCCGCGTCAGCGCGGCATATGTCTACCGGCTGCCCGAGACGAGAGTGGCCGGGCCGCTGCTGCGCGGCTGGTCGACGAGCGGAACCGTAACGCTGCAGGATGGTACACCGCTCGACCCGTTCTACTTCAGCCTTGATTTTGCGAACTCGGGTACGCCGAACCGGCCCAACATTGTGCCGGGACAAAGCATCACGCTGCCGCGCGATCAGCGTACCTCCGACGAATTCTTCAATACGGCTGCGTTCGCGGCGCCGGCGCCTTTTACGTTCGGGAATGCAGGCCGCGACATTATCCCGGGGCCCGGCAACAACATCTTTAACCTGGCGCTGCTGCGGAGGTTTCGAGTGACCGAAGGCAGCTCGATTCAGTTCCGCGCCGAGGCTTTGAATACGTTCAATCATCCCAACTGGGGAATCCCGGGGCCAAATCCGGATTTCGGGCCGTTCTTCGGCAAGATTTTCGCAACCGGCGATCCGCGGCGGCTGCAGTTCGCGCTGCGGTACGATTTTTAGTTGGCGAATCCCTGGCCGAAGTGTCCCGGGCTCCCGGTCAGCGCGGCTGCGGCGCTGTCCGCGCTGCATTTGCGGGAACCGAGCCACGCGGCGCTGACGCACTTGAATGACGCGCAGTGGCGCGCGGCGCTGGATTTCTGCGATCGGTCGCGGCTGACGCTGGCCCTGCGCCAGGCTGTGCGCGAGGCGATGCCGGAGTGGGTGCGGATCCGCACAGACCAGGACGCGGCCAAAAATCGAACGCGCGTCGCCGGGATCGAACAAACGTATCGCGAACTGGCCGCACGGTTAAACGCTGCCGGCGCGGAGTTTATTGCGCTAAAAGGCGTCACGCACAGCGCTCTGTTTGGGCTCGATCCGGAATTGCGGGCGCAGTATGATATCGATCTTTTCGCGCCTGGCGAGCGGGTTTACGCGGCGCGCGATGCGCTGCTGGCGCTCGGATATGAATCGGTAGAGGCAATGGACGCGTTTCCCACCGACCATCTCCCGGTTTTGATCCGCAAGACGGGCTGGGAGTGGCGCGGCGATTATTTTGACACCGGGATTCCTCTCAGCGTCGACCTGCATTTTCAGTTCTGGAATGAACCGGTAGAGCGGCTGCGAGCGCCGGGCGCGGAGGAGTTCTGGAGCCGGCGCACGAGCCGCGCCGTCGCCGGCATCGAGCTGGGGGTCTTGCGGCCGGTGGATGCGCTGGGCTATGCCGCGCTGCACCTGCTGCGGCATCTGCTGCGCGGCACCGTCAGCCCGTACCACGTGTACGAAATCGCGCTTCTGCTGGAGTTGACGTGCGGCGACGAAGAGTTCTGGAAGGAGTGGCGCGGTCTCCACGAGCCGGAATTGCGCCGCCTCGAGGCAGTGGTGTTTCGACTGGCGGCGGAGTGGTTCGGCTGCCGGCTATCGGGCGCACTGCAGGAACAGATTGCGGAACTGAGCCCGGCGACGCAAGCGTGGTTCGAAGAGTTCGCGACATCGCCCGCGCAAACTCCCTTTCGCGCCAACAAAGACGAGCTGTGGCTGCATTGCAGCCTGGTGGCATCCCGGATCGATCGGTGGAGAGTGGCGCGGCGCCGGCTGCTGCCCGGAAACCTGCCGGTCTGGGGCGCGGAGTCGATGCACGTGCCGGAACATCGAATGACCTGGCGGAAGCGCGCGCGCAACGCGCTTCAGTATGGCGCGTACGCAGCCGGCCGGTCACGGCACCACGCGGCGGCGCTGCCGCGTCTCGCATCTTCCGGGCTGCAGTGGTGGTGGCGAACGAATAGCCTGGGCGCACAGTTCTGGCATTTTCTGGCTTCGGCGGTTCTGTTTAATTTCGCGCTGTTCATTTTCGTTCTGCTGTACAACCTGTACCTCGTAGATCTCGGGTTTGGCGAGGCCTTTCTGGGAGTGGTCAACGGCGCCAATCGCGTGGGCAGCCTGGCGGGGACATTGCCGGCGGCGCTTCTGGCTTTTCGGGCGGGCTTACGCAAGACCCTGCTGATCACGATTGCCGCGACCGCGTTGATGGAGATGCTGCGCGCGGTAGCGGTGTCGCCGAGTGCGCTGGTTGTGCTGGGCTTCGGGAGCGGCCTGGTATTCTCGTTCTGGGCGGTGGTGCTGGCGCCGATTATCGCGGGCGCCGTCGCGGAATCGCGGCGACCCGTCGCATTCAGCACGTTTTTCGCGGTGATGCTCGCTACCGGGATAGGCGGTAATTGGGTGGGCGGGCGGCTGCCGCAGTTGTTCCACGGTCAAAGAATCGTGCTGCTCATTTCGGCCGCCATGACCGCGCTCGCGCTGGCGCCGGCATTGAGGCTTCGGGAAATGTCCCACTCGCGCCAGGACGCGCGCATCTATCCGTGCAGCGGGTTTTTGCTCCGGTTCCTGGCGGCGTTCACGATGTGGCAGTTCGCCACGGGCGTTTTCAACCCATTCGCCAACGTCTATTTCGCGCGTTTGCGGATCCCGGTGGAACGGATCGGAAGCATTTTTGCCGTGTCGCAGATCGGGCAGCTCGGGACGATCTTGCTCGCGCCCCTGGTATTCCGGTGGGTGGGGCTGGTGCCCGGTATCATGTGGATGATGATGGCGACCGCTCTGAGCCTTACCGGTCTTGCGGCGCAGCCGGCGGCGGCAGCCGCAACACTGGCGTTCACCGCCTATATGAGCTTCCAATGGATGGGCGAACCCGGGTTCAATTCGCTGCTGATGGGCCACGTGGCGGAGAGTGAGCGCTCGGGCGCCGCGGCAGAGATGTACCTGATGGCTTTCGGCGCGCAGGCGCTCGCGGCGTTCAGCGGCGGCGCTCTGGTGGCCCGATTCGGCTACGGACCGGTGCTGGCCGGGGCCGCGGTGGCGGCGGCGGGCGCGGGTGTGCTGTTTCGAGTACTGCTGGGAACAGTGGAGAGCCGTCGCAGGGTTGAATCAGCGCAACCTAACTGGCGCAGCGTTCCATCTCCGTAATCATGCGCTGCTGCCAGGCGTCGAGCCGGAAGCGTGCCTGCCAGCTCGCGCGCGCGGCCCCGGCGAGAGCGCACAGGCGCTCCGGGTCGCCCTGCAACAGGTCGATTGCACGCTGCGCCATTTCGGCGGGAGTGTCGCAGAGAATCCCGGTGCGGCCGTCCTCGACAATTTCGGGAATGCCGCCGCGGCGAAAGGCGATGACCGGCACGCCGGCGGCAAACGCTTCGAGGATCACCCGGGGATTGGGTTCGCTCCAGACCGAGGGGACCAGGAGCAGGTCGAGGCGCTGCATCACGCGATATATATCATCGACCCAACCCGTGAACTCGACCGGCATATTCGCCGCGGCCTTCCGGATTTCGCGCTCGTAACCGAGGGCCGCCGTGTCGGAGAACAAGGCCGCACCGGCGATCACGAAGCGGGACTCGGGAACCGCGCCGCGGATGCGGCATGCCGCGGCCAGAAACTCGCGCTGGCCTTTTTCAGGCGAAATCCGTCCGATGCAGCCGAGCTGCGGAGGAGCCGCGTGCTTTCGCGGCGTGCCAGGCGGGGGCTCGGGGACGCCGTTATAGATAACCGTTAAGCGCTCTGTTGTTACGAAGGAGGCCCAGGTTCGGGCGACGTCCCGACACACCGCGACAACGCTGGCCTTTAAGAAACGAAGCGGCACGCCCGCGACCAACCGGGCCGCGCGCTGCGATACGCCGATATGCGCGTGAAAGAGAACGGGCCGGCGCAGGCCTGCCAGTGCCGCAGCCGGAAGGAGCCTCGGGCCGTTGATATAGACCAGATCAGGAGCGAACCGGTCAACGAGCTCGCGAATGCGCACGGCGAGCCGCGGGGTCTCAGCCTGAAAGCGCAAGAGGTCAGCCGCCGTTTTGCGACCCGATGAGTAGACGCCGCACGGTATGGTGAAGACGTCCGCGCCCAGGGCGTGTGCGCGATCGGCCAGGGGCCCGGCGCCCGGCAATCCCACGGCCCGCCGCCAACCGCGATCGTGCATGGCGCTGAGCAAGTCCAGCAACATGCGCTGAGCGCCGCCGAGGTCACTGAACTGGTCGAGAAACAGTACGTTCATCGGCGGACAGCTAGAGCCAGCACCCAGAAGTAGAGAGGCAGCACGCGCCAATACGTGAGCAGGTCTCCGGAAAACATCTGCACCATCTGGCCGGACCAGAAGCACAGAATCCAGGCGCCGAGGAACGCTCGAGTCGGGTCGGCCGCTTGCGCGGCGCGCGCCGCGGAGCGGAGAATCGCGATGCACAGCCAGAGCACAGAAGCAAGACCCAGAACGCCGGTTTCGACCATCGTGGTCAGATACATGTTGTCGCCGACGACCGGCGCGCCGAGGTAATCGGAATACGGCAGCGTTTTATATCCGAGGCCGATCCACGCCTGCCAGGGGTGCGCGGCAATCCAGTTGATGAGGATCCGCCAGCTGGCGATGCGGCCCGAAAAGACGCCTTCGGTGGCGGTGGTCAGGTACTCGGCGGATGCGGACAGCCGGAGCCAGTAAGGCTCCACAAACTGCGGGAACAGGTTCCAGATGAGGAATACGGTGGCTGCGAGTCCGGGAATGAGAATTGCCCCCAGGCGCAAGAGCCGAATGCGTTTCCGGTTCAGCCAGGCGAGCGCCGCGAGGGCCGTCAGAACGTTCAAAACCGAAGAGCGCGAGTACGACATGACCATGGCGGCGAGGAAGACGGCGCCACCCAGGGCCAAAGCCGGACGCGAGACCGGCGTCTCGGCCCGCGGCCGTGCCACCGACACGGCAATCATTACCAGAAAGAACGCGCAAAAGTTCCCCAGAGTGCTGGCTTCATAGAAGAGCCCCTGAGCGCGGCGATATACACTCGAATCGAGCCAGACGTATTGCGCGCCGTAGCCGGCCGGAGCCGGAAGCTGGAAGTAGAAATCGACGCATGCAAATAACGCGGCGACGACGGCCACCCAGTAGAGCGTGCGCAGCGAAGCCCAAGGGTCGGAACCCGTTCCGGGCCCGTGGGCGGTGTAAAAGAAAACATAAACGCCAATTGCGAACAGACCGACGCGAATCAGACTGCCGGCCGCCACGGCGGCGCCCGAGTAGAAGGCGGCCGGCGCGATGCTAACCAGGAATGCGAGGAATACGGCAAGCAGCGCGCCATTCAAGCCGGAGAGCGGAACACTCCAGCGATGCACGCCAAACACGCCGGCCGCAAGACCCAGCGCCGCGAACCAGAGGCTGGGATGCGGGCCGGTGTCGCCCCACGCAATCGGCAAGGGAGGAAGCAGCAGTGCGGCGGCGAAGAAGCAGGAGATCCAGCGGCCCGGCGCTTCCAGAGCCCAGATGCTGAGCGGCAGCAGCATCGCGGGAGCCGCTAGCGCGAATTTCAGCGCGAGCGAGGGCGCCACGGCGATTGCGGCCGCCCACACGCCCAGCAGGCAGGCAATGAGGAGGCGGTTGCGAGCGAGCGGATAGACCGCGCTAGTCATCATGACTCGGGGCGCGCGTTTCGGCCAGGGCCTGCAGCACGCCGCGCCGGGATCCAGCCCGTTGCTGCTGATAACTCAATTCCAGCGCCAGATAGACCAGCGGCAGCAGCACCCCGAGCAGCAGAGCGACGGAAACGTTAAGCGGAATATTGGGCGAAGAGGGCCGCTCCGGGACCACCCCTGGATCGATGATGGTGAGGCGCTCGCCGCGATAGCCGAGGTCGTTGCGGGTTTCGCGAACGCGCGTCTCAACGGCGGCTAACGCCGTGAGGTCGGCTTTGCGTTCTGCGTCGAGCTGCTCCTTGCGGGCCAACCGTCCGGCGAGCACTCTTTCCTTTTCCGCGGTCTCCCGGTTCAGCGCATCCAATTGCCGCTGCAGTTCGTCAAGGCGCGCCCGCGCATTGGATTTTTCCTGCGTGCTGCCGGCGGAGTCGGCGAGATCCAGTTTCTGGTTGGCGATGCGTTCCTCGAGCGTCGCGCGCAGTTGGCTGGCCTGGAAGATCGCGTTCTGCAGATCGTCGACGGGTTGGCTGGCCAGCAGCTGGCTCCATTCCTTTTCGGTTCGGTCGAGCTGCGCCTGCGCTTCGCGCTGTTGCCTGACGACCGCATCGACCAGATCGTTGCCGCCTCGCGTGATCAGAGATTGGTTGAGCGCCACGGTCTGATCGGCGAGGAACTGTGTCAGCGCCTGCGCCTTGGCTGGATCCGGCAAAGTGGCCGCGATCTCGAGGATGCGGGTGTTGCGCACGAGCCCGACTTTCAGCACGGCCTTTTTCAAGCTTTCGATCGGCCGCGCTCCCATGAGCGCGCGAAGCTGAAAGCGCTCCGCCGCTTTTTGGAAAAGGCTGTCGCTGGATGCGAATTCCTCGTAAGTCCGGAGCGATTCCAGATAGATGGGGCTCACGGCCATGGCGGAGCGCGGGTCTGCGCCCGCGGGTGGTTCGATGACAATGCGTGCGGTGGCTGTGTATTCCCGCGGCAGGAGCAGGCTCACGGCTCCCGCCAAGGCCACGGCGGTGAGGCAGCTCACCGCGAGCAGCCGCCAGCGCAGCCGCACGTAACCCATGTAACGAAAGGCGTCCAATGAGTCCGGCATGCGGTTACTATTGAGTGTAGCCGATATGGCTTTGCTTCAGGCCCTGACGATTGCACTGGCCGCGTTAATCATTGCACCGGGTTCGCTTTTCTATTACGATGTGACCCCCAAGATCGCGGTGCTGCTCGCGGGCACGGCATTATGCCTAGGGTGGGCGGCGTTATCGGGCATTCGCGCGCCCAGAAAGTCTCGGCTCTTTGCGGCGTTCTCGCTCCTGCTGATCTGGAACGCAATTTCGCTGGCGATTTCGACGGCCGTTTCTTCGCGGCCCGCATTATCGCTGTTCGGCGCGAATTGGCGCCGCTATGGAACCATCGTGCAGATCGCTCTTTTTCTGTTCGCGTGGTTGATCGCGGCGAATTGCGCGGGCCGGCCGGAACGCGTGCGCACGCTGCTGCGCGGCGTCACGATTGCGGGCGCGGTGAGCGCGCTTTACGGGATTGCCCAATATTTCGGATGGGACCCGTGGTTGCCGGCGGCCGCCTACCATGTCGGCGAAGGGTCAACGATGATCGTCCGGCCCCCGGGAACGCTCGGTTACGCGAGTTACTTCGCGACCTGGCTCCTGTTCGTGGTGTTCCTCAGCCTCGGCCTGAACGAGATGGAGGAATCCACGTTCTGGCGATATGCGGCGCGGGCCACCGCTCCGATGGCCGGGTGCGCGATGTTGTTGACCGGCACCCGGGCCGCGATCCTGGGCCTGGTGGCAGGCGGCGTGGTGTGGATGGCGATCCGGCGCGTGCGGATTCCGCGAGCGGTCGTCGTCGCGACCGCTGCGGCAGTCGTCGGCGGAGTCGGATTCTACTTTTCGCCGCCCGGACAGCAAATGCGCAGCCGCACGCGCTGGTTTGTAGAGGACCCCTGGGGCGGAGCGCGCCTCGATCTGTGGCGCGACAGCCTTCACATGGCGGCGGGGAGGCTCGGCGCCGGCTACGGGCCGGAAGTTTTCACCGCTGAATTTCCGCGGTTTGAATCCGTGAAGCTGGCGCGATCGTATCCGGATTTTGCGCACGAATCGCCGCACAACATCTTCGTAGATGCACTAGTTGCGCAAGGTCTGCCCGGGGCCGCGGCCCTGGTGGCGTTGTGCGCGATGGGCTTGGCGGCGGCCTATCGATTGAAGCTGCCGGCGTTCGGCAGCGCGCTCGCGGCGGGCCTCGTCAGCCAGCAGTTTACTGCGTTCATTGCACCTACTGCGTTGCTGCTTTTTGTCTCGATCGCCTTGTTAGTGGCCTCCGGAACTCCTGCCGTTCCTCCGCGCCGCCGTGTGGGTCCGGGGATTGCGGCGGCCGCGCTGGCGCTCGCATCCGGTTATTTCGCAATTCGCATGCTGACGGTGGATCGGGTTCTGGAATCGGCAAAACAGGCTTTGGAAACGGGTGATCTGCCCCACGCCACAAGCGAATATCAGGCCTATCTTGGTGCGCGGCTACCCGGGGGAACGGCCGACCTATGGTTTTCCCGGGCCCTGCTGGAATGGGCGTCGCACGCGAGCAGCCCGCAGGATCGGGTCGCAGCAGTGCGTCGAGCCGGAATAGTGGGTTTCGAAGCCACCCGAAGTGCCGAGGACCCCTTCAACGCCTGGTATAACCTGGCCGTGATTTGCGGTAGTCAGGAGCAAGGAGCCTGCGTGGAGCGCAGTCTGCGATCGGCCATCGCGGCGCATCCCACCTGGTTCAAACCGCATTGGACCCTCGCCCAGGTGCTGCGGCTTCAAGGGCGCATGGAGGAGTCGCTGCGTGAAGCGGTGCTGGCGGTTGAACTGGATGCCGGTAAGAATGCCGAAGTGGGTCGTACTCTTGACGAAATTCGCGCGCAGTTAGCCCGCGCCGCCGCGCGGTAGTAGCAAGCGTAAATTGTGATCAGAATTTACTCTTGGTTTTTCCGGCTCTCCTTAAGATGGACCTGTGAGTTCCCGGTTCCCGGCGGCGGTGCTTTTCCTCTTCGGTGCGATTTTGGGCCAGTGCCAGCCGGGTACGGTTCCCGGCCGGTACGCCGCTATTTTTCGAGACCAGCTGGCGGCGCAGGTCAGTGCGGCTGATACCGTGGCCCTCTCGTCGACTTACTATTTTCCGCACCTGGCATTTGGAAATGGATTTCAGACAATACTTACGTACGTCAACTATTCGCCCCAGAATGTCAGCTGCCAAACCACGTTTCTATCGGATTCCGGATCGGCCCTGCCGGTCCCTTTTGCGGACGGAGCGGCGTC
>DATGII010000272.1:0-112391 GCA_035295805.1 Bryobacteraceae bacterium | reverse complement strand
CCCCGCCACGCCCGCACTCCCGGGCGTGTTCAACCGGGCCAGGATTTCCTCGCCGATCTGGGCCACCAGGCTGTCGAGTTCCGCAGGCGTCATGGGCTCTTCCTGAGGTACCGCCGCTCGATTTCGGCAATCTTCTGCACGCGTCCCTGGTGCCGGCCCCCGGCAAACGGGGTACCGAGCCAGGTGCGCAACACATCTTCGGCCTGGGTCGGCGTCAATAGACGAGCGCCGAGCGTAAGCACATTAGAATCATTGTGTTCCCGGCTGTTCCGAGCGGATGCCTTATCATAGCACAAGGCCGCCCGAATGCCCGGCACCTTGTTGGCCGCGATCGAGGACCCGATGCCTGCGCCGTCGATTATGACGCCGCGCGCGACGGCTCCGGAGGCAACCAGTTCGGCAACCTGCAGCGCCAGGTCGGGGTAGTCGACCGGAAGTTCCGCGTGTACGCCCACGTCGCGGATCTCGAGATCGAGGCTGTGCAGCACCGGTTTCAGAATTTCCTTGAGGCGGAACCCCCCGTGATCGGCGCCTATGGCGACGGTCTTTTCCGGGAGCGCGGCGGGGAGTAGGTCATCGGCTACTTCAATGATGCGGACGCCGCGCGTATGCGCGACTTCCCGCGCCGCCGGCGTCACGATGGTTCCGACCGGCACGCGAAGCTCTCCGCTGGCCGGCACGTCAAGCGCGATGACGACCTTCTTCATAAGGGAAACGGCTGTACAATCGTAAGGACCATTGTAATGAAACGATACTTGGCAATCTCGCTTTTTCTGCCGGTCCCCGCGATTTTTGCGCAATCCGGCGGCAGTGCGGGCGCGAACGGTGAATATTTGGCCGGTCTGCTGCATCAGGGCGATATTACGCTGAGGGTTTTAGTCATCGGTATGGCCGTGGCGTTCGGGCTCGGCGCCGTCCATGCGCTGTCGCCCGGGCACGGCAAAACCATCGTCGCGGCATATCTGGTGGGCGCGCGCGGCACGCCCCGGCACGCCATCTTTCTGGGCGGCATGGTGACCTTCACCCATACCATCAGCGTGTTTCTATTGGGTTTGGTGACGCTGTATCTTTCGCAATACGTGCTGCCGGAAAAGATCACGCCCGTGCTGGGGGCTATTTCCGGCGTTTCGATTGTCTGGATCGGAGCAATGCTGCTTTTCAAGCGGCTGAAAGCCGCGCGGTTGCACGGGCACACCCATCACCATCATCATCACGATCACGACCATCACCACGATCATGACCATCGGCACCAGCACGCCCAGGGACACGAGCACCATCACCATGCTCATGATCACGGCCCGGGCGTGCTGGTCCACGATCATGGCGACGGACATGTGCACAGCCACGTGCCGGAAGGCGACATCACGCTGGGCAGCCTGATCGCCTTGGGCGCGAGCGGCGGCCTGGTTCCCTGCCCTTCGGCGCTGGTGCTGCTATTGAGCGCGATCGCGCTCGGACGCATCGGATTGGGGCTCATCTTGCTGGTGGCTTTCAGCCTGGGACTTGCGGGAGTTCTGATGGGCATCGGGTTGGTGGTGCTATATGCAAAGCACCTGCTGCCGGATAACGAGAAGACATCGCATCACGCGGCGTTCCGGCTCCTTCCGGTCGCGTCGGCCGCCATCATCATCGGCGTGGGTCTCATTATGACCGGGGTCTCATTGGGCGTGATCCGGCCCGGGCAATTTTTGTCCGGAGTCTGAGCCGATTCCGGCAAGGGCAGCAGGCGGGTATGGCCGCAGCGTCCGCAAACGAGCCAGGCGGCGGAGCGGCGGAAGAGCGAACCACAATAATTGCAAAACATCACAAGCTCCGGCGCATAGATCGTCGGCTTAAGAGGAATTGTTTAGGCCTTCGGAGTTATCAGGCTGGCAAAGTGGACGCGTTGCGTCCCAGATTGTCGGGAAACTGTTGAGGCGACGCGGCTTCCCCGCTACATCTCAAGCCAGGAACTGCGCCAAACGCTCCAGCGCCGGTTCGAGCACCGATCGATCGGCGGCATAGCATAGCCGCACGGAACCTTCGCCGCCCCCGCCAAACGCAACGCCGGGCGCCAGGCCGACGCGCTTTTCTTCGAGCAGCCGCCTACAGAATCCGAATGAGTCGGTGAGTCCTTCGATGCGCGGGAAAACATAAAATGCGCCGTCCGGCGGGGGTAATGTCACGCCGCGCATGTCGCGGAAGGCTTCGAGACAAAGATCGCGGTTGGCTTTCAGACGCTCGAGCATGAGCAGCAGCTCCGGCTCGCCGTTGCTCAGTGCAATCTCGCCCGCCTTCTGTGTGAAGCTGGGTGCGTGCGATACGACGAACTCGTTGAGTTGAGTGGCTTTTTGCGCAAACTCCCGCGGCGCCACCAGCCAGCCCAGGCGCCACCCGGTCATGCAGTAACTCTTCGAAAACGATTGCGCCACCACCACCGGATCGTCGCGCGTAATCTTCGCCAGGATTGACGGAACCGGCACGCCCAGCCGGGGGCCTGCATAATACAGGCGGTCGTACACTTCATCGGCAATCAGCCACAAGCGGTGGCGTCGCGCGAAATCGAGCAGGCCCTGCTGCTCGGCATCGGTTGCCACCCAACCCAGCGGATTCGAAGGCGAGGTGTAGAGCAGTAAGCGCGTGCGCGGCGTCACTGCCTGCTCGAGCGCATCGAAATCCACTCCGTAGCGGCCGCCGCACAGGGGATGCGGAACCTGGCGAACCACGGCATTGGCCATCGCGATGATCGAGGACCCGTTCGGCCATGCCGGCGTCAGCACCAGCGCTTCATCGCCCGGATCGAGCAGGCACCGGAGCGCCAGGTGCAGCGCTTGCACCCCCGACGCCGTGACCACGATTTCTTCCGCCGGATCGAGCGCGACACCCTGCAGGCGCTGGTAATACTCCGCGATCGTGCGCCGCAGCGAAGGCAGCCCGGCGTTCTCGGTATAAAACGTGTAGCCCTGCTCCATCGCCCGCACGGCGGCTTGCTTGATGTAGTCCGGCGTGGGCAGGTTCGATTCACCGAAATACAGGCGCAGCACTCCGTCCATCGACATCGCGATTTCCGCCAGTTCGCGAATGCGCGAGTGCGGCACGGACTCTGCGGAGCCGGCGAGGGGCAGCATGGAGCTCTACTTCTTCTTTTCCAGGTTCCACAAGCCGCGCGACAGCACGCGTCCGCAGAACGGACAATAATGAATGCCAACGAAACGGTGCCGTTCTTCGCCGAACACCAAAAAGTATTCGGTGTCAATTTCGTTGACGATCGTGCCGTTGGAGAGCTGTTGCGGCTGCGCAAAGCGCGCCAGCTCTTGATCCATCAACCGCTCCAGCTCCGCGCAGCAGGTCATTGAATCGTGCTCGCGCCCTCCACGCCCAGAGTGCCGTCGACAACGTTGCGGTTGATGTGCCGGTCCAGGTTAATGACGTACGTCTCCGGCGCATCGATCAGCTCCGGCGAATGCGTGGCGCAAATGATCCGAAATTTTTTCTGATCTACCAGTTCCTTGAGCATCTTCAAAATGCGCCGCTGGTTGGAAGCCGATAGCGCCATCTCGGGTTCATCCAGCAACAGAATGGTGCCGTCGGCGAGCTTGGGAAATGTTTCGCGAAACATCGATAGCATCACCTGGCCATGGCTGGCCATCTTGAGAAACTCGACCATTTCCGGCTGCTCTTTGAACAGCTCGAGTTGCATGCGCGGATTGTGCTGTTCGGCGTCGAACAGATAACTGGCGCCGATTTTCACGTCGCCGGCTTCCAGCCGGTAGATGTACCCATCCACCTTTTCGCCCCGCAGCGCCAGGTGAATGGAGTGCAGCAGCGTCGATTTTCCCGAGCCGTTTTCCCCTTGCAGCATGATCAGCGGATGCGACAGATCCACGATCATCGGCATGTGGAAATTCAAATTCACGAACACGGGATGCGCCAGAATCTTCAGAAGCATGGCTGATGCAATCAGCATAGCAAGCGTTGCGAAGCGGCAAGGTAAGGGTCGGAGAAGTCCTAGGGGGATTTGCGTTTCACTGATCCGGTACTAGAGAATTCCCGATTCCGATTCATAACGAAAGCAGGCTTGTTCGCTGCTATCCGGCCGCTCCAGAATGCGACTCGTGAGGGAGATTCGATGCATTTGATAATCGCGTATCACGATGGCCGTCGTGAGGAAGCAATCGTGCTGTCTGCGAGCCGGGACCGCCTGCGAATTAGTATTCCCGGTGGAGACGACACCATCGAACTAAGCATGGATCGGGACGCGTGGATAACCGAGACTGGTGAGCGAGTGGAGATTGAATCGTTGATTCGGACTGAGGAGTGGCGCACCGAGTTGCCCACGACTGAAGTGTTCGTGCGGGGCGCCGCGGGCAGCGTCAGCTAAGAGGGAAGCTCGGCTTCAGTGGCCGTCTCCGCCACTCTGATCGCCTCCGCCACCACCGGTACCGCCGGTTGTCGCTCCTCCGCTAACGAGGCTTGTGCCGGCCGCTTGCGACAGCGTGGAGTTGGCGGAGGTCCACAGGCCGGAGATGCCGACTCCGGTTTGCGACAGAAGCCCGATGGCGCCGAGCGCGACGAACGCCAGCAGGAGCGTGTACTCGATGAGATCCTGGGCTACTCGTTCCCGGACGAATTGTGCGAGCCGGCGGCGAATCCTGGGCACTGGCTAGAGTGTATGAATATGGAATCAAACCAGCCATCCCGGTTACTCCTGATACACTTCGTTCACGGCTGCTAAGTGATGCGAAATCCTGCCGAAAAGCCGCACGGTACAGGTGTAAATCTTTTCAGACCTGAATGACGGAATTAATGCGGATTCGTTTCGGTGGAAGCCGGCGTTGATTCGCTGGCGGCCGGCTTATGGAATGGGACTACTTTGTGGAGCGCCCGAAATAAACGCTTGTCGATCCTTTTGTCCGGCGGGGCGGATTCGGCAGCGGGCGGAGTGGGGGCATCCGGCTCGTCCGAGGATAGAATCGCAGTCGCAGGCGCCGCGTTCGCCGGGACATGCGGAATCACAGGGGCCGCCGGCAGGATGGCCGGTTGCGGCGGAGCAGGCAGATTCGGAGCTACCGCGAGTTCCCGGACAACCGGAGGCGCCGCCCAAACATGAGCCGTCAGTTTGCGCGCGGGCTGCGGTTTGGCCGGAATCACCGGCGCGGAGACAGTCGGTCGTTCGGCAGCGGCGGGAGCAGGCGGTGCGGCCGGCTCCGGCACGATCACCGCGATTTCCGGAGCCGGCGGAATCACCGGTTTGACGGGAGCGATCGCGGGCACTTCCGCCGCCCAGGTGACGCGCCCGTACGAATACGTCGCATAACCTCCGAATAGAGCAAGAGCGCACGCCACGGTGCCGAACGCGGTCTGTGCCAGGCGCACCCCGTGCATCTGGGGCAGCCACGATTGCGAGGTCTGCCGCGGCGCGCGAACCGAGGCACGAACCGGGGTGTGGCTGCGGACGGCATGCGGCAAAACCGGCGGCGCTCCGCCCGCCTGCAACGATTCCAAAGCCGCATAGAATTGCTCGGCGGATTGGAACCTCTCATTGGGATGTTTCGCGATGGCCGTCGTTATGATATCATCCAGGGCCTGCGGCAGATCGGGCATGCGGTCGATGGGAGCCAGAGGCGCCATTTCCACATGCGCCCGCATGACGTCGAATGTACTCGCCAGGTCGAAGGGCTTCGAGCCGGTGGCCATTTCATACAGAATCACGCCTAGCGAATAGATGTCGCTGCGCGCATCCAGCGTCGAGTCGCCGCGCACCTGCTCCGGCGACATATACCACGGTGAGCCGACCGGGGCGCCGGAATGGGTAAGCCGGCGATCGGTAGTCGTCTTTGCCAGACCGAAATCCGTCAATTTGAGCTTGCCGTCTGGTGTGATGATGATGTTCGCCGGCGCAATATCGCGATGCACCACCCCATGCGCGTGCGCATAGCCGAGCGCGAATAAAGCTTGCCGCGCATACTCGATGGCGGTAGCCAGTGGTAGGCGGCCTCGTTCGAGTACGGTCTCCAGCGACTCGCCTTCGACAAACTCCATCACCAGGAAGAACTCGTCGTAAAACTTGAACGCGTTGTAGACCGCCGCGATATTGGGGTGATGCAGCCGCGCCTGAACCTGCATTTCGCGGATAAACCGCTGCTCCTGTTCCGGATCGGTGCGGCCCGAGGCCAGCAGTTTCATGGCCTCAATTCGCTGGGTAATGACATGTTGAACCTTATACACGGCCCCCATGCCGCCGGTACCCACGGCCGCCATGACCACGTAGTCACCAACCACGCTGCCGGGTTTATAACTCATAGCGCCTCCGCCTTTGCCGGGCGGCAGCCGCACATCCCAATCATAGTTTTGCGACCGCCAACAGCAGGGCCACGATCACACCGACGAGCAGCGACGATACTCCGAGAATCAGCAGCAGGAAACTGCGGCGTCCTGATCCCGAGACCGCGGCCATTCCGAAATCGGGCACAGGCGCCTCCGTGCACAGATCACCGGCGGTATCCGCGGCGGGGTGATATTCGGACCGCCGCGCCGCCGGCGAGTCGATATTGAGCGGATCGGCATGCGCGGCCCCGGGCCTGGTCCGCAGGGTGCTCTTGAGAGCTTCCAGCCGCGCGCGAAACTCCTCCGCCGTCTGGAAACGGTCGGCCGGATTCTTGGCGAGCGCCTTTAACACGACGGCATCGAATTCCGCCGGCAGCTTGGGATTGATGGAGCTGGGAGCGGGCGCTTCCGAATTGACATGGTCCATCATGATCTTGAACTGGCTGCCCGAGTCGAACGGCAGCCGGCCCGTCAGCGCTTCGTACAACACCACGCCCACCGAATACAAGTCGGAGCGCGCGTCCAGCGGTCCCAGCCCGCGGATCTGCTCGGGAGGAATATACCCCAGCGCTCCCAGCACGGAACCGGTCTGCGTCAGGCTCGGCGATGCAATCGGCTTGGCTAAATCGAAACCGTTCAATTTGACGGTCGTATCCGCCGTAATGATGATCGTTTCGGGAGTCACGTTCCGGTGGATGATGCCCTGCTCATGCGCGAACGCGAGGGCCTGTAGGATCTGGCTGATATGAGAAACCGCCTCGATCCAGGAAAGCGACCCCATGAGCTTGACGCGCTCGGCTAACGTAATGCCCTCGACCAGTTCGGTGGTCATCACGAGCTGCCCGTCCAGCTCCGCCGCATTGTAAAAGGTGACGATATTGGGATGGAGTAGCCGGGCGTGGACCTTGATCTCGCGAATGAAGCGTTCGGCCGTTTCGCGGTCTTCTCCGGCGTCGGCCGCGAGCACCTTCAGCGCCTCCAGGCGTTGCGTCAGGTGGTTGCGTACTTTGTAAGCTACTTCACTGCTCGAAGAACTCAGGACATCCAGGAATTCGTAATTTCCTACCTGTTGGCCGACCTGGAAGCCAATCTTTTGGGCGAGTTGGAAGCTCATCAAACCTCCGGTGTCGTAGAGACGCTATCATGTGGGATTAGTACGTACAAGACCGTAGATCGTGGTATGTAACCGTAGATCGCGGGTAGTGCTGGTAAATGAGCCAAATATATGAGGAAAAACCCTATCCGACGTTAATGGAAGAGCTATTCGGGAGCCGTCGTGCGGTTTCAAACCGGTTGTATTTCAATAGTTTACGATTTCTTCCGCTCCGCATGCGTTGGACATTGACCCTTTGGTTTCAGCAGATTACAATAAATCGCGGGGGGTTTGAGGATTGGTCTATATGCGAACCGATGAGCCTCTCAAGGCCAGGCATCAGGAAATCCTGAACGCGTTGGTGCGCGAATACATCGAAACGGGCGAGCCGGTGGCGTCGCGCACGCTTTCCCGCCGCCGCGGCGATTCGCTGAGTCCCGCCTCCATCCGTAACGTGATGGGGGACTTAGCCGATGAAGGTTTCTTGTCCCAGCCACATACCTCGGCCGGCCGTATCCCGACTGAGAAAGCCTTTCGCCATTACGCCGGTTCGCTGGTGCTGAACCGCGTCGTCACCGAATCCGAGAAATTGCGCAATGAACTGCGCAGCTTGCATACGGTGGAAAAACGGGTCGAGCGCTCGAGCCAGATCCTGATGGAGATGACGCGGAACGTGGGAATCGCCGCGGCGATTCCGGCGCTGTCGCAGGAGCTGGATCAGATGGAGCTGGTGCCGTTGGGGGCCAACCGGATCCTCATGGTTCTGGTGACTCGCGATCAGATGGTGCGCAACCGCGTGCTGGCGCTCGAGGAACCGGTAAATCCCGCCGAGCTAACCTCCATTCGGAATTACGTGAACCAGAACTTCAATGGTTGGCAGTTGGGCGCGGCCCGGCGCGAGTTGCTGCGGCGAATCGCCGAAGAGCGCGCTTTGTACGACGCCGCCCATCGCAAACTGCAGCTTCTGTATGAAAAGGGACTGCTCGAAGCCGATCCTTCCCCGGAAGTGCACATGGAAGGCGCCTCGAACCTGTTGGGACTGGATCTGCACCTGACTCGCGAAACGATGCGCGAGTTGTTGCACGCTCTGGAAGAAAAGCAGCGCCTGATCGACCTGCTGGACCGCTTTCTGGAACTGCCGCCGGGAGAGCTTCAGGTGCATGTCGGGCTGGAAGAAGTGCACCCGGCGATGCGCGGCTTGGCGCTGATTGGTATGACGGTCCAACTGGCCAGCGGGCTGCCTGCCAAGGTCGCGGTGCTCGGACCGATGCGAATGCAATACGAGCGCGTCATGGCCGCCGTGATGCAGACCAGCCGCGCCCTGGAGAGCGCGCATTTTTAGTTCTTTCGGGTTTCCGAAATCTTCATCAGGGCCTCTGGTAAGCTAAGACTAGGAAAGATGAACACACCCGAACGAGATCGACCAGAAGTGTCATCCGAAGACAGCGTTCCCGCCATCACCGACGAAGGGCAGCTCGCCGCCATAACCGCGGAGCGCGATCGACTCGCGGCTGAAAATGCGGACCTGCATGACCTCAATCTACGGCTGCGCGCCGAATTCGACAACGCCCGGCGTCGGTTCGAGCAGCAGCGTTCCGAGTACGTTCAATTCGCCGCCATGGACCTGGTGAAAGAAATCCTGCCGGTGGTCGACGATCTCGAACGCGCGCTGCAGGTGGAGACCGCTGATTCCAATTACTCCAAAGGTGTGAAACTGATTTATCAACGCCTGCAGGAAATTTTAAAAAGGTTGGGGTTGGAGGCGATGGAGACCGCCGGTCGGCAGTTCGATCCCAACCGGCATCAGGCTGTCGAGCGGGTGCCCACCGAATCGGCCGAAGATCAGGCCATCCTCGGGGAGTTTCAAAAGGGCTACCTTTTTAAGGGGAAGCTCGTTCGCCCGGCAATGGTCAAGGTCGCGGTCAAACCATAGCGAGATTCCGTGTCCAAGCGTGACTATTATGAAGTCCTCGGTGTAGGCCGGGACGCGGGCGAGCAGGACATTAAGAGCGCCTATCGCAAATTGGCGCTGCAATATCACCCCGACCGCAATCCCGACGATCCCAATGCCGAAGACAAATTCAAAGAAGCGTCGGAAGCCTATAGTGTCTTGAGTGATCCACAGAAGCGGGCCAGCTACGATCGATTCGGGCACGCGGGCTTGCAGGGCGCGGCGGGCGGCGCCGGATTCAATCCCGATGCATTCGCCGATTTCAGCGACATTCTCGGCGACTTTTTCGGCTTTGGCGATCTGTTCGGCGGCGGCGGCAGCCGCCGCCGAACGCGCGCGCAGCGAGGCGAGGATATCCGCTACGATCTCGAGCTCAGCTTTGAAGAAGCGGTCTCCGGAATGGGCGCCGAGATCCAGGTGCCGCGCATGGAGTTGTGCGGCCGCTGCCGCGGGGCGGGTTCCGAACCGGGCAGCGGGCCCACCACCTGCCCGACCTGCCACGGGCGCGGCGAAGTCCTCTACCAGCAGAGTTTCATCTCGATCCGGCGGGCCTGCAGCACCTGCAACGGCACCGGACAGGTGATCCGCAATCCTTGCAGCCAGTGCCGCGGGCATGGTTATCAGCAGGTGCAGCGCAAGCTGAAGATCAATATTCCGGCGGGCGTGGACGATGGCACCCGCCTGCGCCTCAACGGCGAGGGCCAGCCCGGCGCCAATAACGGACCTTCGGGCGATCTCTACGTTTTTCTTAAAGTGCGGGAGCACCCGTTCTTCGAGCGCCACGACCAGGATCTGCACTGCACCATCCCGCTGAACATGGCGCAAGCCGCGCTCGGCTGCGAACTCGAGGTTCCGACTCTTGACGAGCCGCACAAATTGAAGATCCCCGAGGGAACGCAAAACGGAGCCCAATTCCGCCTGCGCGGCAAGGGAGTCCCGGTTCTGAACGGCAGCGGCCGTGGGGACCTCTATGTGCACGTGGCGGTAAAGACGCCGACACGGCTCACACGCGAGCAGCGCAAATTGATGGAGCAATTGCGCGACAGCCTTCCCGTTGACAACGCGCCTTCGGAAAAGGGCCTGTTCGAAAAAGTGAAAAACTACTTCACGTAAGCCGGCGTCACGCGTCCAGCTTTACGTCGCTGCGGGCTGAACCCTTTCCGACTCCCACGGGCCGATCGCTTCATGCTGGTGCGGAATACTACCGGTACAGCTTACGAAACTCTTGTAGATCCGTGAGCGAGAGATCCGAGATCGCCCAGTATGTCATTGCCCCGGAAGTCCAATGAAGAAGGTTGTAGCCATCCCGGCTCTGCCGGCGTTGCCAGCTTCGGCAGGTATTGCGCACAATTGCCAGCAGCCACGATTTGCCATCGGCGCCTCGGTAGCCATCGAAGAAGCGGAATGCGCGCAGGTAGGCTTCCTGAACCACATCTTCCGCGTCCTGCGGATTATGCGTCAACCAGCGCGCCAGGTTGTACGCCGCGTTCAAATGAGGAAGGATGATTTCTTCAAACAGCTCCAGCCTGGACTGAACCGTGGCGGGCTTGGCGCCGGCCTCCGCCTTGCCCGAGCCGTCTTTGCGCCAAATCGTCAACTCCCATGATAGTGGAGCGCTGGTTTCGGCAGCCCCTTTTGACATGTTAATCACGGCCTCGCCGCTGTACTTTTACTGGTGTTACGGCCGCGGCACGGTAGGCCGGAATAATCGGGGACAAGTCTTGGTCCTGCTCCGGGTGCGACGGTCGTTCGTGTTCTGGAGCCCCGCGCTCGCGCAGTTCGCGGAGCCGATCTTCACGCGCTCCGCAATTCCCAATCCGCTGGGAACCGGGAGCCTGAAGATGGATTTCGTCGAGACGCTGGGCGCAAGCACCCGCTCCCGCTCCGCGGCCATTCCCGAATCGCTCCTGGAAATCGGGCTCGGCCGCGGTCTCGAAGCGGCTCTCATGCTGCCGCTGCTGCGCGTCTCCCAACCCGGCGGCAGCTCGGTGCCCGCGGGAGGCCAGTTCTCGGTCGCGCTCCGGTATCAACTGGCTGGCTCGGCCGACGCGAAATTTGCAATTGCCGTCGCCGAATTGAAGAGCGGCCTCTCGCTGGGAGTGCTTGATACCCGGCGCTATACGATCCCCTCTCAGCTGGCTTGGTTTTGGGGCAGGCGTGAATAAACCCGTCAGTGTGTCATCGCGTAGATGATGTAGTTGACACCCAGCCGGATTCCGAGATCAGAGAACTTCACCGGGTATCTCGGCGAATCCGCCCATTCCCATGAGTCGCCCGTATCCTGATTGAAATTCGCCACCACCATCACCCGGCCTTTGTCGTCGTAAATCCCGACCCAGCGGCCCACGCGCCCGCCGTTCTTGGATCCCTCGCGCAGGTGCTCGGCGCCGGGGATGACAAACCGGTCGTTGATATCGTAGACCGTGTGAAAGATCTGGTCGGCGTTATCGATGTCTACAATCGGCCGGTCCGGAAAGGCAAATTTGATGCGCTTGACGAATTCGGCCCATTCGTCTGGACCGTGGAAATCGTCCGCGAAGAAGAAGCCGCCGCGCAGACAATACTCGCGCAGTAGCCGCCCTTCCTGCTCAGTCAATCCCCACTCACCCGCCTGCACCGCATACAGCCACGGCCAATCGTAAGCATCATTATCCTCGAGCAAAACCGGCTGCTCGACCGACCGCACGTGCACGCGGGTCAGCCGCTTCACCGCCTGCGCGAAGTGGCGGTCGGCGCGCGGATAATCCTGCGTCCAAAGCGAAAGGCCGAGCCGGAAATCGCCGTCGAAGCGGCCGCGATAGCCGTCGAGCGGCCCGCCCGGAAACATCAGCCGTGCAAACACCCACTCGGTCTTTTCCTGGTAATCGGGCGGCAGCGGAAAATCGTTGTACTCCACGGCCGGATATTCCCGGAACGGGCGTTGAAACGCGTACACGGCGCTCAGCAGAATCAGGCCGCACCCCACGCCGCACATCGCCCTCCGCAGGATCATACGCTCACTTTGAGAATATCACCGGCCATGCCGGAGCGTTGCGCGATAATCATCCACATGGCCACCGTGGGACTTATTGAATACCGTGACGCCGGTCCGGAAGTCCGCGCAGTCTATGACGATATCCTGACCACTCGCCAGACCGACTACATCAACAACTTCTGGAAGGCGCTGGCGCATGACCCGCCCACGCTGCGCCGGACTTGGCAGAGCGTGAAGGAGATCATGGCGCCCGGAGCGCTCGATGCTGTTACGAAAGAGATGCTCTACCTCGCCGTCAGCGCCACCAACCAGTGCGGCTACTGTATCGCCTCGCACACTGCCGCGGCCCGCAAAGCCGGCATGAGTGACAAAATGCTTGCCGAGCTGATGGCGGTGGTCGGCATGGCGAACGAGACCAATCGCCTCGCCAGCGGCTACCAGGTGGAAATCGACGACCGCTTCAAGTAAAACCAGCCGCAGGTAAACGCCGGGCATACGGTTGACGCCCACTGGCGTATTGGATAGGATTCTTTCGACGTGGCTTATTGGCCCATGCTGGGGAAGTGTGTCGCCGTTTTCTCTTTCGCGGCCGCGCCCCTGCTGCTCCACGCCCAGGCGCCCGCGGCCAAGGCTGCCATTCAACAGTATTGCCTGGCGTGTCATAACGACAAGTTGAAGACCGCGGGGCTGGTCTTGGATGCGGCTGATCTCGACCGCGGGGGCCGGCATCCGGCGGTTTGGGAAAAAGTCGTCCGTAAGCTGCGCACCGGGGAAATGCCGCCGCCGGGCATGCCGCGGCCGGACAAAGCCGCCTATGCCGCTGTCGCCGCGGAACTCGAAGAAATGTTGGACCGGGCCGCGGCGGCGAATCCGAACCCGGGCCGCGTGCCCGTACATCGGCTGAATCGCGCGGAGTACGCCAATGCCATCCGCGACTTGCTCGACCTCAACATCGATGGCAAATCGTTGCTGCCGGCTGATGACAGCGATCAGGAAGGTTTTGACAACATCGCGAGCGTGCTTTCCGTATCGCCGGTTCTGCTGGAGAACTACCTTTCGGCAGCCCGTACCGTGAGCCGTCTGGCGATCGGAGACCCTACCCTGCCCGCCGGCATCGAAACCGTTAAGTACAGCAAGCTGCTGCCGCAGGACGATCGGATGGAGGATTTGCCATTTGGGTCCCAAGGCGGCGGGCTCATCCGGCACTACTTCCCGTTGGACGGCGAATATACGGTCAAGGTTCGGCTGCGCCGACAGTATTACGAGTACATCGTCGGCATGGGTGAGCCGCACCAGGTGGACATCCGGCTGGACGGCGTCCGTCTGAAGCGTTTCACCGTCGGCGGCGAAGCCAAGGGCCTCACGATGCCGGAGAGTTTCGCGGGCAATACGCAAGGATCTCCGGGCTTCGAAGTCTACATGCATACCGCCGATGATGGCCTCGAAGTGCGGGTTCCCGTTAAAGCCGGGGAGCACGAGGTGGGAGTCTCTTTCGTTCGGCGGTACTGGGAACAGGAAGGCGTCCAGCAGCCGCCGCAGATCGGCTTTGCCCGCACCACCAATGAGTACTACCACGGAAATCCCGCAGTCGAGTTCGTGATGATCGGCGGGCCTTATGGCGCAGTTTCGCACGGGGATTCCGCGAGCCGGCGCAACATTTTCGTTTGCGCGCCGAATTCTCCCGCCGCCGAGGAACCCTGCGCCCGGAAGATCCTCTCCACGCTCGCGACGCGGGCCTACCGGCGTCCCGTATCCGAAGAAGACCTGAACACGTTGATCGAGTTCTATCGGGCGGGCCGGGCCGGGAAAGATTTCGATAGCGGAATTCAGAGCGGGTTGGAACGCATTCTGGCGGCGCCCAGCTTCTTATTCCGCGTGGAAGGGGTGCCGGCAAACGCGAAGGCCGGTTCCGCTTACCGGCTGAGCGATTTGGATCTCGCGTCCCGCTTATCATTTTTCCTCTGGAGCAGTATTCCCGACGACGAACTCCGGAACCTTGGTGTTCAGGCGCGCCTCCACGATCCCACGGTGCTCGACCAGCAGGTGCATCGCATGTTGCGCGATCCGCGCTCGCAGGCTCTGATTGACGGCTTCGCCGGCCGGTGGCTGGGGTTGAGCAAGCTGGCCGGCATCGTTCCCGACACCGATCTTTATCGGGAGTTCGACGAAGGGTTGCGCGAGGCCATGGCCCAGGAAACGCGCCTTTTTGTCGCGAGCCAGTTGCGGGAAGACCGCGGCGTTGTGGAATTGGTTTCGGCCAATTACAGTTTTTTGAACGAACGGCTGGCGAAGCACTACGACATACCCGATATTTACGGGCCGCGTTTTCGCCGTGTGCAGTTCGCGGACGGCGTACGCGGAGGGCTTCTGGGACAAGCCGGCATCTTGGCTGTCACGTCCTATCCCAACCGCACTTCCGTCACGCTCCGCGGCCGGTGGCTGCTGGCGAATCTCCTGGGCGCTCCGCCTCCTCCTCCGCCGCCCGATGTCCCGGCTTTGAAAGAGCCGGGCCAGGACGGCCAGCCGCAATCGCTGCGCAAGCGGATGGAGCTGCATCGGCGGTCCGCCGTTTGCGCCTCCTGCCATCAGCGGATGGACCCGCTTGGTTTTTCCTTGGAGAATTTCGACGCGCTCGGGAAATGGCGCACGGAAAGTGACGGGGCGCCGATTGACTCCGCCGCCTCGCTGCCGGACGGCACTCAATTTACCGGAATCACCGGGTTGCGGCGGCTGATCGAGGGCCACAAGGAGGATTTCGTGCGCACCTTCACCGAGAAGCTTCTCGCCTATGCCATCGGCCGCGGCATCGAGCCTTCCGACTATCCGTTTATCCGGAAGATTGCGCGCGACGCGGCTTCCCAGGATTATCGCTGGTCGGCCGTGATATTGGGAATCGTGAATAGCCCGGCGTTTCAGATGGGTCTCGCCGGCACTGAGCCGGTCTTGGCCGCCAAACAATAGGGAGCTCGCCGTGATCATTACGAAAAAAACCATTTCGCGCCGCGCGATGTTGCGCGGGGCAGGCGCGGTTATCGCATTGCCTTGGCTCGAGAGCATGACGCCGGCGTTGCGCGCGGCCGCCAAGCCCTTCAACCGTTTCGGCGTCGTCTACGTGCCGAACGGCATGATCATGGAGAATTACTTGCCCGGCAAGGACGGGCCGGACTACGAGATGACGCCCACGTTGAGCGCTCTCGAACCGTTGCGCGAGCACTTCCAGATTTTGAGCGGTTTGAACTGCATTCCCACGCCGGGCCGCCCCGGCGGCGCCCATGCAAAAGCCACGACCCGCTTCCTGACCGACATTTCACCGCCCACCAGCGAAACCTGGCTCGATGCCGGAATCTCCATCGACCAGATTCTTGCCCGGGAGATCGGCAAGAATACGCAATTGGCATCGCTCGAGCTGGCCATCGAGTCAGGCGAAACGGCCGGCAGTTGCGACACGGGTTACGCCTGCGCCTACACCAACACTCTGAGCTGGACCGGCCCCAGTTCCCCGCTGCCGACGCAGAATAATCCGCGCCTGATATTCGAGCGCCTCTTCGGCGACAGCAGCAGCACCGATCCCAAAGAGCGCCTGTTGCGCATGCGCCAGCAGAAAAGCATTCTCGATTCGGTGACGCAGGAAGTCTCGCATCTCGAAGGCGCCCTTCCGCGGAGCGATCGCACCAAGCTCACGGAATATCTCGATACCGTCCGCGATGTCGAGCGCCGCATCCAGAACGCGGAAAAAGAGAACCGGGAGGTTCCCCGCGTCGACCACCCCAACGGCATTCCGGCCCATTGGGAAGATCACATCAAGCTGATGTTCGATCTGATGGTGCTCGCTTATCAAAGCGATCTCACGAGAGTCATCACTCTGATGGTGGGTCACGAGCAGAGCGGCATGACGTATCCGCAGATCGGCGTGCCCGATGCCCATCACCCCATTTCGCATCATCAGCATGAACCCGAGAAGGTCGCCAAAACGGCCCGGATCAACGCGTATCACGTCAAAATGTTTGCCTATCTGCTCGAGAAAATGCGCGATACTCCGGACGGCGAGGGGACTCTGCTGGAACACATGACTATGATTTATGGCGCCGGTATTGCCGATAGCAACTCGCATGCGCCGGTCAATATTCCGTTCCTTTTGGCCGGCGGGGGCGCCGGCAACTTAAAGGGGGGACGCCACACCAGGCTGAACGTTCCCTTGGCGAATCTGCACCTCACGCTCTTGGATCAATTCGGCGTGAACCGGGAGCGTATTGGGGACAGCACGGGCAGGCTCGATCCCTCCGTGCTGGCTTTGGGCCGGTCATGACGCGGCTGATTCTTGTGCTGAGTCTCGCGCTTGCGCCGGGCTTTGCCGCCGCTCCGGATTTGCGCTTGATTCAGGCCGTAAAGAGCGGCGATCAAGAGTTGGCGCGCCTGCTGTTAGGGCAGCACGCCGACGTCAATGCGCGGCAAGGTGATGGCGCTACCGCGCTGCATTGGGCCGCGTACAACGACGATATCGCCACCGCGGACGCGTTGATTCGCGCCGGCGGGCGCGTCGACGCGGCAAACGACCTCGGCTCGACACCGCTCCACCTGGCCTGCGTTAACCGCAGCGCGGCAATGGTCGACCGGCTTCTCGCCGCCAACGCGAACCCCAACGCGAAACTGCTCAACGGCGAAACGGTGCTGATGACGTGCGCGCGCACTGGAAATGCGGCCGCCGTCAAAGCATTGCTGGTCCACGGCGCGGATCCAAAAGCGAAGGAGCCGGAGCACGATCAAACCGCGCTCATGTGGGCTGTGGCCAACAACCACGCCGACGTAACCGCGCTCCTGATCGAATTCGGTGCGGATCTGCGAGCCCGTTCCCGCTCCTACTCTCAAACCGTGGTTGGCGAACAGACGCAACGCGCCGGGCGCGAAGAGTTGAATTACGACGTCGTGCGCGGCGGCAGCACGCCGCTGCTCTTTGCCGCGCGCTCGGGCGATGCCGAGTCTGCCAGGTTGCTGCTGGCGGCGGGCGCGAACCCAAACGATTCCTTGCCGGATGGCGCCAGTGCCCTGGTGCTCGCGGCCATGAGCGGCCACCCGGAGACGGCAGTGACTCTGCTCAATAAAGGCGCCGATCCGAACGATCTCGGCATCGGCTACACCGCCCTGCACGCGGCGATTCTCCGCGGCGACCTGGAACTCGTAAAGGCGCTCGTCGCCCACGGCGCCGATCCCAACCTCCGTATGACCAAGGCGACACCGGTGCGCCGCAATTCCACGGACTATTTCTTGTTGGCTCCGCTGATCGGCGCGACGCCCTACCTGCTCGCCGCGAAATTCCTCGAGCCTCAGATGATGCAGGTTCTGCTTGCGGCCGGCGCAGATCCGAAAATTACGATGCCCGACGGCGCCACAGCCTTAATGCTGGCTGCCGGCGCCGGGTCCCGGACCAACGAAGACCGCCGCGGCGTGAACGTAATCGATTTTGGAAAAGTGGAACCGGAGAGCAAAGTGCTGCCGGCCGTGCAGACCGCCTGGAGCGCAAATTCCGACGTGCTCGCCTCCGACACTGCCGGCAATACCGCTCTGCACGCCGCCGTGAGTCATAAATACCCGGCCGTGGTTCAGTTTCTTGTGGATCACGGCGCGGTTGTGAATGCCCGCAATCAGGCGGGCAAAACACCGTTGGATTTGTTGGCAACCCGGCAGAGAGACATCGAAAAACCGGCAATCGCTGCGTCTGCGGCCGCTCCGGATTCCGGAAACGTACTCACGGATCAGTCTGCGTCGGATCGAATCGCCGCCCTGCTCGGCAAAGCGGTCGCGACGCAATAACCGCAAATTCACGCCCACACCGCTACGAACCAGCGGCCTGCGTACAAAGCCCTTCCTCCGCCAAGTTCCGAGACCATTTGAGCCGGCGTGAAATACCGCTTGTACACGGAATGATGCGACCCGTCGTTGAGGACGCGCTCCTGCTCCTGTTCGGGCGCTATCCCCTCGCGCAGTGCGGCATCGATGATCAGGATGTGCCGGGCTACCCGGCGGGCTTCCGTTAAGAAGCGGATGCGCTCCGGTTCCCTGAGATGTCCATAAAAATGACCTGCGGCCAGGCAATCGAACGCAAGAGGCCCGAATGGCAGGGCCAGCGCGTCGCCTTGTAATGCGCGGCCTTCCGGCAGCCGGGTCCGGGCGATTTGCAGCATCGCGGAGCTTTGGTCCATCGCGATCACCCTCCCTGGAAGATAGCGCGTCAGAAACGCTGTACCGCACGCCACGTCCACAATGTTCGCGGCCGGTATCGAGCCGGCTACAACCTGAAGCTGCTCGAGCTCTTCCTTCCAGCCCGGCCGCGGGCGAGCCGCGTAGAGACCAGTGCCTAGATAAAAATCGTCGTATTCCGGCGCTCGTTGATGATAGTAGCCTTTCTCGGTGGATGTCATTTCGGCGGGAATCCTCGGGGGTCTCGCTCGGGCGGAGCGACATCGGAAGTCCGCACGTACCAATCCGCGAGCGCCGCAGTCAGGCGCTCCTGAACGCCCTGGTAGGCGGAGTCGCCATACGCGTTGTGAAGCTCCCGCGGGTCCGTCGCGAAATCGTAGAGCTCGCTCTGGTCGTCCGGACGCAAAATCAACTTATGCGTCAGAGTGCGGATCATGGTGCTGCGCGTCACGGTATCGGGCTCTTGATTCTGCAGCGCCACCTTCGGGTAATACGGATTGGACGGATCCGCGAATTGATCGAGCGGTTCGAAAGCCCAGGGCTCGGAAGTGTTGTATCCGCCCTCGCAGAACACGGGACGGTTCCGGTCGCCGGCGCCCCCGCTCATCTGCGGCCGTAACGACTGCGCGAAGTGCCGGTGCCGTGCCCGCACTCCGGCAAGTTCGAGACAGGTCGCCATCACATCGAAGAGTTCCACCTGGCCCGCCGCCGTGTGTCCTGCCGCCACGCCCGGCCCGCGGACAATGAGGGGAATGCGGGTCAGCACATCGGGCATTGCATTCGGCCATTTTTCTACGAGGCCATAATCTCCGGCGAAGTCGCCATGATCGGAAAACAGGAACACATACGTATCCTGCGCGCGGCCCGCGTTGTCGATCGCCGCCAGCATTTCCCCAAAGACCCAGTCGAAGTAGCTGATCTGGCCGAGGTAGACTGCGTGAATGCGGCGGAACAGGTCGTCCCCAACCTGATCGAGCCGCATCCGGTGGCGCAGCGCGGCGTGAAAGCGCGCCTGTTTCGGTGTCGAAGCCGGCCGCAGCGGCGGAATATCGGCGGGCCGGTACATATTGTGAAAACCCCGGGGCGCCGAATACGGCGGGTGCGGGTACAGCAGCGGCAAAAAGAGGCAGACTGGCGCGCGGCGGCGTTCCTGGAGTACGCGTGCTGCCGATTGCATATTGGCGTAGTCGCCGGTCGACCGCGGGTCGCCGCCCTCTTCCCACAGGAATGTGTAGAAACGCGGATCGTCGGCGGCATACGGGTTCTTCGTGAACATGCCCGCGGGCGGACCCGCTTCCGCGTGGGTCACGCTCGCCGCGAAAGAATCCGGCGCGAGCAGATCGTTTTTTCCGAACCACCACACCTCGTAGCCCGCTTCCTTCAAGTAGCGGAAGAGGTTTGGCTCATCGGGGTGAAGACTGTAATAGAGGCTGCGATGCCCCCGGACATGCACCGGCCAGCCGGTGAGAAAACTGCAGCGCGAAGGCTCGCAGACGGGGTTTTGCACGTGGCACTGTTCGAACCGTGTCCCCGCCTTGGCAAATCGATCGATGTTGGGCGTACGGACCAGCGGATGGCCGTAGCAGGCAATGCTTTCCGCGCGCAGCTCGTCGGCCATGAAGAGTACCAGGTTCGGTGGTGGACCCTCGGCCGCGGAGGCAGCTGCCGCGCTCACGGCGGCTGTCCCGAGAAACCGCCGGCGCGTCAGCGCCATGGCCGGCCTCCAGGAATACGCGCATCCCGAACGCGGCGGCATTGAACCATGGTCCTCAGTTTCCCATATCGCCGTAGCCGCGGGCAGCTTCGACGGTTTGGCCGGGACAAGACGCTCACTTTGCCGGTTTTACCGCAATCCCGCCTTTAATCTGCCGCCCCGCACGGACGTCTTCGCCGTAGGCGGTAATAGCATCGAAAGCGATGCGCGCCACATTGGCGTAGGTCTCGGTGTTCGCTTCCAGCGCGCTCGCGGCATACCCGATCGCGGCGTGCGCCATGCGCATCCGTCCATCCAGCCACGGGCCGCCGCCAAGCCCGCCGATCACCGGGATCGAAACCGCGGCCACCACCGCTGGACCCGCGACCGGTCCCGAGAGCGTGAAGTCGAGAAGCGCGGCGCCCGCGTCTTCCAGGCGCCTCGCCTCGTCCACCAGTTTCGCCGTCATCGCCGCGGGCACCTGCGCCCCCGGCTTTAGCATTTCGCTATAGGAGATCCCGTATTGGGGAGCGGTTTGCGGCGTGATCCCAAACTGGGCGAAGACGGGAATCCCCGCTCGCGAAACCGCGCGCACCGCCTCGGGAAAATCCGCCGCGCCATCCATTTTGATCATCTCCGCGCCCGCTTCTTTCACCAGCCGGATAGACGCCCGCAGCGCGCTCTCGACGCCCTCCTGCAGCGGGCCGAACGGAAGATCGCAGCTGACCAGGGCTCGTTTGACTCCGCGGCTTACCGCCTTACAGACGACGATCATCTCTTCCATCGTCACCGACAGCGGGCTCGCCTGCCCCCACAAATTGATTCCCACCGAATCGCCCACCGACACGAGGTCCACCCCCGCGCGGTCCACAATCTGCGCGAGCTGATAATCCCACGCTACGACTCCGACGATCTTTTGCTGGTCCCGCTTCATCTGCTGTAGAGCGGGAATCGTCACTCGGGATTCGCTGATCGGCATCGAGGCTCCTGATGAGCGTAGCACGCTACCCCGTCAGCCCGTGCGTGTTTGCCGGAAACAAGTCTTCGACAGCAACGCGCCGCGGCAGGATGCCCTGCTCTACCGCGTACCCGATGAGTTCCTCGAGCGCCTGCCGGTTGGGTTCGATGCCGTACGGCAAAGGGTCGCTGCCGGTGATCTCCATCACCCGCCGGTGCATCTCGTCGACACGTGTCGGGTTCTGCATATCGCCGCTCTGCAAACGCCGGATGTACTCGCACTTGGATTCGGCAAACGCCCGAAACAGGTCCGGCGCCAGTTCGGGATGCGCAGTGAGCAATTCTTCTTTGACGACGATCAGATGGTTGATGGGGTAATGGCCGCGGGTGCGCAGCGCTTCCAATGCGGCCTCCTCGGCTCTCGGGATCAGCGGCTTCACGTCCGGGGAATTGACCTCCACTCCGATCGCCGCCGGCAGTTCTCCCGATGCGACGAGATCCGCCATCTTTTTTCCCTTTTCGATCGGTACTACGTGGGCCGGCGGCCGGAACTCGGCGACGTGCTCGTCACCCGAAAGTACCCAGGTGATTGCGTCGAGATCGACGCCATACTGGTGCTGCAGGATGCCCCGCGCCCACACGCCCGTAGTCACCGTATAACCGCGGTTGACCCCGACCTTCCGGCCTTCCAGATCTTTCGGATTCTTGATACCGGAGTTTGTGTTGTACACGATCGCTCCGTGATGGAAAGCCCGCACCAGGAAAACCGGCAGCGCGATGAATCGCTTTCCGTGCGCCCGCGCCGTGATGTACGTGGTCAGGGCCAACTCGGAAACATCGAACTCGAGGCCCCGCACCATGCGGCGAAACGCCTCGATCAGCGGATCGACCTCGATGAACTCCAGCTCGCACGTCCGCGGCTTCACGAGGCCCTCCTTGAGGGCCTTATTATTGCCCTGCGTGCGAGTGACGGTTTTCAGCTTGAGACCGGGCATCAATCGTCACTGCCAGGGCATGAGCGATGCGTGGATCACACCGGGCATCCCCTGGCCGCCCACCGATCGGATGGCCAGGTCGACATCATTCAATCCGAACCGGTGGGTGGTCACCTTCTCGAGCGGAAACCGCTGCGACGCGATTTGTTGAAGGGCAAGTTCGCAAGCCTGGTAGCTGTGGCCGCGCGCGCTCTTGATCGTGATCGCTTTCGCGGTGATGCGGCCGATTGGAAAACTGGGGAACTCCGCCATCTCGCCCTGCACCACCATCGTCCCCCCGCGGCGCTTGAGCGCTTCGACGCCGAGCAGGATAGGAAACGTCCCCGCGCCGGCGGTGCAGTCGAGCACCACGTCCACGCCCTTGCCGCCCGTGATTTCCTTGATGCGCGCGAGCGGATCTTCCCTCTGAACATCGATTACATAATCGGCGCCCAACGCCTGGGCCACCTCCATCCGTGCACCGTCGCGCGACGTGCCGGTGACGATGATCAGAGACGCGCCCGCCTGTTTGCAAATCACTGTCTGGGACAGGCCCTGCTGGCCCGGACCCTGAATGAGCACGCTGGATCCGTAGCCGACGCCGCCATCGAACAGCGACCATTCGATGCCGTTCGACATCGGGGTCGCCAGCCCCGCCAGTTCGGGCGCTACCCCCTTTGGCACCCGATGCACCACCGCATTCCACGGAAGATACACGTACTGGGCAAAACCGCCCCATAGATATGGGGCGACGTCGGCGGCCGTATACCCGTACCGGATGGCGTTCGGATTGTAGCGCCAGTCCGTATTCTCGCAGTGCCGGTATTGACCGCGGTGGCACCACTCGCATTGACCGCAGGTCACGTAATGCTCCAGGAACACCAGATCGCCCTCTTGGAATCCCTGCCGTTTCGTGAACTCGCTGCCGGCTCGGGCGATGTAGCCGATGTTCTCGTGGCCCATGATCACCGGAGCGGCCGAAGGCGGCTCGCGGTACAGGCGCACATCGGTTCCGCAGATTCCTGCGACCTCCATTTTTAATAAGGCCGCATCCTTCGGGATCTCCGGCATGGGAAATTCACGGATCTCCGTCTTGCTCGGGGCGACCCTCACGGCCGCCAGCACGCTCTCCACTGTGGTATTGACCCTCCTCGCGCGATACCCGTCCGGGGTCAGTCTAGCACAAGCCCGGCGGCCCGCTTGCCGCTCCGAGCCCGTACCAATTCAGGGTCAAAAGTCTTAAGCGCGCGCGCCGCTTCGCAAGCGGAACCGGTAATCGCCGATTACCGCCTGTCCCAACGAAATTCCGCCGTCGTTCGGGGGGACCCGGGCGTGCAGGAAGACGTCGAACCCCATCGCGCGCAGGTTCGCTACCGCGCGCGTCAGCAGATACATGTTCTGAAACGTGCCCCCGCTCAGGCAAACGCGATTCAGCCCATCGCTGCGGCGCAGTGTCTCGCACACCTGCACGATCACGGCCGCGACGGTATTGTGAAACATCGCGGAAATCGCGCCGATCGGCGCCCGGCGCTGCACATCCGCCACAATTTCGCGGATAGCCGGACGCATATCGATCTGCCACGGCTCGGCCGTCCCGATTTCAAACGGGTACCGCTTATCCAGCCCGTCTTCCGCTACGGACTCCAGCAGGATCGCCGCTTGTCCTTCGAAGCTCACTTCGTGCCGCAGCCCCGCAATCGACGCAACCGCGTCGAACAGCCGGCCGCAGGACGAGGTCTGTACCGTATTCACACGACGCTGAATCATCGCGCGGACCACATTCAAACGCGTTCCGGGAACGGCCGCCCACAACGGCAGGTCCGCGTCGGCATGCTGCGCACCCAGCGCGTCTGTCAAATAGCTCAGCGCCGCGCGCCACGGCTCGCGGATCGCCTGGTCGCCTCAGGCCAGCGGCACGTAGCGCAAATGGGCCCGGCGTTCGAAACCCGCCAGATCCGCGATCAGGAACTCGCCGCCCCAGATCTGGCCGTCGGTGCCGTAACCGGTGCCGTCAAGAGCCACGCCGATTACCTTTTCGCGAAGGTGGTTTTCTGCCATGCAGGCCGCGATATGGGCGTGGTGGTGTTGCACCCCAGTCTTTTCTGCAACGTCCATCCCCAGGGCAAACCGGGTACTGAGGTAGTTGGGATGCAGGTCGTGCGCCACCAGGCGCGGCACCACGCGAAATAACTTCATCATTTGCGCGAGTGTTTCGCGGAAAAACTCGAGAGTCTCGAAATTTTCAAGGTCGCCGATATGCTGGCTGAGCAGCGCATACCGGCCCTTCGTAAGACAGAAGGTGTTCTTGAGCTCGCCGCCGCAAGCCAGGACCTCGGTCACCTCCTCGCCCACATCGATCGGCAGCGGCACAAACCCGCGCGCCCGCCGCAGCACCCGCGGGACTCCCTCGAAGATGCGCACCACCGAATCATCCACTCGTGTGTGGATCGCGCGGTTGTGCGCAACGAACGAATCCGCCACCGCGGATAGGCGCGCGCGCGCATCCTCGTTTCGCGTAACGATCGGCTCCTCGCTCAAGTTACCGCTGGTCATGACTAGCGCGCGATAGGGCGCCCCGGCAAATAAAAGGTGATGCAACGGCGTGTAGGGCAGCATGAATCCCAAGCTCGGGTTATCGGGCGCCACCGAATCGGAGATGCTCGCGCCCGAACGCCGCGACAGGATCACAATCGGCCGCTGCGGGCTCAGCAGCGCCTCGCGCTCGGCATCAGAAACCAGGCAGAATTGCTCGATCACCGCCAGGCTGGGCGCCATCAAGCCGAAGGGCTTATCCCTTCGCCGCTTGCGCCGCCGGAGCTCGCCAACGGCAGCGCCGTTTTCCGCATCGCATGCCAATTGAAAGCCGCCCAGTCCCTTGATCGCCAGAATCCAGCCTTCGGCCAGCCGGCGGCGGGCGTCCGCGACCCCAGGCGTGAGTTGCGGACCACAAACCGGGCAGGCGTTGGGCTGCGCATGAAAGCGCCGGTCCTCGGGACTCTCATACTCGGCCCGGCAAGCAGAGCACATGCGAAACTCCGCCATCGTCGTCAGCGGCCGGTCATAAGGGATATCGCGAATGATGCTGTAGCGCGGTCCGCAGTTGGTGCAATTGGTGAACGGATAGCCAAAGCGCCGGTTCCCCGGGTCGGTAAAATCGCGGCGGCATTCCTCGCAGGTCGCCAGGTCCGGCGGGACCAGCGCGAATCGCGACTTCTCATCGGAACTCCGCCGCAGGGCGAAACCGGGCTCGCCCGTGGGATCCAGCTCGGTAATGACCGTCTCTTCGATGCGGGCAAATCGCGGATGCTCCTGCTCCACATCACGGAGAAATTCGTCGATCGTTCCGGCCTCCCCTTCTACTTCCATCAACACGCCTTCGGCGGTGTTCCGCACGTGGCCGTGCAGTTGATAATGGCGCGCCAGCTGAAAGACGAACGGCCGAAACCCGACGCCCTGCACGATGCCGCGCAGACAAATCCGTTTTCGCGCCGTAGTCGCTGGCATCTGGCCCTTCTAGGCAATCCCGGCGATCACGCGCGAATCGAACAAAGCGCGCTGGCAGTCGAGCCAGCGCCGCCACGTCTCAAACCCGGCGCCAGTGGCGCAGGAGACTTCGACGATCTCAATCTCGGGATGCACGCGGCGGGCGTTCTCGCGCGCGGCCCCAAGGTCAAACGGAACATGCGGCAGCAGATCGATCTTATTCAATACCAGCAGCGATGATTTGAAGAAGATGCCTGGGTATTTCAGCGGCTTGTCATCACCTTCCGGCGTGCTCAGCACCACGATTTTCGCCGCTTCTCCCAGATCATAGCTGGTCGGGCAAACCAGGTTGCCCACGTTTTCGATGAATAACAGGTCGAGATCTTCCAGGCGCCAGTCTTCGAGCGCCTGCGTGATCATGCGGGCATCGAGGTGGCAGGCGCCGCCGGTTGTAATCTGGTGCACCGGGAACCCGTAAGGCGCCAGGCGGGCCGCATCGTTGTCGGTTTGAATGTCTCCGGTGAGCACGGCGGCGCGCGGGCGGCGCGCGGGCCCGCACGCGAGACCTTCGAGCGTCCGCTCCAGCACTGAAGTCTTGCCCGCCCCAGGCGAGCCGATTATGTTGAGGCAAAGAATATCGTTTTCGGCGAAACGCTCGCGCAGCTCTCCGGCCAGCCGGTCGTTCTCGCTCAGTACCTTCCTCTCCAGGTTGAGGCGATTCATGTTTCCTCCAATTCGAGGTAGGTCAGCCGCAGCTCGTCTCCGCCGGCACACTCAATTTCGAGTGCGAGCCGCTTCCACTCCGTATGGCTGGTCAGCACCTCAAAGCTGAACGCCAGAGCCTCGGGATTGACACCGGCCAGTTCGCCGATTCGCACCGCGACCTTCACCGGCAGAGCCCCCGGATGCCGTTGCACCTCGACTCGTACGGCGTCCAGGACCGAGTTGGCAATCCCGATTTCGTGCATATACCCTGCGTGCTATATGAGACCCGTTACTCCTAAACCTCATGCTAGAGCCCGTTGCGGTTGGCGTCAAGGCAGAGCGGCGTTGAACGATGGCGGTATTGTGAACTGGACTGAAAACGAACTCGAAACGCGCAGACTTTACTTCACACAGCTGAAATTGCCGGCGTCGTTGGTATCGCCGGACCCCTTGTAGCGGCCCGCCAGGGGGTAAGCGCAAAGCGGCCGCTGCAATGCGACACCCTTTGCCGGAGCGCCATCAACGTATTTGGTCGCGATGATGCGATCGGGCGGCGTGCCTTTTTCCACCCAGCGCACGGCTGCGCTGAGGGCATCGTGATCGGCGTCCCGCTGCGACGCGGGAATATTTCCGCCAAAGCCGATCGCTCCCGGGCCGCCCGCGCAGTGGTACAGGCCGGGGACCAGAAAGACCCGGAAGAATTCCTGCGTACGGCCCAGACCGGTGGCGCCTTTGCCTTCGGCGGCGATCACGCTTTCGTAATAGTCGATCCCGTTTTGGGCGGGAATGAGGGGGTCGCTCGTGCCGTGATAGTAAATGAGCTTGTGGCCCAGCTTGCGGAATTCCTCCAGATCGGGGCTGGTCGCGTTCGTCACCGACGCCAGTTTCTCATCAAGAGCCTGCGCGTCGCGATCGAAATCGAAGCTGCGAAATTCCCAGGTTGGATTTGCAAACAGAGCCAGCCGCATGAAATCGTACGAGCTGACGCCGGAAGTGGAGCCGCGGTTGATCACCATCTGGCCGCCCGCTTTGCCCCAGCCGAGCTCGCCGCCCGGATACATGCCGGGATAGAGACTGGCCCCGGTGCGCGGGTTGGAAGGACCCGCATAAATTTTCCGGACCGCGCTCTCCTGCGCCGCCGTCAGACAATTGGAAGCGTCACCGCCCTTGCACAACAGCGCCTTGGGGTTGAAATGGCAGCGGCGCGGATCAGCGATCAAGCCATCGACGACACCATCGAGCCCGTCACACTGCTTGAGGACCGCATCCTGGACCAGTTGCAGCTTCTCGGTGGAGAGAACGGTTTCAGGAGTCGATGTCGCGATGCCATCCCAGACTTCGCTCATCATCTGGTGAGTCCAGAAATTGGCGGCGTCGCCGGCGACGATACCGTCGAAATCAGCCGGGTAACGCTGCGCTTCCATGAGGCCCTGCTTGCCCCCGGTGGAGCATCCGGTGTAGTAGGAACCGGCGGCGGTCTGGCCGTAGAAGGCATTGACAACGGCCTTCGCGTCCACCGTGGTCAAGTGCAGGCTGCGGTAGCTGTAGTCGATGAGGCGTTCCCGGTTTTGCAGCCATTCCTTCGGCTCGGCCGTGGTGTGGCCGGTGTCGGTGCTGGCGGCCGCATATCCGTTCTGCACCGCCACCGCCATCGCCGCAAAGCTGATGCTGCCGGCAAGACCCCCGTTACCCACCGCCTCGAGTTTCCCGTTCCAACCGGTGAGCGGCAGCCACACTTCGAAGTGAATGGCCGATGCCGGCGTTGGCTTGATGACACCGTGAACTTCGCAAAAGGCCGGCAAGCCGCGGAAGGCTTCGCCGCCCCGGCCGCCATTGCCCGAAGCAGCGAAGCCCCCGGCAGCGACGGTTGTGGCTGCCGTGATGGTCGTGTCGGGCAGAGAGAGCGCTCTCAATGCGTCACAGTTCGCGGCGAAGGCAGCGGCCGGCAAGCCGGTGAGCACCGTGATCAGAAGTCTAAATGTTCGGACACTGCGGCAAGTCATGGCGGAACTCGGGAAAATTTTAGCAGGTCCGGAGGAGCATCGCTGGGATAGCATGGAAAATTGCGATCCTCATTGATCCCATGAAGAAGAAGAATCGAAGGCGCGCGCTCCGTACAGAACAACCCGAATTGGGAAAGCTGAGCGTGCCGGCGCCGCAGCCGTCGGATTGGCGTCTGCATGCATGGCGTCTCGTAGCGGTTTGGGTCATCGCGCTCGCGGCATATTCCAATTCTTTTCGATCCGGGCTGGTGCTCGACAGCGCCATCCAGATCGGACAGGATGCGCGCATCCGCGCGATGACGCCGCAAAATATCGATCTCATTCTGGGCGAGGACTTCTGGTACAAAACAACGAATTCCGGGCTCTACCGGCCGTTTACAACATTTTCCTACCTGGTGAACTACGCCGTGTTTGGAAACGGAAATCGTCCCGCCGGATATCACTGGGTCAACTTTGGCATCCACGCCGTGAACATTATGCTGGTGTACCTGTTGGGCCTGCTGGTGCTCCAGGAAATGAACGCGGCCTGGGCGCTCACCGCCCTTTGGGCCTTGCATCCGCTGCTGACCGAATCCGTAACTTACATCGTAGGCCGTGCCGATTTGCTGGCCGGTTTCGGGGTCCTGGCCGGGCTTTGCTGCCATGTGCAGGCGGGGCGCTGCGCCGGAAGGCGCCGGCTCGGGTGGCTCGCCGGAGTGGGAGCCGCGGCATTCATCGGAATCTCCTCAAAAGAAAGCGCCGCTGTCCTGCCCGCGCTTATGTTCCTGTACGACATAACGGCGACGCGCGCAGGCAGGTGGAAGGAGCGCTGGATCGGGTATGCCGCGCTGATTCCGCCATTCGCGGTCTATTTCAAGCTCCGCGCCGACGTGTTGGCTCGCGAATTCGCCGGCGTCATTCCGTTTCCGGATAATCCGCTTACCGGCGCGGATTTTCTGACGGCGCGGCTCACTGCCATTCGAGTGATCGGAAAATACTTGTGGGCATTCGTCTGGCCCTCCCGGTTGTCGGCGGATTATTCGTACAACGCGGTGCCGCTGTTCGGGTGGCGCCTGTCGCGGTGGGACGATTTGGCCGCCATTCTGGCGCTGCTGATCTGCCTGGCGGCCGCCGGCATCGCGATTTATTCGTACCGCCGCGCCAAACCGGTTTTCTTTTTCGTGTTCTTCTTTTTCGTCGCGCTGGCGCCGGTTGCGAATGTAGTGATCCTGATCGGAACCATCATGGCGGAACGGTTCCTCTACTTGCCCTCGGTCGGGCTGGCCGGCTGCCTCGTGCTGGTGCTCCGATTCGCGGGCCGGCGACTCGCGCCCGCCGCCGGCAATCCGCGCCGGGTGGCGTGGGCGGCCATGATCCTGCTCTGCGGTGCGTTCGCTACGCGCACGTTTTTCCGCAATTTCGATTGGACCGACGAATCTCGCCTGGGGGCAAGTGCGGTCGCAGCCGTGCCGGGCAGCTTCAAAACGCATGAACTGCTCGCGGCATCACGGCTCAATGCGCGGCCGCCGGATCTCGATGGAGCCGCCGGGGAGATGGAGCGGGCGCTGGCCATACTGGGCGGGTTGCCCGATAACCGCCTGATCCCGAGACCCTTCGAAGTGGCGGGGCTCGCCTTTCGCAGGAAGGGCGACAGTGTCGGGGGCAGCGGAAAGGATCCAGACAGTGCCGCCGCCGTCTGGTACCGGAAGGCGCTTGCGGCCCTCTTGCGAGGACAGGAAGCCGACCGCGCCGAGAAGCAGCAAATCCGCAAGGCGAATCTCGATACCGGCAAAAACGCCGACGCAACCGTATGGCCGCCTCTGTTTCTGGAACTCGCACGGACATACCGGCGGCTTGCGGAACCGCGGAAGGCGCTCGATCTGTTGGAAGAAGCCCGATCCCGGCGCCCGGATGAAGAATTCTCGGAAGAGCTGTCCCTGACCTGGTTGGCGTTGGGCGATCCGGATCGCGCGGCGGTGGCCCTGATGGAAGGACTCGTGCTCAATCCCTCGTCCCCCAAATTGCCCGCGGATCTCGTGCGTTTATATGGAAAATTGGCGCCGAATAGTTGCGCGGTTCAATCGGGCGCAGCCGGCCTTAATCTAGGATGTCCCCTGGTGCGCACCGCGTTATGTAACGCCTCGCGCAATGTCGGGCTCTCATTCGCCCGGTACGGCCAGCCTGCTAAGGCAGACGCTACGTTTCGCAGCGCGATTCGGGACTTGGGTTGTCCGGCGGCACTGTTTCGATAAGCCGCTGAGCGCTTCCCTGCCCTGACCGGCATCGCCCGTTATTCCGGCTTTGAGCTCGGCCGCCGCGCGGAATGGAAGATGAAAGCGAGCATGGCCCCGGCCGCGTCTGCGGAGATATCACGATATTCCAACGGAGTTCCGTAGACGCGCGTCTGCAGAAATTCGAGCGCGGCTCCAAAGGCGAGCAGAAACAGCAGGACCACCGCGGATTGCCGGGCCGTGCTGGATCCGGCGGAGATGCATAGATATAAGAGAAAGAAAACCACGATGTGCGCGGCCGGATGCATCAGGCCGAACGTGGCCGTTTTGCCCTTATACGGCGCCGGCAGCAGCAGCGCAAGCACCGTCAGCAAAGTGAGCGAGAGCAGGCCGATCGCCCTCGGCAGCGACATGCTTCAGTTTACTCGACGCCGGCCGACACCGTCTCGCCCTGCTCGCTGGCGCGGACCTGGTCTTTCCAGGAGCGGGCGTACAGTCCATCGCGCGCCAGCAGTTCCTCGTGCGTGCCCGATTCGACGACGCGCCCTTCATTCATCACGTGGATGAGATCGGCGCGCATCGCGATCGTGAAACGGTGGGTCACCACCATCGCGGTGCGATCCGCCGCGAGCCGGCGCAGGCGAACGAACCAATCGGCCTCGGCCCAGGGGTCCATGAAGCTGGTGGGCTCATCGAGCAGGATGAGCGGGGAGCGCCGGTAAAACGCGCGCGCCATCGCAACACGCTGCCACTCGCCGGCGCTGAGCTCATTCCCTTCCGCGAACGACTTGCCGAGCTTAGTGGAATAGCCCTGCGGCAGACGGCAGATCACTTCATCAGCGCCCGAGGCCACGGCGGCCTGCTGCACCGCTCTTTCATCGGGCGCAACCGCTGATCCTAAGGCGATATTTTCGCGGGCCGTGGCGTCGTAGGACGCCGGAAGCTGGAACAGCACCGAGCAAAGGGCGCGCGCTTCGTCCACCGCCATGTCGCGCAGGTCAATGCCGTCGACCGTAATCCGGCCCCCGGCCGGGTCGTAAAAACGGCACAGTAATTTGACGAGGGTGCTTTTGCCCGCTCCATTCGGGCCGACCACCGCCACCACCAGCCCCGCGGGCAGAAACAGATCGAGCTCCCGCAGCGTTGACTTGGGACTGTCGGGATATTGGAATGTCACCTTCTCGAAGTGAATGCCGCGGTTGATCCTGACGGGAGCAGGAACGGGGTTCGGAGGATCGGTGATGGCGGGCTTTAGTTCGAGAAACTGGAATAGCTCGCCCAGGCGCAAAATGCACGTGAGCGATTGGCCCAGGCTGCCGGTCAGCAGCCGGACCAGGGCGCTGCCGCCCATGAACGCCTGGTAGAAGAGGGCGAGGTCACCCAGCGTGGCGCTGCCGTGCAGCAGACGCCAGACGATCCACCCAACCGCGCTTCCGGCGATACCGAGCCCGGCCAGGGCGGCGAGCATGCGATCGCGGGTCTGGCGCTCGATCAAATCGAGCCGCTGCACCCGCAGCTGCTTGCGCAAGACCTGGTAGGCGGCGCGAAATTTCGGCCCGAGCCGGTACAGCCGCAGCTCGGGGGCCATCGCCGGGCTGGCGAACTTCTGATCGTAATACTGAAGCCAGCGGCGCTCCACGGTCGTCTGCTGCCACCACCCATGCTGGAGCCAGTTATACCGCGCCACAATCGAGAACGCGGGAACCGAACTCAACCCGAGCAGAACCAGCAGCCAGGGGCTGTAACCCGCCACCAGGGCGCCAATCATGATCAGGCTGACACCATTCTGCAGAAGGCTGCCGAGGTTCTCGAGAAGCACCGGAGGACGAGTCTGGGCTTCGTCCTGAGCGCGATAAAACTGATCAAAGTATGCCGGGGTCTCGTAGAAAGCGAGATCGACTTCGGTGGCTTTCTCCTGCACCAGCGCCGCGATCCGATCCTGGAGCAACTCCGATTGCATCGCGCGCAGCCACTCGAGCCCGCCCTGCAGCAGTTCCATGATCAGGATGGCGGCTCCGATCAACGCGCCGGTGAGGAGCGCCGGCTGGGCGGCCTGCCACGCGAAGCCCCCATGGCTTAGCGCCGCCAGTTGATCGATCATCCGCTTGGTTAGCCAGATGACCGCGATCGGCAGTAATCCGGAGAGCGCGAGGGCCGCGGCCCACAGGACCGTCCACTTGCCCGCCGCGCGCCAGAGCAGCCGGCCGATTTTCGGCAGGACGTCTAATTGCGCGCGGGCTTGTTCGCACTTACGCAGGAGGCTGTTCATGAAAGTATTCCGCTACGCGATCCGGCATTGGCGGTCCCCGAGGGAATTCAACTGCGGCGCAAGATGACGTTCGATTTGCGCTGCGATTGGTCCAATCTCGGCGATGTCCTGGAAGGTCCGAACCCGAAACATAGGGATGCGCTGCGCCATGCTGGCACACATTTTGAGGTGGCACGGGCTGCCCTTCACAGCCCAGCGGGTGGGCACCGAGTGGCGGATCAACTCCGTGATGGATTCGATGGGCGTAAGACCGGAGATGGCGGGCGGCGCCTCGCGATCCAGCACGTATATCGCCTGCAAGGGACGCGGAGTGCGCGAGAAGGCGTGCGCCACCGACTGTGCCTGCTTGATTTGCGAATGGTGCATCGGCTTAAGCGTCAGCGAGCGGTGTCCGAGAGAGCGGGCGACCTCCGGATACACCTTCAGGCTGGGAAACGCCGGCAAGACCTGCAGGACGCCATGATCGCTTGCGAGAGCTGCATTGTCATCGGCCAGGAGGCGGTGGCCCCGGGCATGGAACGCCGACGCAAACGTTGATTTGCCGGCCCCGATCGGGCCCATCAACGCCACCGCGCTGCCGTCGAAGTCGATCACGCTGGCATGAAGGACAAATAGCCCGCGCTGATAGAGAGCCGAAGCCAGCATCATCCCCTGGACGTAGAGAGGAAAGAGGGTCGGGTCCGAATCGGGATCCGGAGTGATAATTACTTCCCGGCCGGCGCGTACCAGGAAGCGCCCGACTCGCGGGAAGGAGAAAAATGCTTCGCCCACAGGCTCGCGCCATTGGATGGGCTGCGGCTCGACAGGCCCCTCGGCGGCGGCGAGGCGGAGCTGCAGGTCGTCCCCGGGTGGTCCCAGCGGCAGCTCCGGAAGACGGATCTCAGAAGCAATGGCAAGATTGTACGCAGAATAGTGGAACATTTTCAGGGAAACCCGTTCTCAAAAAATCGGGGACTGCGAGCGCACGGGCGCACGGCAGTCCCCCACAAGGCGCGAATCAACCGCTGATGGGCGTATTGTTAAAGAGAAAACCGTCGCTGGTGCCAAAGTGTTTGTCTTTGGCCAGCGTCAGGTCTTTCACATCACCCAGAACGATCAGTTGCGGCTGCATCCATTGTTTTTTCTCTTTCATCGGCTCCTCCTTTCTGCACCCATCCGTGGTTTCGGTAGATGCGTTTATCACGAACTAAACCCGGCGGACCGTAACCATAGCGCCAGGTTTACCGCGGCGAACAACTGGATAGATTCTCCGCGGGTTCGGACGTGATCCTTTTGATATTCGCGATAAGCCCCCTGCATGGCGTCGCAATCGACAAACGGCGCGATCGCAGCGGGATCCTTGAGGATCACCCGCTCTAAATTCTCGCGTTCGAAGTCGAGCAGGCGCCGATGAAAATTAGGGCTCAGGTTTCCTTTCGACCGCCGCCATTGGATCTGCGGCGGCAGCACTTCCTGCATGGCCCGCCTCAGGATCCAGCGATTCCATCCCTCGCCCAGTTTCTGGTCCGCGGGTAACGCCAGGCAAAACTCCATCACGCGGCGGTCGAAGAACGGATAGCGGGCCTCGACGCCGAACGCGGCGGTGGCCTTGTCGGCAATCTCCAGGCTGTAAGCGTAGAGCGCTTGATTGAGGCCCTGCCAGTGGATCTGGCGCGCGGTACGCCGCAGCGACCATGCGGTTTGGGAGCGCAGGAGGGTGCGCGCGCGGCGCTCGATATCTGTCCGCCGCTTCAGCTTCTCGCTGATCAGAATCTTATTTCCGGTAACGCGGCGATAGCGTCCGCGCACGAACTGCCAGCCAAGATAGGCCCATCGCGGCGTCAGGGGCTTGATGCAAAACTCTTTCACAATACGCGGCGGCGGTATGCCCTGGAGCTGATTCCGTGAGAGAAGGCGAGCCTCGCGCCACGCTTCACGCCACCGCAGAGTCTGCGCGAGCTCGGTGAGACGCTCGAAACCGTGGGAAACCGTGGAATCGCCGTCGAAGCCATCCAGGAACACGCGTACTCCCCGATCGCGCGCCGCGCCGTACATCGCCCAATGCAGATAAAGGTTGGGCGCGTAGTTGGCGTGGTCGAGGTGGAAATGGATGCGGTCGATCTGCCCCATGGGACTGAGGCGATCGGCCTCGATGAAGTGCGGCTCGAAACCGCCGCCATCCAGGACGGCCTGGATTTGCGCGCGCTCGTCGATGACCCGGCGGTCCTCGGCCGGCAGATCGGGAAAGATCAGCGAGAAGGTGTGCAGGGGCGCGCGGGTCCGCGACGCCAGGCACGCGATGGAAGAGGAATCGAGCCCGCCGCTCAGCGCCGCCCCGATCGGGAATGCGCTCCGCGTGCGGCAGCGCACGGCTTCGGTAAACAGATCCCGGAAGGCTTCGACATACTCGTCGCCCGAACCAAGGCGGAGCTCGCGCTTGGGGTCGAGCGCCCAGTATTGCCGGACGGCGCAGCGTTCCGGGGTCACCGTCATCACGCAGGCTCCCGGCAACCGGCGGATCCCGTCATAGAAGGTGCCCGACCGATCTTCAAAAAGGGTGACGAGGTATTCCGCCACGCGCAGCTCATTCAATTTGCGCGGCACTTCCGGAAGCGCGAGCAGCGCCTTGATTTCCGAAGCGAATGCGAAAAGTTGAGCAGACTCGAAGTAGTAAAGGCTCTTGACGCCCATGGGATCGCAGGCGCAGAAAATCGTGCGGCGCCGCCGGTCCCAGATGGCAAACGCAAAATCCCCGATCAGGCGGTCCACGCACGCCTCGCCCCATTTGCGGTAGGCCGCCAGGATCAAATCGCTGTCGGTGACGGCGCCGGATTGCGCGCGGACTTCCAAATCACCCAGCAGCTCGGCCCGGTTGTCAATGCGGGCATCGGCGGTGATCGCGAGATCTGATTCCGCGGTGGCGGCGGGCAACCGTTCGCAAAGAGACTCCGGGGTGATGTGCAGGGCGCAATGCCCGAACCCCACTGAGCCGTCACGCCACACGCCACTGCCGTCGGGTCCGCGATGCCGGATGGCGTGGAGCATAGCCTGCAGGGCTTCGGTCTCCACCGGGCGCTCCTGGCGATAATACAAGCCGGCAATACCGCTCATCGAATCAAGTGCTCCATTTCCGGAAAGCGCGTGTACGAGTCCACGACCGCTGCCGGCCCGCCGAGAATTACTCTTCCGTTCTGCTCCAGCCACGCATGCGCGGTAAACGCGCCGTCCGGCTTCCTCCGCGCGCCCAGGCGCAACTGAGCGCGGTAGCCGTGACGCTCGAGCAGCGCCTGGCCCACCAGGGCCGTCGCCAGGCACGTGCTGCCAACGGGACAGTGCTTGCCGGCCGATGCCACCGCTCGAATCACTTGATCCTGCGGACACCGGCGTCGCCGCGCCAATGGGTGCTCGGCCGATAGCAGCCACCGAACCGACCGCCGCACTAGCGCCAGCGGAACCGCCCACAGAGCAACCCGAGTCATGGCGACAGCCGTCAGGGCTTGGGCCAGCATCCAGAACTCTCCCTTTGACCGGGTCAAACCCTTTTTGAAACGTGACGTCATTCGCCAATCGTTATGAGGCCATGCTGCGCCAACTGGTCCAGGAGCGCCGATACGTCGGCGTGGCACTGCTCTGGCGTCACGTCGTACTCCTGCCGCAGGCGCTCACACAGAGCCGCCAAGGTACAAGGCGTCTGCAGCCAATCCCAAATCTGGGTTCCGATCGCGGTAAGCGCGAAATACCGGTCTGAGGCGGTGTCAAGAATCACAGTCTCACCGGATAGCTCGCAGGAAACCGCGTGGGGCGCCGGTTTAATCAGTGCTTCCACGCTCAGCGAAGGCATGTTAGAGTTCATGAGCTCCTTTCATAAGAACCTTTGAATCAGCGTCTTGGCGGAACGCCGAAAGGGTCGATTAGGACCCTTCGGTACGATAGTGCACATCCTCGCCCAACTTCCGGGTCATTGTTCCAAATATCACGTAATGTTAAATACGGAAGAGTGGTTTGTAACCACCATTACCAACCCGCACGAAAGGAACACCTCAGGTTTTGTCACTTCTGAAACACCTCGGCACCCCAAATCCGTCGGCTCTCGCTTGCCTTGCTTTCACGCTGATTCCGGCTTTGGCATTCGGTCAAATAACTTTGTCGCCTGGTGACGACGTTCAAGCGGCCGTCGATCGCAACCCTCCCGGCACCACCTTTGCCCTCAATGGCGGCATTTTCCGCCTGCAGATGGTTCGTCCCAAAGACGGCGATACGTTTGTAGGCACGCCGGGAACCACTCTTAGCGGCGCTGCCCTTCTGACAGATTTTGGCCGGGAAGGCGCGCTCTGGGTGGTTTATAACCAGGGTCAGCAGGGACAATTGAATGGTTTCTGCGATAACCGGCATCCCAGATGCGCGTACCCCGAAGACCTTTATTTCGACGACCGGCCGCTGCTTCATGTTGCCGACCTCGGCTCGGTCGGACCAGGCGCATGGTTTTTCGACTACGCCAATCAGAAAATTTATTTTGCGGACGACCCGACCGGTCACAAGGTCGAGGTCAGCGTCATGCGCAGCGCATTCTCGGGCTCGGCAAGCAACGTCGCGATCAGCACGCTGGTTATTGAGAAGTATGCGGTGCCGGGCCAATTCGGCGCAATCGGTGATCAATATCCGGGCCCGAACTGGCTGGTGATTAATGACGAACTGCGCTGGAATCATGGCACCGGCATCAACCTGGGCGACGGCGGCCAGGCGATCGGCAACTTCGTTCATGACAACGGGCAGAAAGGAATCGGAGCCGGCGGCCAGAACGTCCTCGTCCAGGGCAATCAAATCTCGTTTAATAATTGGGCCGGATTTGACCCGGCCTGGGACTCCGGCGGCGCTAAGTTTGCGCAAACCAACGGGCTCGTCGTGAGAGGCAACTTCGTGCACGACAACGCGGGCCCCGGGCTGTGGAGCGACGTGGACAGCATCAACACCTTGTATGAGAACAACACCGTTGTGAATAACGTGGGCGGCGCGGGAATCCAGTACGAAGTCAGCTACGCGGCGACGATCCGGAACAACGTGGTGCGCAACAACTCGGTGGGCAACTCGTCTTGGATGTGGGGAGCGCAGATCTTGCTTCAGAACTCGCGCGACGTCGCCGTCTACGGAAATACCGTGGAGGTCGCCAGCGACCGCGGCAACGGCATTGGCATCATTCAGCAATACCGGGGCGACGGCGCCTACGGCCCGCATATCGCCGCCAACAATTCCATTGTGAACAACTCGATCATTCACCGGCAAAGTCCGCAAGGAGTCAACGGCGAAGTTAGCGACTACGACGAAACCGGGCTGCTCCAATACCAAAGCAACATATTCGACTTCAACGCATACCACGTGACCGACCCCACCGCCTGGCACTGGCGCTGGAACGGATATCAGGACTGGGGCGGGATGCACGCGGTGGGCCAGGAACTGCACGGCACGATCGATTCGAATTTGCCTCCTGCTCAGTAGAGGATCGGAGGACCGCCGCGCGCGCCGGAGCCTGGCCGCCCTCCCCCAACCATGTTTACGCGTGTGCTTCATGGTGTTGGATCCGGTTGAGCACGCGGCCCACAATGTGAGCCGGATTGAGAGATACCGCCGCCGCCAGCGAAAGAGCGCATTTCCAATACTGCCCTTCTCCGTACTGGCGGGAAGCGCGTTTGAAGGCGTGCAGCGCGAAAAAGCGCGCGTTCTGGCGCATACGGCTCGGCCACGGTTGACGCGCCCAAATATCCTGAAACTCCCCGAGCGACAACTCGGGTTTGCCTTGCAGACGCCTTCTGACGTTTTCATCGATATAGGAACAGATCTGATGCTGCAACGCCGCCCGTCGCATGGTCATGGCGCCGCCGTGGAGACGAAACTCGGCGAGAAACTCCTTCTGGCACGCGATTGAAAATCCGCTGGTGACGAAGCGGCCCCACAGATCGCGGTCTTCCGCATACGCAAGATCCTCCCGGTAACCTCCCACCGCGACAAACGCATCTTTCCGCATCAAGACTGTCGACTGGACCAGTTCGAGAAAAAGCGAAGGCCGCAGTTCGCGCTTGCCGCGGGCTACATCCACCTGGCACGACGAGGCCCCGATCCTTTTTCCCCCAGCGTTGATGAACAGGCAGTTGCTGCACGCAATGTGGGCGTCCGGCCGCCCTGATAGGAATTCCATCTGCCGCTCGAGCCGCTGCGGCAGCATGCGATCATCCGAATCGGTGCGCGCGATCAGGTCATACGAAGCACACCGGATCGCGGCGTTGGCGGCGGCGGGAACCCCCGCGTGCTGCCGGCGCAGGATCCGGATTCTGGAATCGCGGCGCGCATAGCTCTCCAGAATCGCGGCGCTGGCGTCGGTCGATCCGTCATCCACAACGATCAGCTCAAACTCAGGCATTGTCTGGCTTAGGACGCTCTCCACCGATTCGGCGACGAATCGTTCGCCGTTATACACCGTCATGACCACGGAAATGCCTGTTTTCATCGGTCCTCACGACTTCAGGGCGACCAGGTTGTAGCCGGCCCCGCGCGCGATGCCAGCCGTTTGGGGAACAATCTCTCCCTCGCGAGCGATCCGGTGGACTTGATATCCGTGCGACTGTAGAAGCGCGACCACCTGATCGGGACTGCACCCGAACTGCCGGTACGTGCTATCGAGGCATTCGAATACCACGGCCGGCGCCCGGTGCGCGGGACGGCTGAGCATCCGGCTCGCTCCCTCCAGCACCAGCCGTTCGGCGCCTTCGACGTCGATTTTCACCAGGTCCGGCCAAAGCGCTTTCTCGCCGCAATATTCATCGAGCGTCGTCGAACGAACCCGGATACGCGTAACCGTGCCGCGGTTCCCGCGCTCCGAAGTTGCGATCGACGACATCGTCGGCTCGGCGTGGATGTCGAAATCGAGATGCCCTTCGTGGTCGGATACAGCACAGGAATTCACGACCACGTTGCGCGCACGGTTGGCGGCGCAGTTTTGCCGGAGCAACTCCGCGGTAGTGGGCTGTGCTTCAAACGCGTGCACCTGGCCGCCGTAGCCGACGCACGAGGCCGCGAGCAAACTGTACTCGCCGATGTGCGCGCCCACATCGAAGAAAATCATCCCCGGTTTCAAAAAGCGTGTGATGAAAGCCGCGCTTTCCGGTTCCGAGCTCCCGAGATAGTAGATCAGGGCTCCCGCGGCGCCTTTCGGCGCGGCCAGGCAAAATCCGGCCGAGTGGCGCAGCCGCATCGGGCTCGAAGTAGCGGCCCAGCGCAACCGCCACGCCACCCGTTTGACCACTGCCTTGGCCGGGTTACGGCGGAAATCTTCCCGCGCCATTAAACGCCGGAACGGAGCCGCCACTGCGCTTAAGACTGCCACTGGTGATCCCTGATCGTTCACGCCGCGGTATGAACCAGGCGGCCCGGAAGCCGGCCGGTGACCATCAATTGCCCTTCGATCCAACCGTAGGTCCGGCGCAGGCCATCCTCCAGAGAGATCGTCGGCTCCCAATTCAGCACCTGACGCAGGCGCGTGTTGTCGCTATTGCGGCCGCGCACGCCTTGCGGAGCCGTAAGGTTGTACTTCTTCTCGATGCGCTTGCCCGCAATCCCCGCCACCATATCGACCAGCTCGTTGATCGAAATCATGCGATCCTGGCCGAGATTGATCGGGTCCACAAAATCGCTCTTCATGAGCCGTTGAAGGCCTTCCACGCAGTCGTCTATGAAGCAATAGGAGCGGGTCTGGTTTCCGTCGCCCCAGACTTCAATGGCGTCGCCGTCCTGGGCCAGGGCGATCTTGCGGCAGATCGCCGCCGGGCTCTTCTCGCGGCCTCCTTCGTAGGTGCCCTTGGGACCGAAGATGTTGTGGAAGCGGACAATCCGGGTGTCCAATCCGAAATCCTCGCGATAATGGCGGCAGGCGCGCTCGGTGTAGAGCTTTTCCCATCCGTAGCCATCTTCGGCGTCAGCCGGGTACGCATCCTCCTCCTTCAGCGGGGCGATATCGGTGTCGCGCTGCCGGTACCCGGCATACACGCACGCGCTGGAGGTGTATAACAGCTTGCGGCAGCCGTTGACCCGCGCCGCCTCCAATGTGTGCAGGCTGATCAGCGTGTTATCGCGCACGATGACGGCTTTGTTGCTCTCGATGAAGCCGATGCCGCCCATGTTCGCGGCCAGTGCATATACCTGATCGATGCCGCGGCTCGCGCGCAGGCAGTTCTCCCAATTCGTGAGATCGAGCAGTTCGAACTCATGGGCCGCGGTTGGTTCATATTCCGGCTCCTTGATGTCGACGCCGCGGACCCAATAGCCCTTCGAAACCAGATCATTGACTAGGTGATGGCCGATAAATCCGCCCGCACCCGTAACCAGGACTCTCGTCATGAATCGTTTCCTCCGCCTGAAGTTTTTATTTTTCTTCGATTAGTAGCTATGCGCCGGCGATAGATATGCCGCCAGTTTGTACCGCAGAATCAGCCGTGCGAGATAACCGCGCGCAGCCTCCGGCGATCGGCCCGAACTCAATGCGCGGCCGCTGGCAAAACCGAGAGCGAACCAGAACCAGATCCCGAGCACCGGCCCTTCCATCAATACTCCGAACGAGCTGTTCACGACCGTACAGACGAGCATCGCCACCCAAAAAGCGAGCTCGTCGCGCCGCTCCTCCGTGTAGATCTGGCCCCTCGCCGTCCTGCCGCGCCACACCCGCGCGCAGAGCCCTCCGAGACCGATAATGAGAATGCCGAGCCAGAGGAACAGGCCCACGAAACCCATCCGGCTGAAAACCGTCACGTTGAAATTATGCGGAGAGCGAACCACGAACTCCTCTTCGAGCGATTCCAACAGCGGGTTGTAGAGATGCAGGCTCTCGCCAAAACCGATTCCGAAGGCGGGGTCCGTTTCCATTACGTGGTCGTACAGGTGTTCCCACCAGATCATCCGCCAGTTGGCGGTTCCTTCCGGATCGGTTGGATCGGCCGCGGCGAACCGATCGAGGTTTGAGAGCTTGGTGATCTTGCCCGGAAAGGCGGCCACCGCGAGGGCGGCAACCGGAACAAACGCCACTGCCAGCGTAAACAACCGCTGGTTGAAGCGAGCCCGGCCGAATCGGCCGATACCAAGCAGCAGCACCGTCACAACCGCGGATGCGATACCCACCCGCATACCGCGCCCTTCGGAAATTGCAAATAGGCACAAGCCCAGCACCGCGATTGGGAGGAGCACCAGGCGCCAAAGAACCCGCTTGTGCAAGGTTGTCGTGCACAGCACGATCAGGGCGCCGAGAGCCAGATTCTGGCCCGCTTCGTGAGTGGAGTTGAACAGAATCGGGACGCCGCGCCACGGAATGACGGGGCCGGAGTGCGAGAGCCGCTGCCGCGAGAGCAGATCGGCGGTGTTCCAGACCAGCGATATGATCCAGCAGACCCGCAGCACCCGCCAGACCCGGTCCGCCACCGCTTCGCGCGAGGCCAGACCGATGCCGATGAAAACGAACGCTCCGTAATACCAGATGGCCGCGTCACGCAGGGCATCCAGCCGCCACCGCCCCACCGAAAGCGCAGTCAGTACGGCGCCCAACATCATGAATGGCAGAAGGACGAACAGGAGATAGCGCGTCCGGTAGAAATAATCGCTCCGGAAACCCCACGGCGCGATTTTCAAAAGGCCCAACGCCAGCACGAACTCGCCCCAGTAGAGCGGCGGCAAGCCGAGATACGTCGGCCCCTTCCCGATGATCGTAATGGCTGCCAGGTAGCTCACCAGAAACCACGGCACGCGAGCATCCCCGGCCTGGGGCGCAAACCAGACTCGACCGGCGGGCCGCACGGGGCGGCCGGTAATTTCGTTCTCAGTCATTCTGGATAATTCGCGCGGTGCGGCGGATGCTGTCCCGCAAGATCTCGTCGTACTGGGCCATCATGCGGGCTTCGCTCCAGCGGTCGTCCGGTTGCCGCGGCGGAGCGCCGCCCAGCAGCGTGCCCGCAATCGTCGCGGCAAAGCGCGCCAGCGAAAACGGCGGCGGCACCAGCGTTCCGCGCCCCGTCAGTACCTCGCGAATACATCCCGCATCCCACGCCACCACCGGACGGTTCGCGGCCAGGGCTTCGACTAAAACCATGCCGAGACCCTCCTGCTCGCCGCGCGCATGGAAGCACAGCAGGTCCAGTTCGCGGAAGGCCTCCTCCGGCCGTTCGACCACCCCGCAGAATTCCACCGAGTGCCCCGGAGTATGGAGGGCTTTCTTGCGCATCGCGGGAAGCAGCACACCGTCTCCGAAGACTTTCCACACGTGCGGAATGCCCATGGCATTGAGGCGCGAACTCAATTCCAGCACCTCGAACGGCCGCTTAGGTGGAACCAGCCGGCCGAGAAACCCGATCCGGTAAGGCGGCTCGAATCGGGGAGCGGGCAGGCTGTGCAATGCGCCGGCATTCGGCAATCCGTTGTAAATGACCGTGGCGTGATCCTCCGCCAGGTCCAGCTTCTGGCAGATCTCGCGCTGCACATGCCGGGACACCGTCACCAGGCGCCAGCTTCCGTCCTCGACCAGCCGCCGGATCCGCCGCCATGCCACTCCGCGGAAACCGCGCAGCATCTCGCCGCCCGCATAGCGCACGTCGTGCTCGGTCCACACCACCGGAGTGCCGGTAAACAGCAGAGGAAACACCGATCCGTGCGCCGAGACCACCTGCACCCTGCGCTCCCGGATGATCCGGTTGAGGCAGCGCGCCGTCTGGAACATGCCGGAAGGCGATCGCTGGATCTGGTGATCGATGAACTCGATTTCCGGACGAATCGCCTTGCGCAGGAAAGGCACGCGGCTGAATGGTCCGACCAGGAGGACATGCCAGCCTTGTTCGACGAGCCCGTTGGCCACTGAGAGCGCGACGCGCTCCATCCCGCCGGCTGGTTCCACGTTGCTGCACCAGACTAGCGCCGTCCGACGGGCGCCGCGGCCGATCGTGGTTTGCACAGTGTTCCCTTCACCCGCACTTTCGGCGGGCGGAGCCGGGCTGGTCGAAGGAGCAGGCACGGCGGAAAACTCAAGCATGAGAAGGTACGCCCTCCGAAATTGCGGCAGCCGGCTGGCCCCAGACCTGGCGGAGTTTACCCGCCATGCAGAACGCGGTAGCCGCACTCAGCGCCGGCACTGCCACCACGGCTCCGGGCAGGCCGAACCGCCAGGTCAGCAGCGTGTTTAGCGGCAACATAATGGCTACCATCGTCAATTTCACGCGAAACGAGGCTTGCGGCGCCTGAATCGAATTGAATGCGATGTCGCATGCGGTAATCACCGCGCACGCCAGCAGATGAAGACTGATGATCGGCACGAACCGCCCGTATGGCGCGAATCTCTCTCCGTAAACCCAGTGAAGCAGGGGCGTGTGAAGCGCCGTGAGTGCCAACCAGTAGGTGCTCGTCAACAGGATCAGGATTGCCGCCACCCTCAGCACCGGCCGCCGGGTCTCGGCGACGCCCTGGTTCGTATAAATCTGGGCGATGCGGGGAAGCACCACCCTGGTGGCCGAAGACAAAACCTGAAACATCGGCAGCAGCAGGCCCACCAGGGCATTGAGCCCTCCCGTAGCCCCCAGCCCCAGCAGCGAGCCGCTGATCACCGAGATACTGTTGGTCTGCGCCCAGGAGAGCCCGACCGTGCTCAGCCCCCAGCGCCCGAACCGCCAATGCCGGATCCAGACTTCGCCCACCCCGGGCTCGTTGTGCGCGGCAGGAAGGCTGGCGCGATATCGGTAAAGCAGTAACACGCTGGCGATCAAGGCGGCCAGCGCCGTCCACAAGAATGTGCTGAGCGGGGTGACGCTGCCGCGCAAATAGCTGATGAAAAGCCCTCCTGCCACCGCGGCGCAGTATGCCAGCGACCCCCGCGCCGCGCGCCCGGGTGCGAATTCCAGATACGCGAAGCAGCGCGCCAGCCAGAACAGCAGTACGCAAGGCGTAGCGATGATCAGGCCGGCCAGGGCGTTGGCCAGCGGCCCGCGAATCCGCAGCAGCGGAGCCAGCATCCAAACCAATCCCGCTAGCGCCAGAAAGACCGCACTGAAGATCAGATGCATGCGGACGACGGCGCGGAGATACCGGTCGCTCCGATCGGGAAACAGCGAAAACGCCAAAACGCTCGTCGGCTCCAACAGGATCGCCTGGTGCAGATTGGCGACCAGCAGAAAGACCGCGAACATGATCATGTAGGCGCCGTAAGGCTCAGGACCCGCGTATCGCGCCAGGCTGACGCCCAATATGAAATTTGATCCGGAAATCAAGCCCTGATCGGCCAAAGCTAAAGCGCCCCGCGGCGTCCATCGCCACAGGCGGTCAATCTCCGGAACCAGCAGCGCCGCTTTGCCGCCGGCTTCCGGCCGAAGAGCTTCCGCGCGGGAAGTGAAAAGTCGGGAACTCATGTGTGTTTTCGGGAACGCGTCTCGCCCATCACCCCGGGTACGCGTAGTGGCTCTGGTAGTAAGACGACTCCTTCCCGTTCCAATCGTTCAGAATCGTCCCGAACACCGGTACACCGTCCTCGATAAAACGAGCTTGCGCTGCCTGCGCCAGTTGACGGGTGGTCTGGCCGGAACGAACGACCAACACCACCGCGTCGGCGACTCTTCCGAATACGCGGGCATCGGCAAACGGCAATACCGGCGGCGTGTCGATCAGAATCAGGTCGAATTCGTCGCGCAATTGCTCCATCAGTTCGGACAATCGCTGCGAATGCAGCAGCGTCGCCACCTGATCGGACTTGGTGCCGCTCGGAAGCAGGGACAATCCGCGAACGGAGGTGGGCTTGACTACTTCCTGCGACAGCGCCTCGTCATCCAGGCCGGCGGTCCGCAGAAGATCGCTCAGCCCCGGCTTGTTGGAAACGCCATAGATGTGGTGCTGGCGCGGATTGCGCAGATCGCCGTCGATCAGCAACACCCGCCGCCCGATCTGCGCGGCGATCATGGCCAGATTGCCGATGACCGTGCTTTTGCCTTCATGCGGCGCGCCGCTGGTCACGACCACCACTTTGGGCGGCGCCTCGGTTCGCGAGGCCGACAGGATCGAGGTTACTGCGGCGTGAAACGCCTCTTGAATCGGGCTGAACTTCGCTTGCCGGCTCCGCGACCGGCGGTCTCCAATGATCCCGTTTCGCTGCCGTTCGTAAATCCCGCCGGAATCGTGGTATGCCGTGGGCAGCAGGTACGGCTTCGCCGTGGGGATCACTCCCAGTTCCGGAATGTTCAAGTAGGTGGGAACGATTCCGGGCGCCTTCACCCGGCGGTCGCTGCTTTCTCGGGCCAGCGCGAAAACGCTCGCCAGCATCAACCCGGAAATAAGCCCGATGATGGCATTTCGTTCGGGCGTCGGCCGGTAGGGCAGCCGCGGAGGCTGCGCCGAATCCACGACCCGCGCGTTGTTCACGCGCGCCGCCGCATTCACGCCCGCTTCCTTCATACCCGCGAGCAGCGCGTCGTATAGATTGCGGTTGGTTTCCACTTCCCGCTTGAGCACGTTGTAGTGGATCGCCTTGTAAGCCTGGTCGCCGACCAGTCCCGCCTGCTGGTTATATGCACTCTGAAGCAGGTTTTCATGGCGCTGCTCGACGGCGTAGGCGTCGCCGAGCTGCTTCACCCACCGGGCATACTCTTTTTCCAGATTCGCCTGCACTTCCTGGATCGCCGCATCGGTCTCCTGGACCTTGAAGTACTCCGGCGTGAAAGTGCTGTTCAGAGCGGCGCGCTGCCGCCTGAGGTCGGCCAGGCGAGTCTCCAGGTCGCGAACCGTCGGATTATCGGCGCTTACCGGGGCGCCCGCGGCCTTGCTTTTTGCGATCTCATATTTTGCCTGCAAATCGGCCAGCTTCGCCTGCGATTGCGAAAGGTCCTGCGCCAGGAATTGCAGTTTGTCCTCGGTCTGTTCCGCAACTTGCCCCTTCGGAGACGTGTACAACAACCCGGAGGACTTGGCGTATTTCTGCAGGTTGGATTCGGACGCTTCCAGTTTGGCCTTGGTATCCTCCAACTGCTTCTGCAGCCAGTGTTGCGTCTGCTCCGTATTGTCAACGCGAACGTTGACATCCTCCTGAATGTACGCGGCAGTGATGGCGTTCAGAATCCTCGCGGCTAGTTTTGGATCGTACGCGTCATAAGTCAGGTTGATGAGGCGAGTATCCCGAATCGGTGAAACATTCAATTTGGAGCGGCTCACCGGTGAGGCGTCCTCCGGCGCTATGCCCTCCTGCGTGGCCAGCGCGGCAGCCACCGGCTTTACAACCCCCTCCTGCTCCAAGTCATGGCGAACCCGGCTGAGCAAACTCTCGCTCCGCAGCAGGTTCACCTGGGTCTCCATGTAAACTTCCTGGGAAAGAATCGAATTCCCGCCCGGCGTGAAGTTCTGCATGTTCATCAGCGACCGGTTCGGCTCGAGAAGCTCAAGCGTGGTGTGCGCCTGGTACACCTTGTCCTGCATGTTGCTCAGAAACCACGCGCCGGCCGCGCATACGAGCGCGACGAAAGCCAGCGCAAATCGATGGCGTTTCAGCGCGCGGCCGTACGTCGCCAGGCTGGTTGTCGGGTGGTCGGCAGCGCTGGGACCCGCGGTCAGCGTGCTCTCGAGCGCGGCGAGAAGATCTTCCACGCGGCGCTCCATGTGAACCGGATGCGGATCCCGGCCGCGAAGATTGGGAGACTGCCAGGGTTGCGGAGTCAATGACATATCGATGAATCCTTGTAGGACTTACTCCTCGTGACCGGCCTGTTTCCAGCGATGCATACGCTAGTGAGTAAAAAGGTGTGCGTCGGCGGAATCGCGGCCGTGCCCCGACTCCCGCTCGAGTTGCGGCGCGGTTAGCCGCCTTCGCTCGGCTGTCCAGTAATGCCACGTCAGTGCTACAGAGGCGCGCAGCAGCCGCAACGGTCTCACGACGTAGTGCAAATACGTCAACTGCGGCGGCAACATATACCGCTCTGCATTCGGATGCGGCAGCCGTAAACTGGACCGGAGAATGATCCGCGTCTTATCGGCCCACCGTTCCCGCGTGCGCAGGAGGAACAGATACCAGTTACCGCGCTTGTGAGCGTCATTTTCCGGGAGGCCGGGGGCGAAAATCTTCAGCATGACTTCCCGAAAGAGTGTATCGACCCCGTGATCGGATTCAGCTTCGTTTCGAAAGGGCAGCGGAAGCGGAACGTGCAGCAGCCGGTTGGCGAGCAATACCGCTACCTTGACCAAACGTCGGATGCCGCATTCCTGCGCCCGCGCGGCCACCGCCTCCCAATTCATCTCCGGCTGCGCTTCCATCACCGCCGCCACGCTGCTCAGCCATTCCAACCGTTCCCATTCGTGCTTGCTTCCATGAACGCAGAGATAAAGGAACAGGTCTTCCGGAGCGAAGGTGACCGCCGGATGGCCTGAAACTTTCACCGCTATCGCGCGGTTCCAGAAGTCGTCGATTGGCAGATTGATCGAGAGATATCTCTCGGTCAGCGACCAGTGCAGTTCCACCACGACATCCCGCGTCGCATGCCGGAATTGCAGCGCGCACTCGGCTTTCCGGTAAGCGCGCTCCTGCTGCGAGGTGAACGTGAATTTTGGAACATAGCCCTGCGCCACCAGGGCCTCGCCGGCCGCTGTCAGATCCTGCTCATGCACCAGGATATCGAGATCGCCGAACGTCCGCAGCGCCGCGTTCCCATACGCTGCCGCCGCCAGAACCGGCCCCTTGAAAGGAATCGCCGGCACTCCGGCGCCGCGCAGAGTGCGCAAAATTTTCAGCAATTCCGCCGTGAGCGCAAGATTCCGCCGCTGCGCGTGCTGGGCGGCCTGCGTCAAATACTCCCGGACTTCGGCCGGGATTTGCGGCCAGAAGTGGCGCTGCAGATTGTGGCGCAACAGCAGCAGAACCGCGTGACGGTGTGCTTCCCGAAGCAGGGCCTGCCAATCGATCTCATGGCGCAGTTGGCTCGCCGTATGCGCGATCGCCCACGGCGGCATCTGCCGCCGGGCACACGCCAGCAAGACTTGGATTTCTGGACTATCCCATGTGTTCGCCGCCGGGCACGCCGTCGTCGAGGGTGAAGCCGCCTGAGTTGTTGATGCAGGAGAGCAGGTCACAGGAATTTCAAGCGGCCGCCGGCCGCGTGCGGACCGCGCCCGCCGCCGGCCGCCGCATCGCTTCGTTGTAAATGGACGTGAGCATCTCGTAGTTTTGGTGAGCCGTGTAACGCGCCTCGTACTCCCGCCGCGCATTCGACCGCATCGCCTCGACCAGTTGCGGGCAGGAGAGGGCCCATTGCACTTGGGCGGACAAATCTTTCGCGCTTCCGGGCGTGAAGAGCAGTCCAGTCTTCCCCGGTTGCACCAGCTCCGAAAGCCCCCCCAGGTCACTGGCGATTACCGGCAGACCGCAGGCGAACGCCTCGACAATTACCAGCGGAAAGCATTCGTACCACGTCGAGGGACAAACGAGAAATCGCGCCCCGCGCATTTGCTCCAGGATCTGGGCGCGTCCCATCTCGCCGAGCCAAAGCACATTATGCTGGCCGGCGCTGGCCGCCTTCACCATCGGCGCCAGCGGGCCCCCGCCGGCAATCCGCAGCTCCGGAAACTCAGGATGTTTACTCCAGGCATCGAGCAGCGCGGCCACCCCTTTTTCCGGGCTGAGCCGGCCCGCAAACAAGGCATAGCCGCCTTCGCCGGCGCCGCAGCCGGGGTCTGGATCGACGAAATTGGGCTTTACCGTGATCTTCTCAGCGGGCAAGCCGCCCCGGATGAACTTCTCCCGCCCGAACTCGCTCAATGCGATGTAGCGATCCACTTTACGCGACCAGGTGCCCATCACGTTATGAACGCTGAGCATTGCAACCGTCGTGACGCTCGCCGTATAACTGTCCCGGTAACATCGGTGAATGGCCCCAGGCCAGACAAAAGTCCGCCCGACGCACTCTTCACAAACCCTGTCTTCCCGCATGAGCAGCGAGCCGGGACATAGAAGCCGGTAATTGTGCAATGTCTGCACCACGACCGCGCCCGCTCGCGCCGCCGCATAATAGGCCGCGGGAGAAATCAGCGGAAACGTGTTGTGAAAGTGACACAACTCGATGTTGTGATCGAGCACCATGCCACGGATCTTTCGATAGGAAGCGCTGCTCCAGATCGCGTCCTTCGCGGACTCCAGCTTCGCCATCCCCTCGATCCGGTGGTTGTCGTCGACATACAGAAAGACTTCGTGCCCGTATTTCCGAAGTAGGGAGGATTCCGCTTCGACTACGCGGTCTTCGCCGCCCGCCTGCTGATATCGGTTGTGTACGATCAGAACTCGTCGGGGCATCGATTAGAAGGCGCGCCGCCACAACAGCTGCATCGCCCAGAGAGGCAGAAAACGAGGAGTCACTAACAAGTAGCGCCGCCACAGCCGCGCCGGTTCCATCATCAGTCGAAAGAACCACTCCAGTCCGCTCCGTTGCATCCATGCCGGCGCCTGCCGGACGCGGCCCGCATGGAAATCGAAAGCGGCGCCCACACCGATCATCACCATTCCGGGGAACTGCTCGCGGTGAGCGTACATCCATCGCTCTTGTTTTGGTGTGCTGATGCCGACAAACACCAGATCGGCTCCCGAAGCGGAGATCTCCGAAACGATCTTGGCATCCTCTTCGTCGGTGAGGGGCCGAAACGGCGGAGCATGGCAGCCTGCCACCCGAAGACCAGGGCACTTATCGCGAAGCCTTCGGCAAAGCTCTTCCATCATTTCTTCGCGCCCGCCGTACAGATAGATCCCGTGCCCGTGACGCGCCGCGCTCTCGCAAAGCCGGAGCATCAGGTTAGGCCCGTAGACCCGCTGCTGATTTTTGATGCCGAACGACCGCAGTGCCCAAACCAGCGGCATTCCGTCCGGAGTCGCGATATCCGCCTCGTTCAGGATCGAGCGCACGTTCCGGTCGTCGCGGGCCGTCACAATTCCATGAACGGACGTTACGCAGATGTAGTGAGCCGAAGGCGCGCCGGCGCCGGACCGCCGCTCCTCCACCCAGCGCCGGCAGCATTCCACCACTTCCCCGTAGCTGGTCGCGCTGATTTCGACGCCGGCTACCGGTTGCTTGCGCGGGCGGTTGTCTGAAGGAGACATGGCGTCAGTAAGCACCTTCGCCGGAAAAAATGGCTCGCGGCGTGTGCAGTAAGATTCCGAGGTCGAGGCGGATCGACCAGTTCTCGATATACTCGATGTCCATTTCCATCATTTTGTTGAACGGCAGTTCACTGCGCCCGCGGATCTGCCACAGTCCAGTAATGCCGGGGCGTACCAGGGAGCGCTGTGCGGCCCAATCCGCGAATTTCCGGCTCATCCCGTCCGGGTCCAGGTCTTCGGCCGGCAGTGGCCGCGGCCCCACCAGGCTCATATCGCCGGCCAGCACGTTGAACAACTGCGGTGTCTCGTCGAGGCTGAGCCGCCGCAGAACCCGGCCCACCGGCGTCACCCGCGGGTCGCGGCGCATTTTGAAAATGTGTCCGCTTTTCTCATTCGCCCGTGTGAGTTCGGCCCGCCGCGGCCCGCCCACGTACATCGAGCGGAATTTCCAGAACGTGAAATGCCGCCCCCCTTTTCCTACACGCGGCGAGCAATAAAAAATCGGCCCCTTCGAAGTCAGCCGGATCAGAAGCGCGATCAGGGCAAACATCGGCAGCATCAGCGTAATCAATGCCAGCGATGCCACCACGTCCATCATGCGCTTGATCACATCTTCCCAGTGGCTGAAGCGGGCCGCGCTGATATCGATCAGGTGCATGCCATACTGCTCCTGATACCGGATCTGCAGGTCGGGGCGCGCCGGGCGTACCGTGCGGCTTACCGTCACTCCCATGCGCGCGGCGATCTGCCAGCAGTACTCTTCTTCCACGTCCGACAACGAATCGTGGGCGACAATAATCCGGTCCAGACACTCGCGATTGATCAGTTCGGCGAGTTGCCGCACCGAGCCCAGCACCGGCACGGTGAGCGTCCGGGTTAGCGTGGCGACCTGCCCCGCACCTCGCTCCGCATTCATCTCTGCGCCGCGCCCAGTCTCGGGCAAGATCAATCCGCGAACCACCACATTCGCATGCCTCGCCCTCTGAATTGCCCTGACGATATCCTCCGCCCCCTCTCCGCTCCCGACCACGGCCACTCGCTTGGCAGCGGGCCATAGGGAGGCGATCTGGCGGGTGACCATGATCGAGACGCCCAGCGAGGCATTGAGTAATAGAAAACAGACCGGCGAGAAAATGAGCACAAAGGACCGGGAAAGATCCGCTCCCAGCTGCCGCGAGAAAAACGTGACCGTAATCGCGAGCACGCTGATGACGACCGCCGATTGCGCCACGCGCAGCAGCGCCATCACCACCGAGGAATCATTGCGATCCTGGTATGTTTTCAGTAGTAAGGACGCGCCGATCCACAGCAACACCACCACGCCCAGCCGCAGAGCGACGACATCCATCGCGCTCCGCGTGATCTCGACCGGGAGGTACGGATTGATCAGGAGCCTGAGTTCAAGCGCCGCCCGCCAGGCAAGCGCAACCGCTCCAATATCGAAAACGAGATGGACGAGATGAAATACGCGGCCGCACGGAATAATGGAATCCGCGCGAAAATGTGATTTTTCTGTAAGCAACATAAGAAGGGGTAATCCGTGATTCCTTAGTCCCCGCGGATCCGCCGCTTAGTTATCGGCCGTCATGCGGGGAACGCCGCAATCTTTAGATTCCCCTCCAGATCACGATTCCCGAAAGGGTTTGCACGGCCATCTCGAGCGCTCGCGTGCTGACGCGCCGCGATAGATTGTCCGGGACAAACAGAATGTCGTCGGGCATTAAGGCCACATCTTCCGCCTTGCCGTCCAGGATCTTTTTCAAATCGATCGGAATTTGTTGACGGTCGGCCACACTCGTTTCATTGCGTCTGAGAATGCGGGCATGTGACGGGCCGGCATTCGGGGCCAGGCCCTCGGCCATCGAGAGCGCTTCCAGCGCCGATACCGAGCGCCCGTCCGACAAGGTGAAGCCTCCGGCTTTTCGCACATTTCCGATCACGTAGAGTAGCTTCGCTTTGGGAACCGAAATCTCGTCGTGCGGCATGATTGGGATGTTGAGATGCGGGTCGCGCAGTTCAACCACGTCCCGAACCTTCAACTCCGCCGTCATCCGGCCGCTAGCCGGGTCGCGCACCGCTTGCGGCAGGTTCAACGGCCCCTGGTCCGACTGGCGCGTGATTGTGATGACATCACCGGCTTCCTGTTTTAATCCCCCTGCGGCCGCCAGCACATCGAATAAATTCCGCGTTCCCTGAAGTTGCTGGATCCCCGGTGTGTTCACCGCACCCATCACCGAAACCGCCTGGCTTCTTGTCTCAATCAGGTTTGCCACCAGATGGGGATTTCTCACCTGTTTTTGGAGAAGATTGTGAACCGTTCCTTCAAATTCCGTCAGCGTCAGACCGGCTGCGTGGACGCGCCCGATCAGCGGCAGACTTATCGTGCCGTCATTGTCGACGCGGTAGGATTTGTTGTTGAATTCCGGCAGCTCGACCACATCGACGGATATTTGATCGTTCGGGCCGAGTATGTACCCTGGCGGCACGGCAGCGGAAGGAGCCTTCTTAAGTTCCGGCGCATTATCCGCCGCCAGGTAAGCGATGCCCCCAAGAAAAATAAATAGCACTGCGCGACTTAGGACCATATGATAGACCGATGATTTACGGATTGACCTTAGTTGATTCTTCCTACGAAACTGCAACCATGGATTCAGAAATCCACTCGCGGGCCAAAACCACTGATATCGACCTCTGTAACAGCGAGATGGATACCACAAGCCGCTTCTCGCCCAGACCCAGAATTACTCCTTCAGCTCCCGCTAAGGGACCTTTCTGTATCCGGACAGACTGCCCGATTGTGTATGGTTCATCCGGCCGTAGCGGCAGCCCGGCCTGGATCAGGATTCGCACGGACTCCAGCTCGCTTTCGTCTACAGCGACAGGCTGTTTGCCGAAGCCCACGATGTGGACTACACCCGGGACAACCAATACCGGCAGTCGGTTTGTTACATCAAACCGGCAAAACAAATACCCGGGGAATAGCGGCATTTCAATCGCGGGCTTTCGCCCGTCGTTCCGCGGGCAGCTGTAGACTGGCAGAAAAACTTCGTAGCCTTTACCCGTCAGATGCTGTTGAGCGACTCTTTCTCTATTGCTCTTGACGCGAATTGCGAACCAGTCCATAAGAGAATATCGGTCTGAAGCCCGAATTCAGCTTCCCCGCGAATGGGAGAGTGAATGTAACTGCGGAAGGACAAGCTACCGCCCTTTTGCCGATTCAGGTTGATTTGTGTTTTGGCGCCCCTTTAAGCAACAAGCTTTCACATCTACACCGAGCGCAGATGCCTAAGGATGCTCCGAAACTGCCGATAGTGTCAATCGCGGACTGTGGTCGGAATAACCGGGAAGACCGCTTTCGGAGAAAGCACACTGAAGGTTCTCACACTTTGGAGCGGCCGCTCGGTCGAAAGGTAACTTAATTGTAGGCAGAAGCTGGTAACACTCTGGTAACTTTTCGCAGCCCCGCGTGCGATCCGCCGTCTGTGAGGCGAATCACACTGCCGCCGGCCCGCTCCTCGGGACCGCCCGCGCGCTCCCTCGTTTCGTGCCGCTTGACCGCCTGGGTCCGGCGGCGATACCATAGCCCCGATTCCGCATTAACATCGGGCGGAAGGAGGCGTATTCCATGAGGGCTGGTTTTCTTCTCGGTTTTCTCTGCATTGCCGGTACGCTGCCGGCGCAACATTCGTTTACTCCCGCCGACGTCGAGAACGGCTCCCGTCTTTATCAGGGAAATTGCGTTAATTGCCACGGGCCGGACGGCGATTTCATTCCCAACGTCGATTTTTCGCATGGCAAATTCATCCGCGCGGTCTCGGATGATGATATCGCTCGCGTCATCATCAACGGCGTCCCCGGAGCCGGCATGCCGGCCCACAACTTTACCGGGCCCCAGGCCGAGTTGGTGGTCGCGTACCTGCGTTCTTTGGCAACCTCGGCCAGCCATTACTCGGGCGGCGCCGGCGACAAGACCCGGGGTAAAAACATCGTCGAGGGAAAGGGCCAGTGCCTCACCTGCCATCGGATTGGAGGTAACGGATCGCGCATCGCTCCCGACCTCAGCGACATCGGCGCGTACCGGCGCGCCGGGGAACTCGAACGGTCGCTCACCGATCCGGACGCCGAGATCGCTCCCACCAACCGCTTCTTCCGCGTCGTCCTGAAAAACGGCACTACATTTACGGGAAGGCTCCTGAACGAAGACACCTTTACGATGCAGTTCATGAATGCCAAGGAGCAACTGGTCTCGCTGCAAAAATCCGACATTCGACAATCGGCATTCCTCACGAAATCTTCGATGCCGTCTTATAAGGACAGGCTCAGTCCGCAGGAACTGGCCGACGTTGTCAGCTATCTCGTCTCACTAAAAGGAGTGGACAGGCCATGAACGCACGCGTGATCCTCGTCACTTTAGCGGCAGTATCGCTTCCGGCGCAGGTTTCCTTCAATCGCCTTCTCAAAGCCGGCCAGGAGCCGCAGAACTGGCTCACCTACTCCGGAAGCATGATGAGCCAGCGTCATTCGCCCCTGACTCAGATCACTCCGCAGAACGTCAAGAGCCTGGAGATGCAGTGGCTCTACCAGTCGCGGTCGCTCGAGAAATTCGAAGCCACGCCGCTCGTGGTCGATGGCATTATGTATACCGTCCAGGCGCCGAATGACGTGCTGGCGCTCGACGCCGTTACCGGCCGTCTGTTTTGGAGCTATTCTTATACGCCGGCGCCGGAAGCGCGCCCCTGCTGCGGGCGCGTGAATCGCGGCCTCGCCATTCTCGGCGATACCTTATATATGGGCACGATTGACGCCCATCTGCTGGCCATCGATGCGAAAAACGGAAAGCCGCTCTGGAACGTGCAGGTGGCCAAGCCGGAATCGGGTTACGCCCTGACGCACGCGCCGCTCGTCGTCAAGGACAAAGTGATCGTCGGCACTGCCGGCGGCGAATTCGGCATTCGCGGTTACATCGCCGCCTACGATACCAGGACCGGCAAGGAAGTCTGGCGCTTTTACACGATCCCCGGCCCCGGCGAGCCCGGTCATGAAACATGGCAGAACGACGCCTGGAAGACCGGCGGCGGCTCGGTCTGGGTGACCGGATCCTACGATCCCGATTCGAACCTCACTTACTGGGGAATCGGCAACCCCGGACCCGATTGGAACGGCGATCCCCGCCCCGGCGACAACCTGTACACCGATTCGGTGGTCGCCCTCGATGCCGATACCGGAAAGCTGAAGTGGTATTACCAGTTTTCGCCCCACGACGAGTTCGACTATGACTCCGTGCAGGTTCCCGTGCTGGCCGACATGGATTGGCAGGGCCGTGCCCGCAAAGTGATGCTTTGGGCCAATCGCAACGGCCTTTTTTACGTTCTGGACCGCACTACGGGCCAGTTTCTGATGGGCAAACCATTCGTCAAGGTGAACTGGATGGACGGCTTCGACGAGAAAGGCCGGCCGAAGCGCGTCGCCGGCAAAACGCCCAGCGCCGAAGGCACGCAGATCTATCCGGGTAACCAGGGCGGCACGAACTGGTATTCTCCGTCATACAGCGCGCGCACCGGCCTCTTCTACATTCCGTCATGGGTCGAGTACGATTCGACCTACTTCAAGATTCCCGCCGAATATAAAGAAGGGGAGCGCTATACGGCAGGCGCCCCGCGTTCCAACATCGGCGGCGCCAATGCGCCCAACGGCACGTTGACGCGCCTGGAGAAGGAAGGCTACGGCGCGGTCCGTGCCATGGATGCGAAAACCGGCTCCATGAAGTGGGAATTCAAGATGGCCGATGTCACCGATGCCGGCATCCTCACCACCGATTCCGACCTTCTGTTCACCGGCGGGCGCGACGGCTACTTTTTCGCCCTCGACGCGCGAAACGGTGACTTGTTATGGAAGGTCAGCGTCGGAGGCCGGGCGCAGAATGGTCCGATCAGCTACTCGGTAAACGGCAAGCAGTACATTGCCTTTGCGGCCGGAAATTCTCTATTCAGCTATGCTCTGAAATGATTCCGTGATCACGATTTCCACGCGCCGATTATTGGCGCGGCCGAGCGGAGTGTCATTCGGGCTGACGGGCCGGTTGGCGCCTTCGCTGGAGACCGAGAGCCGCGATTCCGGAATGCCGTATTCCTGCGTGAGCAGCTCGAGGAGCCTCAGGCCGCGCTCGGCAGCCAGCTCCCAGTTATTGTGGAACCGCTGATTGGAAATCGGAAGATTATCCGCGTAGCCGACAAGCGTGACATGGTTCGGCAGGTCGCGAATGGCGGCGGCAACGTTCTCGATAATGGGACGCGCTTCGGGAGTGATGCGGTCCTCACCGGATACAAACAGGATGGCCTGCGGGAGACTGACGACCACTCCCCGGGGTTCCCGGTGAACCTCAAGGCCGGTGTCTTGGAGCCGCTTCTGCAGATCAGAGATGGGAGGTTCGGGCGCCGGCGGAGCCGGCGGCGGCTGCGGAACGGCAACTGCCGGCGCTGCCGGGTGTGCGGCCGCAGCCGCCGGCGGTCTCTGTGCTTTCATGGCCGCGCAGATGAAAAAGATCAGCAGAATGGTGAGCACGTCCGCGTAACTCACCATCCAGCGATCGCGGGCGCCGCGGCTATCGGCTTCAAGATATTTCGGTTTCATTTGGTTTCCGATTCCAGCAGGAAGAAATTCAGCCGCTCTTCCACCAGCGACGGGTGCATCTTGTCAAAAATGCAGAGCATTCCTTCCATAATCATCTCGTGGGTTTCGAACGCTTCGGCTACCCGCGCACGGATGCGATGCGCCATCGGCAGCAGGACCAGGTTCGCCAAGGCCAACCCGTAGATGGTGGAGACAAATGCCGTGCCCACGCCGGCCGCCACCGACTGGAGGTTCGAAAACTGGCGCAGGACATCGATCAAGCCGACGATTGTCCCCAGCACGCCGATGGTGGGCGTGAACCCGCCCGCCACTTCGAGCACTTTCGCATCGCCCTCGCCCTGCCGTTCGCGGAGGCGCAGTTTCATCTCGAGCGCCGATTTCAACTTGTCGCGCGGTTGTACATCGAGCGTCAGTATCAGGGATTCCCTAAGAAACGGTGTGCTCGCCTGCTCGATCAGCGGCTCGATGCTGATCAGCCCGACGGCCCTGGCCCGCTTCACGTAACCCATGATTTCCTGCCGGAGCGCATAGCGATCCGTGTCGGATTCCCAAAGGAGGCGCGCCACGCGTCGCGCCGAATGGATCAAGGCCATCCGAGGCGTCGTCAGGATGATGACCCCAAGCGTCCCACCGACCACGATCAGGGCCCCGGTCGGCTGCAGAAAATAGGCGGCGCTCACACCAGTTACGGCTATGCCCGCTACGGTAGCCACCAGCGCGACCGCAATGCCGGCAAACATCGAGACGTCGAGCCGCCGGGCCCGCGTCTTGCTCGGCGCGCGGGGAACTTCCTTCAGTGCCGCTGTGGAGGTCGACATAAAGCCACTCCTTGCGTGCACTTTGCTTTCCATGGCTTAAGTCGGTGAAAATCAGCCGGATCGACGCGGAGGCCGGCGGCAAAATCATGGCACGGTCAAAGTTTTGACGTTATCAGACGACGCGGTGGCGGGCTTCCGCGAGCACCGAGTCGTACTGCTGGTTCCAGGTGTCGTTCGTCAGCACGTCGGATTCGTCCGCGAACAGATTCAAGATTCTGGCATGAAGGGGATCCACCAGCGACAACGTAGTCATGATTTCGTTAAGAAAGACCATCTCCGCCAGGGCGGAACTCGGCCTGATCAACTGGCGTCTGCTGATTCCTGTCGCCATCTGCGTAGTTGTCATTTTTAAGCGCGAGTATAACAGAGAACCGGCGAATCGCAGGAGGCTACAGTCCTACGAATCACCGTGCCGAGGTACCAGGAGATAGCCCGAGAAATCCCCCTAGGTTTTCCTTACTTCCGGGGCGGCGGCACGGTTTTCAAATCGGCTTCGGATTCGGTCTGGCTCTTCGTCGGTACGACTTTGTCGGGGTCGATGCGCACCATCATGTAGGTAATGTGATCGGGAATGTCCGTAAACAAGTGCCCGGTTCCCGCTGGAATGACGATCATATCGCCGGCCTTGAGATGAGTGGTCACCGGTTGGCGGATGGAATCGGCATTGTAGCCGGGGCCGTTTTGCAGGCGAACCGTTTTTTCGTCGGCCGGTCGTTTGACGGGGTTGACGAGATCCGGCCCTGTCAGCAGCGTGGCTTCGCCGTCGATGACGTGGTACACCTCGCTCACCTGCTCATGCTCGGCGACGGCGCCTTTTCGGGCCGCATCCGGCCGCAATTTTCCCCGCGTGACCATGCCGATGCCGACTTGTACCTTGCCGATATCGATCGAACGCACCTGCTGGTCGACGATGTTGTACTTGATGGCCTTCTCGGTATAGGCGTTGAGCTCGCTGACCGGGATATAGGTGGACTGGCAATGATTGCAGGTCGGGCTGGGCCCTCCTGGTTGTGCCGCCAGCGCCAGAACTACGCCGGCGCCCAGAATGAGGTTGACCGGGACATTCCGTTTGCTTTGCATCTCCGCTCCTTTCCAGTTTGGCTGGATTTCCCGTTAGGCTATCGCGGCAGGCCGCGGGAATCAACTAACGGGCCGCTTTCGCCATTTTGCGAAACGTACGTTTCGCAAGCGGGGACGCATTGGTTGAAAAAACAAGTAGTTCGTGGGGTGTTTCCGCGTGGTACCAAGCGGACACTTTCGCTCCCGGTTGCCCAGTCACTCTCCACGAATGAATGCGGCCGCGAAGTTGCGTCGAACTTTGCACGCCCTCATTATCGCGTGCGGGTCCTCCGGAACGCGGTTGGCCGGAGACGGGGCTCGGCAGGAAGTTACGGCTCGAGAAGGATTTGAAGGGGTTTGGAAAATCTTCTCAGGCTCGTGACCGGCTTATTTGCTCACGGCACCGGAACCCGATAAATATTGCGCTGCGTCGACACTTTCACATAGGCGTAGATCGAGGGATCGGGACCCGGATACACGCTACCCCCGGCCAGTAGTTCCACGATCTCTTGCCATGTCCGCTTCTGGCGTTGGGCCCAATCCTTCAGGGTGCCGCCGTCGATGAATTCGGTGACGAGGTATTGCCGGCCATCGACCTCACCGGCGTCGTGGACCGTCAGAATATGCGGATGATTTAGCGAGGATGCTGTCTGCGCCTCGCGCTGGAACCGCCGGCGCGCGCCGGTGTCGGCCAGTTCGTCGGAGAGCAATTTCACAGCAACCGGCCGGTTGAGCCTGGTGTCGAGCGCCCGGTACACCTCGCCCATCCCGCCCGCTCCAATCAGGGCGAGGATCTCATAGGGGCCGAATTTCGAACCCGCTGCGAGGGACATGGGATCGGGCCTAATTGTATCTCAAACCAGATCTCGGAGCCCGTCGAAGGCGGGGTGCACGAGCATCCGCTACCCCATTCCATCCGCAGGCCCCAGTATGTATAATTCGCGCTGGAGGAGATTCCGATGTCAACCGCAGCAGGAAGTATAGGCGACGCAACCCGGGAGATCCGGGCGCTGGATGCCGAATTTGAGCGCCTGGCCAATGCACGCAGCGTGGATGCTCTGGTCGAGGCTTTTTATGCAGAAGATGCGCATTTACTACCACCGCACGCGCCGCGAGTGAACGGAAAGGCGGCGCTGCGAGACTTCTGGAAGAACTTCTTTGCCGCCATTAACCCGAGCGATGTTAAGCTCCAGACCGACGAGATTTCATCATCCGGGGATCTTGCCTATGGGGTAGGCAAGTACAGTTTCACGGCGTCAGGCTCGCAGCAAACCGGTAAGTACGTAGTGGTATATCGGCGCGAGCGGAACGGCGGCTACAAAGCAGTTGTCGACTCGTTCAGCCCAGATTCGTAGGGTGTCGGTATCACGGGCGAATACCCCGGTTGAGATTCGAAGTTGCAACGTCGAAGCGAGGAACGGGAAATTCCCGGCGCGTAGATTCCGCTGGCTCAGTGTGAGGATGAAAATTCATAAGTTCAAGGCGAAGATTCAGGCAGGCGCTGGCGGCGGAGCCTATGTCCTCTTCCCGTTCGATGTCGAAAAAGCATTCGGGACGACGGGAAAAATCCCGGTGAAGGGTGCAGTCAACGGTGTGCCATTTTCCGGGTCACTGATCAAGTATGGTCACCCACTGCATGTGTTGGGAATGCCGAAAGCAATCCGCGAGCAGGCGCAAGCCGCGCTGGGCGATGTCGTTGGAATCGAACTCTGGAAAGACGAAGAACCGAGGACGATTCAGCCGCCTGCCGAATTGCAGGAGGCCCTGATCCGCGCTGGGGTGATGGAGAAGCTTGACCGCCTGAGCAACACTCATCGCCGAGAGTACTGCCGTTGGATCCGCGAAGCCAAACGAGAAGAAACGCGGCGAACACGAATTACGAAAGCAACCGAGATGCTCAAGAAAGGGATTCCGACGCAGGTTGTGAGGCCGAAAGAGGAGACGACACGCTGATGGAACAGGATCACGCGCGGGCGGTGGGGTCGCGGAGTTTCGAGATTCGGTAGCCTGTCCCCGAAAAAAGGCTTATGCGAAAGATTCGTGATCTGAGCACAATCGCTGGAATCCTGGTAGGGGGGGCTCTCACGTGCGGCCAGGCGCAGTGGCTGAATTATCCGGATCCGCAGACTCCGCGAACTAAGGACGGCAAGCCGAACCTGACTGCGCCGGCGCCCCGGCTGAACGGCAGGCCCGATCTCTCCGGCGTCTGGCAAGGCGAACGGACCTCAGAGCGCGAACTGGCGCGCGTGTTGGGAAATGAGTTCAACGCGCTTCAAATCGACCCGCAAGACTTCACGAAGGAGGTCCTCGACGTCTTCTGGGGCCTGAGGCCCGAACAAGTGCCCTTGACCGCGGAAGGAGCCGCTGCCGAGAAGCGCCTGGTGGCGACCCCGGACCAATGGCCGCACACGCAATGCCTCCCTGCCGGCATTCCCGGAGATCTTTTCGTGCTGAGCCTCAAGATTCTGCAAACGCCGCGCGAAATCGTGATGGCCACCGAAATCGGTTCGCCGCTGCGCCAGATCTATACCGACGGCCGGGTGCTACCGAAGCATCCGGAACCGACCTACATGGGCTACTCGACCGGCCAGTGGAACGGCGAGACGCTGGTTGTGGAAACGGCGGGGCTCCGGGATGGCTGGCTTGACGGGTTTGGGCACGCGCGCAGCGAGCAGATGCGGATCACGGAACGCTATCATCGGCGCGATTTCGGACACATGGACGTGGAATTCACCTTCAACGACCCCAAATACTACACGCGACCGTTCTCGTTAAAAGCCGCTATGCGGCTGCTGCCGGACAGTGATCTGATCGAGTATGTCTGCGCGGAAAACGAGAAGGACCGGGCCCATTCGCGCTAAAGGCGCGTGGCGCAGGACCCCGGTCGTTCCGTCGCCAGCAACCCTGAAGTTGACGGTATACTGTTCAGGTTCCGCGGCGGACCATTCACCGGGACCGGCAGGAGGGGGCTTGGGCGAACATAGATCTGTGGCAACTGCGGTCAGAGTGAGCTTTTTGCTGTTACCCGTTTTGGCGGCAGCGCAGAGCGAATGGGTAACGTGGGGGCACAATCCGCAACGCACCGGATGGAACCAGTCGGAGACGGTGCTCGGCAAGGACAATGTCTCCCGGCTGGAAGTGAAGTGGAAGGCGCAATTGTCCACTGCGCCGCGCGAGGAGGTCCTCTCCACCCTTACGGCTCCCTTGGTCGCGGCGGTGAACGGACCGCGCGGCCCGGTAACTCGTGTGTTTGTGGTGGGAAGCGATAATACCGTTTACGCGATCGATGCGGAGACGGGCGCCGTCGCCTGGCAGAGGCGATTCCCCAATACATTGACCGCGCCGACAAAGGCCGATTATCGCTGCCCGAACACTCAGAATGCCACGCCGGTGATCGACAAAGGCGCGGGCACGATTTACGTATCAATGAGCGACGGCAAACTGCGCGGGTTGAGCCTGGTGGACGGCGAAGACCGCATGGCGCCGGCGGACTTCACGGCTCCGTTCGCGCGGAACTGGAGCCTGAATCTGATCGATGGAGTGATTTATTCTCCAACCGCCCGGGGTTGCGCGGAGACTCCCACGCGGTTTACGGCGCTGGACTTGAAAAATCGAGGGACCGCAGACTTTCACACCAGCGCCGGCGTTCCGCCCGATTCCCGGAATCGCGAGGATCCATCCGGCGCGTGGGGGCGCGGCGGTTTGGTTCTCGGACCGAAGGGACTGTACGCCCAGACCGCCGATGGGCCCTATGATCCGGCGTCCGGGCAGTTCGGCGAAACCGTGGTCGCGGTCAGTCTCAAAAGTTTCCGGCTGGTGGACTCCTATACGCCGGCGAACTGGGAATATCTCAATAAGAAAGATCTGGACATCGGTTCGGTCAGTCCGGTGATCTTTCCGTTCGAGAAATGGACGCTGGTGGCGTCGGTAGGAAAAGAATCGGCCATTTCGCTGTTAGACGCCAACAACCTGGGTGGCGCCGACCACCACACGCCGCTCTATCGCTCGCCGCGCTGGGGGAATGACGAAGAAATGCTGCACGATCGGGGCGTGTGGGGATCGATGGCGACGTGGCAGGACCGCCAAGGAAAACGATGGCTGTTTCTGCCCATGCACGGGCCGCCGTCGAAGTCCGCGCCGAAGTTCCAGTACAGTTACGGAAGTGCGGATCAGGGCAGCATCATGGCCTTCGAAGTTCGGATGGATGGCGGCAGCGGGAAGCCGATGCTCGAGCCGGCCTGGATATCCCGCGACTTGCATGCGCCCGATCCTCCCGTGGTGGCGAACGGCGTGGTTTACGCGCTGCAAACCGGGAAAAACGCGACGGAGACACGCTCGGGGGGAAAGCAGCCGGGCACGAATGCGGTGTTGTACGCTCTCGATGCGGAAACGGGACGGCAACTGTATTCGAGCGAAAAGCTGATCGGCAGCTTCACCCATTTCAGCGAACCAGTGGTGGCCGGCGGGCAAGTTTACGTCTCCACCTGGGACGGAAAGGTCTACGCTTTCGGGTTGAAGCAGTGACGAACCTACGGCAAAGCGTCAAGAAGCTTGCGAGGAATGGGGTCTTGCAGGCCCGTTGCGCGGATCACTGCGAGCACCGCACCGGCAGCTCCGGCCTTGGCGCGTACCTCCTCCCACTGCATCGGATTCCGCGCATCTCCGCGGGGAGCGCCGACTAACGCCGATTGGCGCCTGCCGGACCGCTCGACGACCACGCGGGCGGGCCACGCTTCCGGATACCGGGGCTCGAGGCGCGCATCCGAACGAACGCGAACTTTGGCGGCGAGCGACCGGAGCGCCGGCGTCGCAAACGGCGGGGTACGGGCGCAGTCGTTCAGGCGCTCGGGATGCAAGAGCGCTAATGCAATCTGGTACTGGACACCGGCAATGGATTGCATCCGGTTTGCGGGCCAGGAAGGGTGGTTGATGACTCTCGCCTGCGCCGAGGGGACGCTCACAGTGATCGCAGTGATGCCTCTGGTGTTTTTGCCGGCTAAGTCGCGGCAGGCTTCCACCGCAGCGAGCGCCTGCCGGGCGACCGGATAGGGTTTCAAGCCAATCTCATCGAAGAAAAAACGCGCACTCCGGAGCAGCCGGCGGCGCGAGATTCGGACTCCCGCGATGCGGGCGTGCCGTTCGAGAAGCTGAGCATCGCCGAGTGCGCCTTGCCTGGCCGCCAGGGCCGCGAATACGCCGTACTCGGCGGCGAACCCGAGCGCGATGCATCGTGAGGAGTGGGAGGCCATGGCGGGCGGAGCGATCCCAGTCGAAGCCGCCAACGCCGTGCCCAGCGCCCCGGCGGTCTGCGCGAGATCCAGTTTCCACGCGCGGCTCGCCACCACGGCGACTCCGGCGGCGGCGGCAAAGAGGGTCGGCCAAACCTTCCGCGCCAGGATCCGCGGACCGTCGATGGCGTATCCAACGCGGATCAGGGTTTCATAACCGGCAAGCGCGGCGGCCACGAACTCTCCCCAGGTTGCGAAAGCTCCTCTGGAGGCCAGATAAAATGCGGCCGGGACGATGACGGAGCCGGGAGTCGTGCAGGAGGTCAGGTGGATATCGTCGGCCTCGGTCAGCCGGGCCGAAGCGCACCAGGAGGTCAAGCGGGATCCGAGAGCGATTGCGGCTTTCGCTTCGGCAAGCGGCGCTCCCCGGAGGATCGCTCCCAGCGTATCCGCAATGTGCAGACCGAGACGTTCGATGCGCATCTCCGCCTGAACCGCGAGGAGAGGATCCTGCACAAGAGCGGCGAGGGATTCGAGGGAGCTTGACACGGGTCAGCGCCGGAGCTTCGCGGTCGAGGAAGCATCGATCTCGAGAGTTTCAGGATCGAGAACGACACCGTAATCGCGGGCCGCGGATTCAATGGTGACGTAGCCATCGAGGACATCCTGACGCACCAGCTTTGCATCGCGGAGGAAGGGATGGCCCCATCCTCCTCCGCCGGCGGTGGCGATCACAGCCGCAGTTCCCGCAGGAACCAGGTGCCGCACGACATTCACCGGTTTGAACGCGTGTTCGGCAGGCAATTTCATCAAGGTCGCTGACGTCGCGCCGGGCTTTCCTCCTTCCAGGCCCCAGGGCGGATAGGCCTGGCGGCCCATGTCGCTTAACGACCAGTGGCCTTCGACCAGCCCTTCGACTTCGGTCTCCAAACCGAGACCACCGCGATGAGCGCCAGGCCCTCCGGAATCGGGGCGCAGCTCCCGGCGGCGGACCAGGAGGGGCCAGCGCAATTCCATTTTCTCGATCGGAGCGTTACGCACATCGCCCTGGCAGACGGAAACACTGGCCGACTCGCCATCGCCGGTGGGCCGGCCGCCCCATCCTCCTCCTTCGATGCTCTGGGTGACGAAGGGCCGATGGGTGCGCGGGTCGTTGCCAAAGAAAACCACCGGACCACCGAGAACGCCCATGTGGGCAGCGGGCATTCGTCCCCGAAGCGCGGGTTCGAGCGCCAGGAAGATAGTATCCACCACGGTCGGCAGAGTCCGTCCCCACGAGGCCATGGCCGCCGGATGCCGCGCCATCATGTAGTTGCCTTCCTGGATTTCGATCTTCAACGCGCGAAAGGCGCCTTCATTAATGGGTTCGGAGGGGGTCGTTAACGCCTTGTAAGCGATGAGCGGGGCCGCCAGCGTGCGGGCGTTGATCGGAGCGCGGCGCTGCGCGGAGCACCGGGTGAGATCAATGGTCATGCCGGTGCCATGAATGATGACGCGGACTTTGATTTCGACGGGCTGGTTTCCGTCCAGGGGGCTGCCGGCGAACCGCGACTCCGCCTCGTAAACGCCGTCGGGCAAATCCGCGACAACCGCGCGGCAACGCGCTTCGGTTTGGTCGAAAATGCGCTCGATCGCCTGCTCGACCGTGGCGCGCCCGTAGCGCGATAACACTTCTTCCAGCCGCCTCTCCGCGAGGCGGTTGGCCGCGATCTGGGAGCGCAAGTCTCCCATCGAGGCATCGGGGAAACGAATGTTGTCGCGAATCAGGCGCCACACTTTTTCATCCCGCTCGCCGGCCTCGTAGAGCTTGATCTGATCGAGCTGCAAGCCTTCCATCCAGGGGTCGAGCGCGTTGGCGCCTCCGAACCCGGTGCTGAGACCGCCGACGTCGGTCCAGTGGGCGCGCGTCGCCGCAAATCCGAACAATCGGCCGCCTTCGAAACAGGGCGTGTAGATCAAAATGTTGTTCAAGTGCTGTCCGGCGACGCGTTGATGATTGGTGATCAGCACATCGCCGGGATGGAAACCGCTTTCGCCGTAACGCGCGACACCATCGCGGATTACGTCGCCCAGGTTGGCGACGAAATGCGAGACGCCGCCGACGTTTTGCGCCAGCAACCGTCCATTAATGTCCAGCAAGCCGCAGCAGTAGTCGCGGACTTCGTAGATCATCATGTTGTGGGAGGTTCGCTGCAACACGAAGGACATCTCATTAGCAATCGCCGGAAGGCCGTGGCGAATGACCTCCAGCGTGACGATGTCGAGTTTCATTCGGAACCCACCTGAATCAGCAACTCGCCGGAAGGCGCGACTTCGACGCGATCACAGGGAAACAATAGGGTCGTGCTGGCGTATTCCTGGATAACGGCGGGACCGGCGATGCGCTCACCCGGAGTGAGGGATTCTCTGCGGTAAATCGGACAGTCGACGGCGGCGGCATCGAAGACGACGGCGCGTGTTCCAACCCGCGCAGGATCGCGGCAGGGCGGCGGGGCGGGCAGCGCCAGCATAGTGGAAGCCGCGGTAGCGGTCAAGCGCGCATTCACGATTTCCAGCGCCAGATCGGCGTCATGATATCCGAACCGGGTCTGATGGAGTTGATGGAACCGATCGCGGATAATTTGGCGGTAGCCGTCCGTATAACAGTTCGGATCGACCGGGATCGGCAAGGAGAAGTCCTGACCGGTGTAGCGCAGTTCCAGGGAATGACGCATGCGGATTTCCGCGGTTCCGATCCGTTCGCGCGCCAGCACTTCCATTTCGGCCGCGATCCGCGCGAGGCCGCTAAAGTTCGTCTGATCGAGCGGCCGATAACAGGTTCGCACGAAATCGTGGCGCGGCTCGGCCAGAAGCATACCGCCGGCGGAAAACTGCCCCGGAAAATTGGGAATCACCACCAGCGGAATGTGCAAGGATCGCGCAACTTCCGACGCATGAAGAGGGCCGGCGCCGCCGAAGGCAACCATCACGAAATCGCGAGGGTCGTCGCCGCGTTCAATCGATACCTGGCGCACGGCCAGCGACATATTCATCACCGCGATCTGAATCATAGCGCGGGCTGCCTCGGTCTCCGAAAGCCCGAGGGGGCCGGCAATCGACAGGTTGATGGCCTTGCGCGCCGCGTCCAGATCGAGCGGCATCTCTCCGCCAAGAAATTGATTCGGATCAAGGCGCCCCAAGACGACATTGGCGTCGGTGACGGTGGGTTCGGTCCCGCCTCTGCCGTAACAGGCTGGACCGGGGTCGGCGCCCGCGCTTACCGGGCCCACTTTGAGTGATCCGGTAGAGTCCACGCGCGCGATACTGCCGCCGCCGGAGCCCACCTCCACCGTGTCCACCACAGGAAGCATCATGGGCTGGCCGGAAGCGTAGCCGCCGATGTGGTAGCCGTGCGACATTTGCGGCTCGCCATGGCGGGCAGGACTGGCTTTGGCGGTGGTTCCTCCCATATCGAAACCAATCACGCAGGGGTATCCGAGCGCGGCGCCGGTTCGCGCGGCCGCGATGAACCCTCCCACCGGTCCGGATTCCAGAATCGCAACGGGCAAACGGCGGGCTATGGGCGACGACATCACTCCACCGTTCGATTGCATGATCCAGAGCTTGCCGCCGAAGCCATCCTGCTCGAGCATTCGTTCGAGGCCTTCGAGATACACGCTCACCTTGGGGCCGATATAGGAATTGAGAACGGTGGTCGAGATCCGCTCGTATTCGCCGTATTCGCGGAGAATTTCGTGCGAGATGCTGCGATACAGTTTGCCATTCGAATTCAACAATCCGGCCATCTCTGATTCGTGTGCCGGGTTGCACCAGGAGTGCAGAAAGCAGACGGCGACGGCTTCGGCCCCGCTCGCGGCCACCTTGCGAGCAATGCTCTCCGCCTGAGCGAGATTAAGGGGAGTGTGGACCTCGCCGGTGGCAAGCAGCCGCTCCTCGACTTCGAAAGTCAGATGCCGCGGGACCAACGGTTCCGGACGCCGAAACCAGATATCGTAGGCATCAGGCCGATTTCCACGGCCGATCTTGTACACGTCGCGGGTGCCCCTGGTGACGACGAGCGCGGTGCGCGCCCCTTTCCGCTCCAAGACGGTGTTAATCGCGATCGTGGATCCGTGGACGAAGGAATCGATGGCATCGACGCTCACGCCGGCCTTCTTGAGGCAGTCGCGAATCCCAAGTTCGAGAGCTTGCGGGGTGGTCGGGGTTTTGGAACTGAGCAGCTTGCCGCCGGCCGTGTCATAGCCAAGGAAATCAGTGAACGTCCCGCCGATATCAACCGCGACGATCAGCATATTTCAATCCTCGACTCTCCACGAATCGAACCGCGCCTCCAATGCGCTCAAGCCTTGTGTGCAAAGAACGCCGAGGGTCACAATCACGATTAACGAGGCGATCAAGTCCGTGGTTTTGAGCAGGCCGCCGTAATACGAGATGCTGTAGCCGAGTCCGGCGGTGGATCCGAAGAGTTCGCCCACGACAACGCCCATCAGGGCCCGGCCGATGCCGAGGCGAAGACCGGCAATCACCATCGGCACCGAAGCCGGCAGGGCGACCTTCCACAACAGGTCCTTTTCCGTGGCTCCGAAAGATCGGGCGGCGCGAATCAATCCGGGACTGACGTTCCGAAACCCATTCAACGTGCTCGCCGCGATCTGGGGGAAGGAAAGCAAAAACGCCAGGGCAATGACGGTGGGAACCCCGAGGCCGAACCAGAGCACGAAAACCGGATAGAACGCGATCAGAGGGGCGGAATAAAGGAACCACAGAAAGGGATCCAAGGCGTATTCCACGGTTCGAAAACGGCCGGCGCAAGCTCCCGCCAAAATTCCCAAGATGACGGAAAGCCCATAGCCGACGGCAAATTCCCGTAAGCTGACGGCCAGGTTGCGCCCCAGCTCGCCGGACCGGGCAGCGCGGCCCAGAGTAGCGGCGACCGCCGACGGCTGCGAAATGAAGAAGGGATTGATCCAACCGAGCCGGACGACGGATTCCCAGGCCAACAGGATGATCAGAAATGAGGCGAGCCCCAGGGCCACGGGTTTCATTTTCCAGCTGCCCACAATTTCTCCTCCAAGGTCCGCACCGCGGTGGTGGCCGCCAGGCTGAACAAAGAAATCAGCAACACATAAAAGAGCAGGTAGTCGGTTCGGAACTCGGAACCATACCGCATGACCTTGTTGCCCAAGCCGGCCTGCGACTGGTACATCTCGCCGACCACTACGCCCAAGACCGCGCGGCTCAACCCCAAACGGACACCGAGGATCACGCCGGGAAGCGATCCGGGAAGGATGACTTTGACAAACACGTCCCAGCGATTCGCGCAGAAAGATCGCGCGGCAACGATCCAGGAACGCTCGATTCCGCGTACACCCGCGGCGGCGTTCACCAGGATGGGAATCACACCGCCGACGAAAGCAACCGCGATCTTCGATTGCATTCCAATGCCCAGCCAGACCACGATGATGGGCAGCAGCGCGAGGTGTGGGGTCGAATAAATCGCCATGATCGGCGGGTCCAGAAGATGGCGCAAAACCGGGAACCTGCCCAAAAGCAAACCCAAAGGCACGCCGATCACGATGGCGAGACCGAATCCGATGGCGAACTCGGCGAGGCTGACGGACACGTCATTCAGGAAGCCGCCGGTGGCGACGATATCCAAACCAGCGGCAAGGACACGGCTCGGCCGGCTGGTAAAGGTGGCGTCCACTGCTCCGATTCGCGGCGCCAGTTCCCAAACCGCCAGAAACGCGGCTACCGCCAGGGTCGAGATGAGTGTGCGGTAAGTCAACCTCATGAAAGCCGTCCCCGAATTCGCTGCCGATACTCGATGAACCGCTTGGAGTCCATGGTATTGACCGAGCGCGGACGCGGCAGATCGACCGGAATGATTTCCGTAATCCGCCCGGGATTGGCGGCCATCACGACCACCTGATCCGCCAGAAAAATCGCTTCATCGATGCCGTGAGTGACGAACAACGCGGTTTTCCTGTTCCGCTCCCAAATGGCGATCAGCTCGCTTCCCATCTGGTCCCGCGTCTGCGCGTCGAGCGATCCGAACGGCTCATCCATCAACAGGATTTCGGGATCGACCGCCAACGCTCGCGCGATTCCGACACGCTGCCGCATGCCACCGGAAAGCTGATGGGGGTGATAGTGTTCAAATCCGGTGAGACCTACCAGCTCGACGTAGCGGCGCGCCCGCGCAGTCAGGTCGTCCGCGGTCAAGCCGGGAAGCCGCTGCAGCTCGAGACCGAACCGGACGTTCGCAATCACGCTGCGCCAGGGCATCAGCGCAAAATCCTGAAAGACCACCGCGCGGTCGCGGCCCGGACCGGAGATGCGTTTTCCATTGACCAGCACGCATCCGGAGGCCGGCTCCAGGAGGCCCGCGATGGACAGCAGCAGGCTGCTTTTGCCGCAGCCGCTGGGCCCGACAATGGTGACAAAGGTGCCTCGGGCGATCTCGAGATTCGCATCAGAGACGGCGATGAGCTTGCCCGCCGCGTGGGGCCTTTCATAGGCGACGGTCAAGCTTTCGACACGAATATGAGGGAGGGGCTCTACGACGGGGCGGGCGTCCATTGAGTGTAGCTGTCCACATAGGTCGGGATCCAGAACCTGGCGAGCGGCCAACGCTCTTTATAGCGCCCGGCTTTGATGCCCATTTCGAAGAAGACCTGCAGCGATTTCTCGTCGGGCAAACGGCCATCCTCGTAAAGGTGTCCGATCACGTCGGCGTACGTCCGTTCGACGTACTTGGGATCGATTTGAAGATGTTTTATCAACGATCGTTCCGCGATCTGCTTGTTTTGCTTCGCCAGGCGGACGGCGAGGGTGTGGCCGCGCAGGAGAGCCTTCACCGTGTTGGGATTGCCGGCAAGAAATGATTCGGTCGCGAAGATCAGGTGCGTGGGATAGTCATCGGACAGTTGTTTCTGCGAATAGATCCGCTTATAGCCCTGATCTTCGGCCAGGAATTTTTCCGGTGTTGCAAAGATGCCAATGTCGAGTTGGCCGGCTCGCATCGCGGCCAGCCGCGTCGCGGGAGGACCCGCCTGGATGATCTGCACATCTTTGGAGGGATCGAGGCCGTTGACGGTCAGCGCGTAGCGCGTGATGAAATCGGTAGACGATCCATATTGGGTGATGCCAATGCGCTTGCCCCTGGCGGCGGCCAGGCTCTGGATGGAAGCCGTGCCATACCAGTCGAAATCCGGGATGTTGAAGCCCGCATAGAACGCCTTCAGCGGCTGCCCGGCGTCGATGCCTGCCGTGATTTCCGCGAGCGAAACAGCTCCCACGTCAATGGAGCTCGAGACGATCGCCTTAATCAGTTCCGATCCCCCACGAAATTCCACGAGATCGACCTGGAGCCCCTGCCTGGCGAAGGTCCCCTCGTCGACTCCCACATAGAGCGGCAGGTAAGTGGCGGTCGGTACGGCGAGGCCGATCGTCAGGCGGGTTTTCTCCAAAGACGAAGGGGACGATGGGGGTGCGTCCGGCGTTCTGCTGCATCCGGCAAACCACAATGACGCGACAATACAAAGGATTTTGCAGTTACCGCAGGGCGCCAACTTCGACCACCTGTTTGAGGCCCAGGATCTGGCGGGCGTTGTGGTAGAGGATCTTATCCAGGTCGGCCTCGGGCAGACCGATTTCCTGAATCAAGGCGAGAGCTGTTGCCGGATCCCAGCAGGGATAATCGGAACCATACATAACCCGGTCCGCCCCGTAGTATTCGACAGCGAATTTGATTCCCATGCTGTGGGGCGAAACGGTGTCGGTGAACATGCGCCGCATATAGGCGCTGGGCGGGCGAGGAAGCTTCGCGTTCCTGCCGTTCTTGTCCATGCGGCCGGATTGGTAGGGAAGCGCGCCGCCGGTGTGCGACATCACGATTTTAAGGCCGGGGTAACGCTCCATGCGACCGGAAAACACCAGCCGCGAAGCCGCGACGCTGACCTCGATGACACGGCCCAGGCTGAGGTGCAGGGCGCCGCCATAGCCTTCGAGAATCTCGCCAAACACCGCATCGGTGGGATGCAGGAACAAGGGCACGCCGAGCTGCGCGACGCGCTCGTAAAAGGGCGCCAGACGTTCGGCGTCGATTCTCGTATCCGTGCCGATGCTCCCGGGGAGATTGACGCCCATCAGGCCGAGGCGGTTGATCGCGTGGTCCAGCACTTCGATCGCGACCCTGGTGTCCGTCAGCGGAACGGCCGCACTCGCCCAAACCCGGTCCGGATATTTCTTTTGCGCCCCGGCCATCGCCTCGTTCCACTCGATGGCGGCTTCCCGGCCTTCTTGGGCGGGCAGATCCGAAAAGTAGATTGAAAAGGGGCCGAGCGAGCACACGACGCTCACGTCATGCCCGAGACTATCCATGTGCTCGAGTTGCCGGTCGAGGTCGAACCATTCGGCCCAGGAGTTCAGCGACGGGCGTCCTTCATGCCCGACATAGTTATATCCGCCGCGGCTGTTCGGTTCGGCATGCGGATACCCGGTCCGTTTGCAGAGCCGCTCGAAGATCTCTCTCGGCCACCAGTGGAAGTGCGAGTCGATGATCCGCATGGCGTCTATCGCCCCAGATCATAGCACACCCTACACTTCGGGCTACTCCGCACTACCGCGCCGGCAGCGTCGGCGGAGGTGGCGGGGCGAAACGGGCATTGTCGATGGGAACGTTTGTTTCGAGCTGTGTGAATTTGGCAACGGACCGGCCATTGGTCCAAGTCATGGTCCATTGGTAAGGGAGCTTCACGCCGGCGACATCGCGATAGTCGCCGTAATCCACCTGAACGGGAACGGTGCCGACCGGCGTCGGGATGAACCGGACGCTCCGCACCAGCAGGCCGCTCTGCTGATCGAAAAACAATTTGACGCGAGTCTTCGAAGCGGTCATGCCTTGGACCGCGAAGACGTCGCGATCGTCGATGGCGGCGGGCGGAAAACCGGCGCGCAGGTCGGAGAGGGCTTGGCGGATCCGTCCTGGAAAGCTCAGGTCGGCATCCAGCTTAAGCGAATCGAGATCGGGCCCGGCCGGGAGCTGTAATACTTTCAATGCCCGCTCATTACCCGCGTACCAGCCAGCGCGACCGTCAAAAGTCGTAAAGCTGTCGCCTGCAGACAGATGAACCACGAGCGAGCGCAGGGAAGGCGCCTTGGCATAGAGCTCCACAGGAACCGGCACGGTGTCGGTGTCGAATCCCTGATAGGTCCCCTTGGCCGTGTAGCTGGTCAGAGCGGCGAGTTTGTCCGCTCCACCGGCGGCCTGGATGTAGCGATCCAGAATCTGATCGGCGGACGGGCCCGGCGCAGGAGCGCCCGGGATGACTTCGACATCATTGGCATCCGGCGGGGGAGGAGCGGCATATTGCTCGGCGAGGCTCGGAATGGCCCGGGGGACTACGGAGTTGTGATGGCAGGTATAGCATGTGACTACGTTTCGTCCGCCGAAGTTGGCCTTGTTGATCGCATTCACCATCAGAATCATGCGGCGCGCGGTCCGTTTCCGGGGCACATCGTCGGAGTACCTGGACCAGTCGCTCAGGGCTTCCGCGGAGTGACAGTCCGAGCAGTTCAGAGCCAGGGAGGCGGCGAACATTCCCATGGTCTCCATGAACTGGTTGACCGGAATACCTTTCAGAACCTGGATATTGGAAAAGACGTCCTCCGCCATCAAAACCTGCTTGCCGGATGCCACCGCCGAGGCGGCGCGCTCGGCGGGCGAGGGGGCATGCGCAGCTTTCGCCTGGCTTGACCGGGTCTGGGCAGAGACAGGAGTCAAATAAGCCAGGCACAAGATTGAAGCGCCGGCAGTACCAAAGGCACTGCGTTTGAGAATGGTTCTCATGTTCAATCCAATATATAATTGATCGCAAGTATATTCGCGAAATCCGCAGAGTTCCCGGCGCTGCTGTCCCAGGGAAACGCGGCGGGCACGGAGGCAGTATTGATGAACGGAACAAAACTGGCGACATGGGCAGCGCTCAGCGCCGGGTTGGTGCTGGCGGCGGGCCCGAGCTTCGGGCAGTCGACCCCGCTCACGCCCTTCGATAAGCTCCCGGACTGGAGCGGATTGTGGATGATGATGGGCGGAACGGTTTTCGACACCGCGACACAGACGGGCAAGGGTGGAGTGCTGACGCACGGGCTGCGGGAGCATCCTCCGTACACCGAAGTTTACGAGAAGAAATACGAAGAACATCTCGCCCGACGGGATATGGACCGGTTCCCCGACGTGATCACGAACTGCGGAGTTCCCGTGGGCTACCCGCGAATTCTGAACCTTCCGGATGGCTATGAGTTCATGGTGCGGCCGGACGAGTTTTACATCATTACCGAGAACGGTCCGAACACGATGCGCGTGTATACGGATGGCCGGCCACTGCCCAAGAAGGAAGATACGTGGGGCACCTACACGGGAGTCTCGGTCGGGCATTGGGAGGGCGACACCCTGGTGTGGGAGACGATTGGCTTGAAGGGGGACCGCGATAATGATTCGATCCTGGATCGGACGGGGCTGGTTCTCAGCGATGCGGCGCACATCACGACGCGGATGCGGAAGATCAACGACAACACGCTGCAGGCCGTGCTGACCATCGAGGACCCCAAGGCTTTGACGAAACCGTGGGTGGTCACCAAACAATTCAGGAAACAGAAGCCCGGATCATTCATGTATGACTATGGTTGTGCGGAGAACAACCGGAATCCGGTGAATGCCGCCACGGGCGAGACGTTGATACTGGGCGCCGATGGCAAGCCCGTCAGGTAAATTCTGAATTCAAAGGAGATTTAGAGATGAAGCCAGTTTGCGTTGTTTTGTTCGCGGCATTCGCAGCCATGCCGGTTCTGGCGCATCATGCGGGCGCCGGTTTCAGCACGGAAACGAAGGTGATCACCGGGACCGTGAAACAGTTCCAGTTCCTGAATCCCCATTCCTGGATTCAGGTGAACGTTACGGACGAAACCGGGAAGGTGGTGGAATGGAGCCTCGAATGGGGCAGCCCCAACCAATTGGGCCGGCAAGGTATCCGCCCGAGCACGTTTCCTGAGGGCGCCAAGGTGACGTTCAAGATTCGCCCGGTTAAGGGTGGCGCTCCGGTCGCAGCGTTCCAGGCGGCCAAGTTCGACGATGGACACATCGTCGGAAAGTGGGAAGACGGCGGCGACGGCCAATAAAGGCCGAAGGGACCGGGGACGGCCGCGCGCTTACGCTCAGGAATAGAGGCTGCTAAAGGAGAGGAACGATGAGGAGCACGGAGCGGGCACTTTCACGCCGGCACCTTATCCGCAGCCTGGCGGGGGCGGCTGCCGGTGCTGTGGTCACGCGCAACGTTGTTTCCGCTCCCAGTAAGGCCAAGACAAATCCCCGTCGAATCGATCTGCATCACCATTACGGCTCGCCTCGTTGGATCAAGCGCGTGGTGGAAGTCAAGCGGCAAGGATGGGAACGATTCCGGGATTATACGCCGCAGCGCGCAATTGAAACGATGGACGAGGGCGGGACGCAGACCGCGCTCCTTTCCTGTACCGAGCCGGGCGTCTGGTTTGGCGATGATTTCTCAAAAGAGCGCCAGGAAGCGATCAGTCTCTCGCGCGATATGAACGAATATGGCGCGCGCATGGTCAGTGACCACAAAGGCCGATTTGGGCTGTTTGCGGTCTTGCCATTGCCGGACATCGACGCAAGCCTGAAGGAAATCGAATATGCATTTGACACGCTGAAAGCCGATGGCGTTGGTCTGTTGACCAGCTACGGCAATGTTTGGCTGGGGGAAAAGAAGCTACAGCCTGTTTTTGACGAGTTGAACCGGCGGGGCGCGATCGTGTATACGCATCCCACCGATGCCGCTTGCTGCCACAGCTTGGCCAACGCGAATCCGGCGACGGTGGAGTGGTTTGTAGATACAGCGAGGAGCATTAACAGCGTCTTGAATGAAACCGGCACAAGCCTGGGCGGTCCGGCGAAAGAAACGAGTGCGGCCACGCGTTACGGGAATATCAAGTTTATCTGGTCGCATGCGGGCGGAGCGCTTCTCGGTGTAGTCAGCCGAGTGGTCGGCACGGTGAGCGCAGCCGACCTGGCGGGCACCCCAAAACCGAATTCGAAGCTGTATCACATACGCCGTTTCTATTACGATACGGCGGGCTCGGCAAATCCGATTGCGATGCAGGGCCTGAAGACACTCGCAGGAGCGTCCCAGATCGTCTTTGGCACCGACGTTCCGTTCGGCACCTCCGCGGCGATCGGACGGGATCTGGAGTCGTGTGGGCTCAGCAAAGAAGAACTCCGCGCCATAAATCGCGAGAATGCAGTCAGAATTTTGCCGAAATACTCGTGACCGGGCGATCCTCTTGCCCGATTAACTTCCGGCAATCCCGGACCTGACGTAATGCCGCATGTCATCCGAAGTGTCTGCGCCGGCCGGAATATGCGGTCCGGGCCCTTGCCGTTTGGCCCCGACCGTTCTATTCTCAGTCAAATGCGATCATGAACGGCCCGAAAGCTTCGGCCGGCATAATCCTGGCTGGCCGCAGAGGCCACGCGAATGTTTGTGGTCTTTTGGATTTCGGGGGAGTCGATGATCACCGGGGTAGAGAGCCGTAACCGCACAAGGAATGGGGTAACGCAATGACGTCTTCGAACGCTAGGAAAGCCATAAGCCGCGCTGCTCATCTGATGGGAATCCTCTGGGTGATGAGCGTTCCCTACGCTGTTTTTGGCCAGGCTGTTTCCCAGATCAGCGGCACTGTAAAGGACAATTCCGGAGCCGTGATGGCGGGAGTACAAATCACCGCCACGGAAACGGACACGGATTTTAAACGAACTGCGCTCAGCGATGACGCGGGCAATTATGTCCTCACCAATTTGCCGCTCGGGCCGTATCGATTGGAAGCGAGCAAAATGGGATTCCGCAGTTATGTGCAGACGGGTATCGTCCTGCAAGTTGGCACTGCGCCGGAAATTCCCATTACGATGGGGCTTGGGCAGGTCAGTGAAACGGTTCAGGTCGAAGCAAACGTAAGCCAGGTTGAAACGCGCAGCATTGGCGTGGGCAGCGTGATTGAGACGCAAAGGATTCTGGATCTTCCGCTGAACGGGCGCCAGCCGACCGACCTGATCACGCTTGGCGGATCGTCCGTCCAGACCGGCATATCACCGGGGTACGGTATGCGAACCGGCGCGCTGATCTCGGTGGCAGGTTCGAGCATAGAAGGCGTGCAGTACAATTTCGACGGCGCCCCCCACATCAACACGCTGGATGGGAGCGGCATGCCGCTGCCGTTCCCGGATGCACTTCAAGAGTTCCGGGTTTCGACCAGCGCGCAGGACGCCTCGAATAGCGGACATTCCGGCGCCACGGTAAACTCGGTGACCAAGTCCGGCTCCAACGCCTTCCACGGAGATCTATTTGAGTTCTTGCGGAACTACGATGCCAATGCGCGTGATTTTTTCGCAACCGGTCCGGACGGGCTTAAGAGGAACCAGTTTGGCGGCACGGTGGGCGGGCCGATCAAGAAAGACAAACTGTTCTTCTTCGCCGGTTATCAGGGCACGCTGGTCCGCCAGACACCCATCGCTACCCAGGAGTTTGTGCCTACGCCGGATATGTTGCAGGGGAACTTCACGACCTACGAATCCGCAGCTTGCCAGAATGGCCAGACGCTGACATTGAGAGGACCGTTCACGAATAACCAGATCAACCCGTCGCTCCTCAGCCCGGCGGCGGTGAATATCGCGAAGCGGCTGCCGCAAGCCCTGAACGGCTGCGGTCTCGTCCTTACCGGGATCGTCAATCACGAAAACGACAACCAAGGCGTGACGCGGGTCGACTATCAATTGAGCGGCAAGCAATCGCTGTTCGCACGGTACATGCTTACCAGACAGGAATTCGCGGTTCCCTACTCGCTGACACCCGACCCGTTAACCGAGGGCACGCCCGGATTCGACGATCAGGCTCAATCGGGAACGATCGGCGATACATACGTTTTGAGCCCGACTATGGTGAACTCCGCGCGGCTTTCCGTGAATCGCATCGCGGCGCTGAAGCCGGGCGCCACGATGTTCGGCGCATCCGCGGTTGGCATTAATGCGTTCAGCTATGATCCGAACTACCTTTCGCTGAACGTCGTGGGCCAGTTCACCCTGGGGAGCACGACGAAAAATGCTTTTTCCTACCAAACCAATTTCGGCCTCAATGACGATTTCACCATTACCCACGGATCCCACTTGTTCGCTTTTGGCGGATACTACATGCGGTCCATCGATTGGCTTCTGGCCCAGGCGTTTGCCGATGGAGCCTATACGGTGGCTCCCGGCGCGACAGGTTCCAGCATGGCCGATTTCCTGCTAGGCAATGTTTCACAGCTGCGGCAGGCCAACCCCAATCCCCTGAACGTGAGGCAGAACTTCTTCGCGCTTTACGCCCAAGATACGTGGAAGATCAATCCCAGGCTGACGCTGAATTATGGCCTTAATTGGGCGCCGTTCTTCCCCGCCGCGTTTCCACAGGGCGACACCTACAATTTCAATCTCGCCCGGTTTTATGCCGGTCAACGGAGCACGGTAATTCCGAACGCCCCGCCGGGCTTTACGTATCCGGGCGATGCCGGTTTTCAGGGCAATTCCGGCATCAATTCGCGCTGGCGCAATGCCGATCCTCGCGTGGGAATCGCGTGGGATCCATTTGGCGACGGCAAAACAGCCATTCGCGCCGGGGCGGGCATCGCGCATGACTTCGTCAGCCACAACCAGGTGATCAACAACGAATCGGCGTCGCCATTCCGTCTAACTGTCATCAGTTTGGGTGTTAAGTTAGACAATCCGTATGCGAATTACCCGGGCGGAGATCCGTTTCCGTATAACTACAATAAGAGCAACCCGGTGTACCAGCCGTACGGGACATATCTGCCGGTGCCGGCGGATCTGAAGACGCCCGTGCAGTATTCCTGGAACTTTGGTGTACAACGGCAGATCACGCCGAGCTGGTTCGCATCGGCCACGTATCTAGGGACCCATATTATCCACGTCTGGAATGCGGTCGAGCTGAATCCCGCCCAATATATCCCTGGAAATTGCGTAGCCGGGCAATACGGCCTTGCGGCGCCGGGCCCGTGCACGAATTCCTCCAACGTGAATCAGCGCCGGCTTCTGAATCTGAGCGTCCCGGGAACTCAGCTCGGATACGTTTCGCAATATGACGACGGAGCCACGCAGGGCTATAACGGGCTACTCCTGGCCACGAATTGGCGCGTGCGGAGCAGCGTCAACCTAAATTTCAATTACACGTGGTCGCACTGTATCGGGCTGCCGTTGATCACGCTATTGAATCCCGGGGCTAATTATATTCATCAGGCGTACCAGAACATCGGTCCCGCCGATCGCAACCTGGATGTAGGCGATTGCGTCCAGGACAGGCGGCAGGTCGCCAATGTCACTCTGGTGGCGCAAACACCCAGGTTCGATAACCGGTTGACGCGGACGATAGCCTCGGGATGGACCTTTGCTTCGACCGTGGTCGCCCGTACCGGCGATCCCTTGACGAACAGCGGTACGGGCGGCATCGGGGGAATCGTTACCGGTGCGGCTCCCGATATCGCCACCGGCTTCGGAGGCAACCCACCCGGTACGCAACGTCCCAACCAGGTGCTGGGGAACGTTTACTCTCCCACGCAAGGCCAGTCATGTGGGTCTCCCGGCGCGTTCTGTCTGCAATGGCTGAACCCGGCGGCATTCCAAGCTCCCCCGTTAGGCACATTTGGAAACATGGGGATTAACAGCGTGCGAGGACCGGGGTTTTGGGAATGGGATGAGGCGATCTCAAGACAATTCAAGTTTCGCGAGCAGCGGAGTCTGGAAGTACGAGTGGAATGCTTCAATCCTACGAACAGTCTCCGGCCCGGCGATCCCGCGATCACCTTGAGCTCACCAAACACGTTCGGCCGCATCCTCAACGATGCGACTCCGCCTCCAGGCGTCCTGGGCCAAGCCGGGGTGACTGGCTCGGCGACCAACGCCCCGGCTCGAGTGTTCCAATTCGCGCTCAAATATGTATTCTGATTCCAGCGACTCAGTCGAGCGGGACCGGGAGTAACGCTATAGAAAATGCAGACCCGGAGGCGCGGGCACATACCCGATCGCCCTGCCGGCGGTGAGGATACCGGCCCACAGCAGAAGAGACAAAGCCGCGCCGAGACGCGACTGTGGATTTGGCGGTTGCGCCTGTATCGCTTCGCTCGACCGCTTGTAGCCGCGACTTCGGAATACCAGCGCATGGACGGCAACGAGTGCGAACAGAAGCAGTTTGGCACGGAAGTAAGTGTTGTAATAATACTGCTCGGCTTTGCAACAAAACAGAAGAAGACCAAACGTCGCCGCGATGATTAAACCCACGCGCTTGGGTACTCTCAAGCCGTCAATGACAGCCGCCGGGGCTATCTGGCGCGGAATCCAGCCGAGCAAGGAAAGGTTCGTAACAACGATCATTCCGCCAAAAAGAGAAATCGCGGAGAGGTGCAGAGCCAGAATCACCGGGTACAAGTAAGCGGAACTGCGCAGGTACGCGAAGACGCCCGTATTCTGAATCCACTGCAATAACGCGAGAAGCATGATTTCAGTTCAGCCGATATTAAGAAGGTTATTGGCGATAAAGATGCCGCAACATACGATCCAAATCCAAAGTACCAACGAAATACAGGCAGTGATTTTACCGCGGCGCGGTGTTACTCCCGGCAGGACCGCTTTTCTGTGAATCGTGTAATTGAAGGCGATCGCCACGCACAGGCATATCATCTTAACCAGAAAGGTTACATTGCTAAAGTACGAGTCCGGGTCGACGGAAAACAGCATGAAGCCGGTAAAAATAGAGATGAGAAGGCCGCCGGCAACCCACAGCGCAGTGGCCGAGGCCAGCTGTTGAGGAGTTTGTTTGGGAAGAATCAGACCGAGAAGGCGAAAATCCACGATGGCTGTCATCCCAACCGCTAACACGAAGCCGGCAATGTGAAAGCACTCGACGACAATGTAGTCGAATTCGGATAAATTGAGAGGATTTTCGACCGCCATCAGCGAGTAGTCCCGGAGGACGCATCCATGTTCAAATTACCCCTTTTCCGGCTGGAAATCCTGGCTACCAAACATGATATTCAAAAAAGCGGCGTAGGGGCAACGCTCGATTCCATATATTCGGGCTCTCCTTGGGAGGGAGCTACCTGCTGGTTGACTTCCGGCGCCGTCCGCAATAAAGTCGAACCCAATGTAGACTGGCACAGATTCGCCTAATGTAGACTGATACAGATTCGCCTGTCGATAGCACCGGGAGGAACGCATGAAGATTGATCAATTTCGTATCGTTCGTTTGTTGAGCAGTCTGACTGCCCTTTTGAGCGGCGCTCTTCTTTTCTCGGGCGTCGCATTCAGCCAGGCCGTCTCGCAAATCAGCGGCATTGTCCGAGACGAATCCGGGGCGGTTGTAGCGAGCGTGGAGGTGACGGCCACGCAAACCGACACCGGAGTCAAACGAACGGCCCTGACGGATGCCGACGGATATTACGTTCTAACAAACCTGCCGTTGGGCCCGTATCGTCTGGAAGCGAGCAAGATGGGGTTCAGCACCTCTGTGCAGACTGGAATCCAGTTGCAGGTCGGCACCGCGCCGGAAATTCCGGTTACGATACGGGTCGGCGCTGTCACCGAACAGGTACAAGTCGAAGCCAACGTCAGCCAGGTGGAAACACAAACCGCGGGTGTCGGCGCGGTGATGGAGACACAGCGTATTGTCGATCTGCCTCTCAACGGCCGCGATCCCACGCAGTTGATTACGCTGGTCGGGGCCGCCGTGCAGGGTGCAGCCAACCCGAGTTACGACATGCATACCGGGTATAAATTCGCAGTAGCGGGTGGAACCGGCTCGGGAGTCCAGTACAACTGGGACGGGGCGAATTATGTTTCTCAATTCACCGGCGTCGGCATGCTGCTCCCGTTCCCGGACGCGCTTCAGGAATTCAAGGTATCTACCAGCGCGCAGGATGCCTCCAGCGTAGGGCAGGGGGCCGCATCCGTCAGCGCGGTGACGAAATCGGGCACCAACGGCTTCCATGGCGACCTGTTCGAATTCCTCCGCAACTACGACTTAAATGGCCGCGACTTTTTCGCCCAGACCTCTGCCCGGGATGGCTTAAAGCGCAACCAGTTCGGCGGGACTTTCGGAGGCCCCATCAAGAAAGACAAGCTATTCTTCTTTCTCGGCTATCAGGAGACCATGGTGCGCCAGGTCCCCATCATTTCGCAGGAATTCGTGCCCACCGCGCAGGAGTTGACCGGCGATTTTACGGCTTGGGCAAAGTGTCAGGGCGGCATTAGCCTGCGCGGTGGGTTCGTAAATAACATGATCAGCCCTTCGGCATTTAACCCAGTGGCCGTCAAGGTTGCTTCGCTGCTGCCGAAAGGAACAGGTCCTTGCGGCGTCTTTACTCAGTCATATCCGCTCCATGAGAACGATCTGCAGGCCCCGGCCAGGCTGGATTATCAGCGCAGCGACAAACAGACGCTCTTTGCGCGGATCATGATCGCCCGGCAGGACGCGGTGATTCCCTACACGCTGGAACCCAGCAGTATTTTGGCGGCCGATGGCGTCGGCAACGACATGCAGGAAACCACTTTTACAGTGGGCGATACCTACCTGATCCGACCCAGTGTGGTCAACTCGACGCGGCTGTTCTTCAACCGCACAGCGGCCAATCTTCCCGGCGCCAAAATGATCGGCCCTCAAGACGTCGGCATCAACATGTACACGTATCAGCCGAACTACCTGCCGATCCGAGTCGTGGGTGCATTCACGCTGGGCGGGGGCCAGTTCAGCCAGAATTCCTTTGCCTATACCACCAGTTTCGGTCTCAACGAAGATTTCAGCATCAGCCATGGCTCGCACCTGTTCCGATTCGGCGGCTACTTCATGCATACCAACGAATGGTCGGTTGCGCAGGCGTGGTCCGCGGGTTCTTTTACGTTTGCCCCAGCACTGACCGGCAACGGCCTGACGGACTTCTTCCTGGGCTTCGTTGCGCAGTTCCGGCAAGCCAATCCGAATCCGGTCAACGCACGCGAGAACTCCATGGCGTTGTACGTGCAGGACACCTGGAAGCTCACTCCCAAGCTGACGTTGAATTACGGGCTGGCCTGGGATCCATTCTTTGGCGTGTCGTTCCCGCAGGGAGACTCGTACACGTTCAACCTGGGTAACTTTTATCAGGGCGTTACGAGCAAAGCCATCCCCAACGCACCTCCGGGTTTTCTATATCCGGGCGATGCCGGGTTTTCCGGCACTTCGCCGATCAATCCGAAATACAGCTATGTCGACCCGCGCCTCGGCATTGCCTGGGATCCTTTCGGAGACGGCAAGACGGCCATCCGCGCCGGCGCCGGGATCTCGCATGCCCTGGTCCCGCTCGACTTGCAACTCAATACGGAATCTTCCTCGCCGTTCCGCTTAACGCAGATCCCTACCGGTATATTCAACGGCCTGTCTAACCCTTTTCCGGGCGGTGATCCATTCCCCTATAACTACAACAAGTCGAATCCGTTCTTTGCGCCGTATGGCAGCTATCTGCCGATACCGCAGAATCTCAATGCGCAAACTCTGTATTCCTGGAATTTCGGAATACAGAGGCAGTTCACCCCGGGATGGTTCCTCTCGGCCACGTATCTCGGGAATCATTACATCCATATCTGGGATGCGGTGGAATTGAATCCCGGCGTCTATATACCGGGAACCTGCGCCGCGGGCCAGTACGGTCTTACGGCGCCGGGCCCCTGCACCAGCTCAACCAATATCAACCAGCGCCGCGCTCTAAACCTAGCCCGGCCAGGCACACAGCTTGGGTATCTCACTATGTATGATGATGGAGGCACCGACGCCTACAACGGCCTGCTGGTGACGTCCACCTGGCGTCCTCACAACAATGTCACCTTGAACGCCAACTACACGTGGTCTCACTGTATCGGGATGGCCGATCTTACCCAGGGGAGCGTTTTGAACCCCGGTCAGAATTACTTGCACCAAGGCTTCGGACAGAACGTCGCTTCCGCGGACCGGAAGCTGGACTATGGCAATTGCCCGTTGGATCGGCGCCACATTGCGAATTTTACGTTCGTCTACCAAACTCCGCGCTTGACAGGTTTCGCCGGCCGTCTGGCCTCGGACTGGACGCTCTCGACACTCATCACGGCTACGAGTGGTCCATACTTCTCTGTCTATACCGGCACGACGCCCGACCCGATCACCGGTATCGGCGGCAACCCTCCCGGAAACCAACGTCCCAACCAAGTATTGGCCGACACGGCTTCGCCGAATCGAGGGCAGGCCTGTGCCAACATCGCTCCCTGCGTGCAATGGCTAAACCCAGCCGCATTTGTCCAGCCTTCTTACGGTGGAGTGCCGAATGGCGGCTTCGGCAATATGAGCCCGTTCAGCTTGCTCGGACCGGCATTCTGGCAGTGGGATCAAACGATCGCCAGAAGCTTCCGGATCAAGGAAGGCCAGAGCATCCAGATCCGCGCTGAGTTCTACAACATAACGAATAGTGTTCGGCTCGGCCTCGGCTACGGTGGCGCGCTCGGGAGCACAAGCGGCACGAACTTCGGCACGACATTCGGCTCCGCCACGACGGACGCTACACCCGACGGGTCGACGACGGCGCCGTCGCGGGTGATCCAGTTCGCGTTGAAATACGTGTTCTGAAGCAATTGGCAGTGACATGCTCGTAATCACTGAAAATCAGGTAGGATGGAACTGGAGGAATGGCCGAGCGGTCGAAGGCGGCGGTCTTGAAAACCGTTAGTGGGGTAACTCACTCGGGGGTTCGAATCCCTCTTCCTCCGCCAACGTCGGCAGGCTCGCCGGCGATAGTTTTCGCGATAACTGCCGCGTTCCACTGCGTCTCAGCGGAACGAGTAACTCAGCAATGCCCGCACGTTGAACAATCCATCGTTGGTGGTCGGGCCGATCGCGTGCCGCTGAACCCAAAGCGGTGAATAGAATGCATCAACCGTAATCGCCGCCCGCTTCGTGATCAGGTAGCTGATTCCCCAGTTGCTGGAAAAGGTGCCGCCGCGCGTCCAGAGCCGCGTTTCATCCAGCCCGCTCACCACCGGAGCATGCACCTGGAACACACCGTCGATAAAATTGCCGCCGACTCCCGCGTGCGGGATCAATTTCGGCATGCTGGGAATTTTGTACGCCACCTGGAATTCGCTTCCGGCGTATCGCAGCGAAGCCACATCCGCCGATTCGCCCACGCACTGGGTCGGGTTCCCGGCCGATCCCGGTGCGGAGGACAGCACGCTCTTCGGACACGTGAACGCACCTTTCACAGAGCCGACCTGGCCGTATCCCCGCCAACTCACCGTCCACGCATCGCGCTGGAGCAGCGGCCGCTCCAATCCGAACTCCAGCAACTTGGGCGTGAGGCCAAAGAGTTGGAACGGAGGGGGAGCGGCAACCACGGCCGTGAATTTGGCCGGAAGCCCGACTCTCACCACCGGACGCGCGAAGATCGGCGCCTTGTTGAGATCTTCCGGCGTCGCCCCGTTAAAACCGATCTGCCGTTGACCCGGATCGAGGGTTGGCAGCCAGCCGACTTCAAACCCCACCGTGACGGACCCCAGGTGGTATCCCTCGGGCGGCGACGGCGGCTGAAGTCCGCTGAGCAGAGAAGCCGACGCGAAGTATTTCAGGCCCCACGCTTCAGGCCGGTCGAATCCAAGGTGGTAGTTACTGTGAAAGTTATAGATGCCGGTCGGGCCCCCGCCGGCCGGACCCGGCGAGTAGCCGCCGCCGGTGGGGGGCATGCCGCTTGTCGGCGGCATACCGCCGGTGGGAGGAGCACCGGCGGTCGGAGGAGTGCCGCCAGTTCCTCCAACCCCGGGATATTGAGCGAACGAGTTGACCGCCAGTAAACCACTCACTGCAGCCAGGCACACGAATGTTTTGAAGGCTTGTTTCCGATGAAATGGACTCATGAGAGCACCTCCTGGGCGCGCGACTGCTTTAGCGCGCCGGCTGAATCTCGAAGTCGATCTGAATTTCGTCCTTGACCCGGACCGTACCGCCGGCAACCTTCACGGGGGTGATCCCGAATTCGGTCTGCCGGAACCGGACGCTGCCGACATAGCGGCCCGAGTCTTCGCGCACTTCTGCTATAACCGGCCGGGTTTGGCCGTGGAGCGTCAAGTCACCCTGCACCTTCCACGCCCCGGCGCCCGCCGTCTCCACCTGGGTAGATCGAAATACGATTTCCGGATACCGCTTGGCATCCAGAACATCCGGGCCCAGCATGGTATTTTGAATTTCGTTGCGGTCTTTGTCCGACACGCCCCGATCGTGCACCTCGAGCGCCGCGGCGCGGAAGCGCAATTCAACCGCGTGGGCGGCAGTATCCACCGTGCCCGCGGACGGCGGCGCGGCAATTTTATGGTCGTGGCCAAACGCAGAAAAAACGCCGGCTTTTTTCACCTCCACTGTGACCGTGGATTTCGCAGTATCGATCGCCAGCGGCGCCGCAGCGGCCGTGCCGGCCCAACAAGCAGCTATCAAGGGAGGCGTAAGTAGAAGTATATGTTGTGTCGGCGTCCTCATCTGCCTTCAGACTACCAGTGGCAGGTTGCGCATTCGGCTTTATTCCTGTGAAAGTTTTGTAAATTGATACTACTGTTTCCGCAAATACATGCTCTTATAATTCAGTACTTACACAGGAAATGTAAGGGCACTTACCGCCGGATTCTGAAAACCTGGAGAGTTATTGAACGCGCGAGTAGTCCACCATGTGCGCCACGAGGCCGTTGGCGGGCGTTGTCTTCGAATAGCCGGCTATGAGTTGTTTCAGGTACTCGCGCTGGAAGAAATCGAGGTAGTCTCGCCGGTCTCCCACGATCTCGAGGTCCGTGTCGGTCATGGTCAGCTTCCCGAAACGAACGACGCCGCCGCGGTGGTAAATGTATGCCGCCGTCTGAAACGGCGGATCGAGAGGGGCTGCCCGGCGGCCCGAATCAAACACTTGAACGAGCTTTCCGCCCTCGATGCCGACACGGGTAACGCGGCCTTCCATATGCGGCGGGGGCGTGGCGGACCGAAGGTCGAGAATAATGTCATCTTCTGCAATCGTCATGCCCCGGCCGGCATTCCGTTTGACCAGCTTCGAGAGATCTTCCCCGAAAAGGTGCAGCAACCCTTTGACCGGAAGGTGCGCCGATTTAATCTTCCCGGCGTGCATGCGGATGTTACCGTCGGCGGTCGTGGAGAGCGAACCCTCAATTTCAAAAGGAATATCGATTCCTTTGTGCATCGTACCCTTTTCCAGAATCCGGCCGTCCTTGAAGCTCACCTCGATATTCCTGATTGGAGCACCCGGATAGGCCAAGACGTAGGAATTGAGCAAGGCGCTCAGGGAGGCGGGCGTCATCGCCACTTCGGCGGAGTTGATTGACACCTTGAATGACGCAGCGTCATCGAAGCTCACGGGCACCGCCGGTTGGGTCCTTTGCAGTTGTCCTCTGAGCGAGCGCACTTCGAGCACGATTTCCTTAGCCAGACGGAAGTTCACATTCTTCATCTGAATCTCCACCGGCTCCGCAGACGGCACTTCCCGCTTTTCAGGGAACGGTTTGGCTTTGGCCGACGCGGCCGGCTCACTCCCGCACGAGCCAACCAGCATCGCACAGAGCGGAAGAAGGAGAATCCGAATATCCCGCATGTGGGTCTTGGTGCACGCGAATGGCCTCCGGTTGTTGTGGTACAGGAACCCTCATGAGTATGTCCGTCACGCTCACTTCTTCACATATTTGCGGACATCCCCGAGAAAATCGGCGCCATACACGTTGCCTTCGGAATCTGCGGTGACTCCCTCGGCCAGGCTGGAGATCGCAGGGTACGGGTACGGACACGGATCGGGGATGAAGGATTTGACGGACCCGTCCTTCGCACTCCCGATGCGGATCCCGCGTTCCGCGCCCAGGTTATAGCCGTAGCCGGTCTGCGGGAGCCCGAATTGCCCCGTGTTCGTGCGCCCGTCGCGCGATTCGGAATCGGCGACATAGAGGATGTCCTTCCTATCGATGTACATCCCGCTCGGCCGCCCAAACTGGAACCACTGCGCCAGGAATTTGCCGTTCTGGTCGAAGATCTGGATGCGGTTATTCTGCCTATCGCCGACAAAGAGCCGGCCGCGCGAATCGAAGGCCAGCGTGTGAATTACGTCGAACTCGCCCGGCCCCATCCCTTTCTTCCCCCAGGTCTTGAGAAATTTCCCGTTTCTGTCGAATTTCATGATGCGCGCGTTACCCGTTGCGGTGCCGCCGCCGCTATGGCCGTCGGCGACGAAAATGTCGCCGTTGGGGGCGACGGCCACCTCGGTGGGTGCGTCAAACTCGTCCAATCCCGCACCGGCGACTCCCTTCTTACCCAGCGTCAGCAGGACTTTCCCATCCGGGCTGAGTTTGAAGACCTGATGGCCGCCATTATCGGCGAGCCACAGGTAGCCTTCTTTGTCCACGGATAATTTATGCGGGCTCACGAACAGGCCTGCGCCGATCGATCTCAGCAGCTTGCCCGACGTGTCGAACTGAAAGATGGGGTTCACGTTAGCGCTGGGTCCGGCGCACGTTGTGCCGCCCGCGCCGGAGTTGCCGCAGCGGTCCGCCACCCAGATGGTACCGTCGGGGGCGATGCTGACGCTCGCGGTCGATCCCCATTTCCGGCCTTCGGGCAGTTGACCCCAGCTCACGCCCGGACGGTACGGGTTCGGGAGGTCGTTGTGCGCGCCCAGCAACGAGATAGCCGGCAATTTGACCGGGTAATCGCCCGGCGGAAACACCGGCGTACCGCGGCCGCCGGATCGATTCGCAGGCGCGGCGGGCGGCACACCGCATGATTGCGCCAGCGGCCCCGCCGAGCCCTCGGCGTGAAGTAAGCCGGCTCCGCTAATGATTGCGACCACCGCGAAAGGAAAGCCGAATTTCGCCCGCTTGCCACGAAACATTGGACAACCTCCTGCGCCATCTGTTCTCCGGACCAGCCAACGATTGTACATCGCTCATTCCCCGGCGCGGACGTTTTCACGCTCTATGATACGGATATGCCCTCGCACCGCTCCCCCGACCCGGGAGGCCACGCTGAAACCCAACCGCCCCTGCGCGGCATCCGCGTCCTCGACTTCTCGCACGCGCTGGCGGGTCCGTACTGCACGTTGCTGCTCGCCGATTTCGGGGCCGAAGTGTACAAGCTCGAATCGCGCGCCGGGGATATGGGCCGCGGATGGGGTCCGCCGTTCGCCGCCGGCGAAGCCAGCTTTTTTCTCGGCTTGAATCGCGGCAAGCGCGGCATCTCGATCGATCTAAAAAACGCCGAGGGACTCGATCTCTGTTTGCGGCTGATCGACCGTATGGATGTCCTGATCGAAAATTTTCGCCCCGGCGCGATGGACCGCCTGGGTCTGGGCTACGAAGCGCTGGGCCGCCGCAATCCCCGGCTGGTGTACTGCTCGATTTCCGGCTACGGGCAGAACGGCCCGTCGCGCGACGAAGCGGCGATGGACCTCGTGATGCAGGCATCGAGCGGCCTGCTCAGCATCACCGGCACTGCCGAAGGCGAGTCGGTGCGATGCGGCTATGGCGTCACAGACGTTACCGCGGGCCAGTTCGCGGTGATCGGCATCCTGCTGGCATTGCGCGCCAGAGAGACCACCGGGCGCGGCCAGTTTGTCGACGTCTCGATGCTCGACAGCATGATTTCCACCATGAGCTCGAATTATTCCAGCTATCTCGGCTCCGGCATCGTGCCGCAGCCGATGGGGACGGCGTTTCCCACCGTCGTCCCCTACAGCGTGTTTCACGCCCAGGACCGGCCTATCGCGGTCGCGGTGGGCAGCGAGCGCTTATGGAGCTCCTTCTGCCGCGCGATCGACCGACCGGATCTGGAAACGAATCCTGATTACGAAAGCAACGCTGCGCGGATTCGCAATCGGGGAGTGCTCGAGCCGCTGCTCGATACCGTATTCCGCCAGCGTCCCGTGGCCGAGTGGACCGGCCGGCTGCAGGCGGCAGGTATTCCCGTTTCCGTCGTACGAACGTTTCAGGATGTAGTCGAACACCCGCAATCCGCTGTCCGGGAGATGTTCCCGAAGCTCGACCATCCTACCGCCGGCGCGCACAGGGTGACCGGAACTCCCGTGAAGCTCTCCGAGACGCCGGGCGGCCCATCTGGCCCGGCGCCGCTGCTCGGCGAGCACTCGGCGGCGGCCCTGCAACAACTGCTGGGGCTCGATAAGGCCGCTTTGGCCGATCTGGCTGAGCGCGGCGTGATCTACGACGCGGCTGTCTCGCCGGAAAGGTTCTCGTAAGCAGGTCTCATGCTTGCCTTGCTGGGATTTGCCACCGTCGCCGTCGTGCTCGGCCTCATCCTCGGCAGGAAGATGTCGCCGCTAGGCGCTCTGGTTGCGGTGCCGGTGACGGCGGCTCTTGCGGGCGGATTTGGCGTGAAGACGGCGGAGTTCATGGTGCGCGGGATTCAGGACGTGGCAGCGATTGCCGGCATGTTCATCTTCGCCATTTTGTACTTCGGCATCATGACCGATGCGGGCATGCTCGATCCGGTGATCGACCGCATCCTGGCTCTGGTGGGCAGCAACCCCGTTCGCATCGTCATCGGCACGGCAGCGCTGGCATTACTGGTCCACCTGGATGGCTCGGGCGCCGTCACATTCCTGGTGACGGTACCCGTGATGCTGCCGCTCTATGAACGGCTACGCATGGACCGTCGCGTGCTTGCGTGCGCCGCGTCGCTCGCGGCCGGCGTGAACTTCCTGCCGTGGACGGGCCCTATGATCCGGGCTTCGGCTTCTCTGCACGTTTCGGTGGCGGACATCTTCAATCCACTGGCGCCGGTGCAAGCCGCCGGTCTGGCGTTCGTCTTCTTCTGCTCTTGGTGGATGGGCCGGCGCGAAGCGCGGCGCTTGCGCGGCGAGAAGGCGGGTCCGCCGGCTATCCCGCCACGCCGCTTGACCGCCCAGGAGTCCGCGCTGCGCCGGCCCGATCGCTTCGGGTTCAACGTGGTTTTGACGCTGCTGATGATCGCCGCGATGACTGCACTGCGGGTGGAACCCGTGGCCGTATTCATGGTCGGCGTCGCGCTCGCACTGCCCGTGAATTATCCGAATCTGAAGATGCAGCGGGAGCGCATCGATGCGCACGCCCAGTCCGCGCTGCTAATGGCCGGCATTCTGCTGGCGGCCGGCGCGTTCACCGGAATCCTGAAGGAATCCGGGATGCTCGCCGCAATGGCGAAGACGGCAGTCTCCGCCGCGCCCGTGAGTGTGGCGCGTCACTTTCCGTTTCTGCTAGGCCTGCTCTCGATGCCGCTGAGCCTGGTCTTCGATCCCGACTCGTTTTATTTCGGCGTGCTGCCGGTGTTGTCCGAAGCCGGCCGCGCGTTCGGCATACCGCCGGTCGAAATGGCCCAGGCGTCCGTATTAGGCCAGATGACGACCGGCTTCCCCGTGAGCCCTCTGACACCTGCTACGTTCCTGATCGTCGGCCTTGCCGGAATTGAATTGCGCGATCATCAGCGGTTCGCGTTTCCCTACCTGTTCTGCGCCTCGGTTCTGATGACCCTGGTATCTGTGGCGTTGGGCGTGTTTCCGTTGTGACGTCCGCGTCCGTCCGCCGGCGATCTTACGCCGTCGCACCGTGCATTGCACGGACGGTTTCGACGCCCCGCCGCAGCCGTCGCGCTTCACGGCTGAGCACCCGGTTCCACCACATGACCGCTCCCGTTAGGAAGAGCAGCACCGGCGTAAGCCCAAAGAGCGCCCAAACGACCCGCGTGCCTAATCCTGCGAAATTGCCGAAGTGCAGCGCATAAAACGCGCGGATGATTTTATCCCCGGCACTGTAATGAAACACCGGCCGCCGCCGTTTCCGAATCGGCCGGCTGCCTTCATCCGCCACCGGCAGGATCGGCTCCGCGGAAAGCGCGGGTGGGCCGGAAGCGACAATCCTGTAGTAGTCGAGCGGCAGGAAACGTTGGATTGTGTTGTGAAAAGGCGTCGGGAAGACCAGGTACACTCCCGTCAGCGCCCACATAAAAAGGAAGGCGAAGCTCCAGAAGCCGATCGCGCTGTGCAGTTCCCAATTCAACCGCTTCCACCCCGCCCTCGGATTCACCCCCAGGCTGCGCCGCCAATTCATCACCCCCGGCCACCAGATCACCGCGCCTGTGATCACCAGCAGCGTCAGGAGTATGGCGAACGCGCCGTTCACAATGCGCCCTTTCGGCCCGGCCGAGAGGTTCACATGCAGATCGAGCAGCCACGTGATGGCCTGTAAACTATACGGCACCGATTCGCCGAGATCCTTGCCGGTGTACGGATCGAAAATTCGTTTCGTCTGCCGGTTGCCGCGGGCCAGCCAGATCTCGACTTCCTGGCCCGGTATGCTGCCCAGCCAGATGTTGCCGACAACATACCCGGGATATGCCCGGAGCGCCGCCGCGCGCAATTCCTCTTTCCCCAGCAGCCGTCCGGAGCCCGCCACGATTTGCCGTCCCGGCGCCGCCTCCAGGATCTTGCTGCGAAAGAACAGCGCGCTGCCGCTCACGCTGATCGCAATCACGTAAACGCCGATCGCGATTCCCGTCCACAGATGAATCTGGAACATCGCCTTGCGCAGCCACAGGCTTTGCGGCCGGCGCCAGAATTGTTCACGGAAAGCCATGGCGGCAGAAGCGGGCTAGTGCGTCATTGCGTAGACGACGTAGTTGACGCCGATGCGAATTCCCAAAGCGGAATATTTTTCGGGATAGGACGGATCGTCGGCCCACTCCCACGAGTCGCCCAGATCGGAATTGAAGCACATCGCCACCATCACGCGGCCCTTGTCGTCATAAATGCCGCGCCAGTGCGCCACCGTGCCCACGGCGCGCTGCGAGTTGATGCCGCCCCGTCCGCCCAGAGCCCACTGCCCCGGAACCTGGTAGCGGTCGTCCAGGTCGTAAACCGTATGGAAGATGGCGTCCGCATTCTCGATTTCGACGATCGGCCGGTCGGGAAAAACCGCCTTCATGCTCTCCTCAAATCGCGCCCATTCGTCTTCCCGCCAGAAATCGTCCAGCATCAGGAAACCACCGCGCAGCAGAAATTCGCGCAGCGTTTTGGCTTGTGCGTCGGTGAGCTTCCAATCGCCCATTTCCCCCGCGCACAGCCACGGCCAGTTGTAGATGTCGTCGGCATCGTCGGGATTTACGGGTTGCTCGAGCGACCGCACCTGGATACGGGTCAGCCGCCGCAAGGCCGCCGCGAAGTGGCGGTCGGCGCGCGGGTAATCCTGCGTCCAGCTGGTACCGCCTTCCCGCCAGTCCAGGCGCCCCCAGCGAAAGCCGTAGCGGCCGAAACGCGCGTTGGGGTGCTGCGGGTACATGAGCCGTCCGAAGACCCATTCCGAAGGGTCCTGCCAATCGGGCGGCAGCGGAATATTGTCGTACGGCTCCATACTGATGTACAACCGCCACGGCTTCTGGAAACCGTACAACGTGCCCGCCGCTACAACGCCGCAACCCAGCCAGAGGAGCAACTTTTGCAAGCCGAATTCCCTCGGTTTCTTGAGCATAGCATCGAACCGGCAGATCCGCAGTGACGGAACTTCGATTTCCAGCCCAGGACCGTACTTCCGCCCGGCAAGGTCCTGCCGCGCACGTCTGGTAATCTAGTCCATTGATGACCGTCGAGGAGATTCGCGAGCTGATCAAGCTGGCCCACGAGACCGGGATCGCCGAACTGGAGGTGCAGCGCGGCCAGGATCGCGTGCGCATCCGGCGGGCGGGAGCCAGCGAGGAGATTACCCTCGGTGCGCCCCCTAAGGCCTCAGTCCCGGCAACCATGAGCGCGGCAGCCTCCGCGTCGCCGGGCGGTTCATTTGAGGCACCACGCGACCGTACCGAACCACCCCCGGACCCCAACCTGGTTCTAGTCAAATCGCCGATCGTGGGGACGTTCTACGAAGGTCCCGCCCCGGATGCGGCCCCGTTCGTTCAAGTCGGGCAGCGCGTCCAACCCGGACACGTCCTCTGCATCATCGAATCGATGAAGCTCATGAACGAAATCGAAGCCGAACTCGGCGGCGTGATCGAAAGCCAACTGGTTCGCAACGGACAGCCAGTCGAGTACGGGGAGGCGCTGTTTGCCATCCGTGCCGTTTAAAAAAATCCTGATCGCCAATCGCGGCGAGATCGCCATTCGCATCATCAGCGCGTGTAAAGAACTCGGTATCCAGACCGTAGCCGTCTATTCCGAGGCGGACCGGTATAGTTCCCACGTGCGATTCGCCGATCAAGCGATCTGCATCGGACCGGCCAAGAGCGCGCGCAGCTACCTCGACCTGCCCTCGATTATCAGCGCCGCCGAGATCACGAATGTCGAGGCCATTCACCCCGGCTACGGATTCCTCAGCGAGAACTCCGGCTTCGCTGAAGTCTGCGAAACCTCGGGTCTCAAATTCATCGGCCCTACACCCGATGTGATCCGGCTGATGGGGGTGAAAGAGCAGGCGCGCCGCTTTATGAGGGAACAGGGCGTGCCGGTTTTACCCGGCTCCGAAGGCGTGCTGCACAGCGCGGAGGAGGCTCTCGAAGTCGCCGCGCAAATCGGCTATCCCGTGATTCTCAAGGCTTCCGCGGGCGGCGGCGGGCGCGGCATGCGCGTGGTCAATGAGGCGGCGGAACTGCCGGGTCTTTTGATTCAGGCGCAACAGGAGGCCGGCGCGGCATTTAGCTCGCCCGACGTGTACGTGGAAAAATTCATCCGCGCGCCCAGACATATCGAGTTCCAGGTGCTTGCCGACGAGCATGGCGGAATCGAGATCCTGGGCGAACGCGAGTGCAGTATCCAGCGCCGGCATCAGAAGCTGATCGAGGAATCCCCGTCGCCGGCTGTGAACCACGACCTGCGGCGAGAGATTTCGTCGAGTCTTAAGAAGGCGCTCGCCGTGGCCGGGTACACCAACGCGGGCACCATCGAGTTCCTCATGGACGAGGGCGGCAAGCTCTACTTCATCGAAGTCAACGCGCGGGTGCAGGTAGAGCATCCGGTCACCGAGTTCGTCACCGGCATCGACATCGTCAAGAGCCAGATCCGCATCGCGCAGGGCGAGCGCCTCGCCACCGTGCTCGGCGGCCCCATTTCGCTGCGCGGGCACGCCATCGAGTGCCGCATTAATGCCGAGAACCCGGAGACCTTCGCGCCTTCGCCCGGCCGTATCACCGGCTTTCTCACTCCCGGCGGCATTGGCGTCCGCGTGGATACGTGGGCCTACACCGATTGCGTGATCCCGCCGTTCTACGATTCGCTCGTCGCCAAGCTGATCACTTACGGCGGCGACCGCAACGAAGCCATTCGCCGCATGAGCCGCGCCCTCGACATGTTCATTATTGAAGGCATTCACACGTCGATCCCGCTCCACCGCCGCATCATGCACGACCCCGATTTCCAGGCCGGCCGGATGGATACGAACTTCATCAGCCGCCTGCTGACGCCGGAAAAAGTCCCGGCCTGAACGCCGGGAACTGTAAATAAATTCACCTGCCTGGCCGGAGGACTGCCCCACGTGGTCCCTAACCTGCCGCCGACCAAGCCGCCATGCATGAAATTCGGGTGAGAGCTCCCGAGGGCCGCGGGCGGGAAATCGCCGCTCTCGCCCTCGGTGTTGGCATTGACGAAGCTTCTGTTATGCCGGTCTACGTGCACGGGCCGAATCGCGCGGCTGAACAGGTGAGCGTCGAGGTATCCACGCCTCAAGCCAAAGCATTCGTGGATGCCGTATTTGACTATGAAAACTTCGACCCGCAAACGTGGTCGATCACTTCCCGCGAGTTACGCGCCATAATGAGCCGCAGCCCGGCCCGCGAAATTACGCGGCCAATGGTCGAGCCCGTCATCGACGTCTTCCAGGATTTATGGCAGCTCAGCTACGTGACCCCCAGCTACGTCGGCCGGGCTTTCTCCGCGGCGGTGGTGCTCGCTTACGGAATGATGACCAACAATCCGATCGCGATCGTGGTTGCCGCGTTGTTTCTTCCGTTTCTCTCGGTCGTACTCGCGTTCAGCTTCGGGCTATGGGCCGAAGACCTCGGGCTGGTGCGGCAAGCGGCGCTGGCGATCTTCGTCAGTGTCGTTCTGAGCATCGGGGCGGGCGCCCTGGTGGCCGCCCTTCACGGTCCTCCCATGCAGTTTCATGATTTCCAAAAGCCTCTGGTCAGCTTCGGGATTTCGGCAATCATCGGATTGGCCGCCGGGTTCTCCAGCGCGGACGACACCGGCAGGCGCTACCTGGTCGGAGTTGCCGCCGCGGTTCAATACGCCGTCTTCCCGGTGTGGTTTGGAATCGCTCTCGTGCTCGGTTTTCCAGACCGCGCGACCACTGCCGCGCGTCTATGGACCCTCGCCATTAATGTCGTTACCATCGCCGGTATCGGGGTGGTTGCGTACACGCTGCTCGGGATGCGCCGCGAGGAAGCGCACTCTTTCGTGAAATCCCGCTTCTGGCACTCCAAATAGGCATCCGGGCAGCATCAGGGTTTTAGAGTCCACCGAAGGCAATCACTTTGGTCTCCAGATATTCTTCGAGCCCTTCGGCGCCGGACTCGCGGCCGAGCCCGCTCTCTTTCCACCCGGGAAATGGGACTTCGGTGCTTTGGGGCGCCCACTCATTGACGCCCACCATGCCGAACTCCAGGCGTTCCGCGGCGCGCATGGCAGTTCGCAGATCATTGGTCCACACGTACGCGGAGAGACCGTACCGGGTGCGGTTCGCCTGAGCGATGGCCCGATCGGCATCGTCGAAGGTGGCGATGGGCATCACGGGGCCGAAGATCTCGTTATCGAACAAGGGTGTTTCGAGCGGGAGATCGGCCACCACGGTAGGCTCGAAAAAATAGCCGCGGGAAGGCTCCTGGGGGCGCTTGCCGCCAACCGAAATCCCGGCGCCCGCGCTGCGCGCCGCTTCCACCATCGACTCCACGCGATCGCGCTGGCGCGCGTTAATCAGCGGCCCGACGTTCACATCCCGCTCCAGACCGTTTCCGACCCTCAGTTTGGAAACCATTGAAGAAACGCGATCGGTAAAGTCATTCGCGACGGAAGCGTGCACGAAAAAGCGTTGGGGTGAGATACAAACCTGCCCGCCGTTGCGAAACTTCGCGGCGACCGCGCCGGCCGCGGCCTGGGAAAGATCGACATCGGGAAAGATCAGAACCGGCGCGTTGCCGCCGAGTTCCAAAGAAAGGCGCGTTACTGTCTTTGAGGCGCCGTCCATCAGCAATTTACCCACGCGCTGGCTGCCGGTGAAATGCAGCTTGGCGCATTGAGGATGGCCCAACATCTGCTGCCCCATGCTCTCGGGCTCGCCGTTGATCAAGTTCACCTCGCCGCCGGTAAGACCGGCTTCCACGAGAATGTTTACCATCTCCATGGCGGTGAGCGGCGTAAACTCCGACGGACGCATCACGAGCGTGCAACCGGCGGCCAGCGCCGCCGCCGCCGCGCGAGCCACGTTATAGGCGGGAAAATTCCAGGCTGTGATCATCCCCACCACGCCCACCGGCTGCTTAATCACCAACTGGCGCCGGGCGGGGCTGCGCGCCGGCACCCACCGCCCGTACGCGCGCTTGGCCTCTTCGGCATACCATTCGAACAGATCGGCCGCGACACCCCATTCCCCCCGCGCCTGCGGAAAGGGCTTTCCACATTCCTGGACCAGGGTGCGCGCGAGCTCGCCGCTGCGTTCGCGCATCAAGTCGGCGGCACGCTTCAGGTGACCGGCGCGTTCGTACGAAGTCTTTTGCGACCACTTGGGAAATGCGGCATCGGCCGCCTCGATGGCCAGCCGGCAATCTTCCGCATTGCCGAAAGGCACGGTGCAGATGACTTCTTCGGTGGCCGGGTTGATCACGTCCCATGTGCCCCCGTTGGAAGCATGGCACCACTGGCCGCCGATCCGTTGCTGGTACATATAAGTCATATTTAGAAGCTCGACTTCCGCCAAGATAGCACCATACCAGAGCGGAGCCTGTCGAATGGGCGGGCCGCCGCCTCCGCTGGCAATCGAAGGCCGTTCATTATACGATTGGACGCATGCGGAGATCACTGTTTGCGGCGGGCGCGGCTGTGGCCGCGGTGTGGCTCTATGCGGAACCGGCGGCGCCCACCGAGGCGGCGGCATTGACCGGCGTGGTGCGGTCGGCCGAAGAAGGTCCGATGGAGGGCGTGCTGATCAGCGCCAAAAAGACAGGCTCGACCGTGACCACGACAGTGGCGACGGACGCCACCGGGCGGTACCGCTTCCCCCGCAACCGGCTGGAGCCCGGAGCCTACACGCTGCGCATTCGGGCGGTGGGCTATGAACTGGAGGGCCCCGGAACCGTCGAGCTCAGCCCCAACCAGCCGGCTACCGCCGATCTGAATCTGCGCAAGGCGAAGAACCTGGCGGCGCAGCTCACCAACGCCGAATGGTTGATGAGCATGCAAGCCAGCGACGAGCAAAAGGCATCGCTGCTCAACTGCATCCAGTGCCATACGCTGCAGTTCATTGTGAACTCGCATCACGACGCCGGCGAATTTCTGAAGGTGGTCGATCGCATGGGGAACTACGCCAACCAGGCGTTTCCCTTGCATCCGCAGAAGCGCCTGGCCGATCGTGTCATGGATCTGCACGGGGAAGCGCGGGAAGAAGGGCGCCGCCGGCAGGCCGAATTTTTGAGCACCATCAATTTGAGCTCCCAGGCGACCTGGGCGTACACGCTGCGCACGCTGCCCCGCCCCACCGGCCGCGGAACCCGCGTCATCATCACGGAATACGATCTGCCGCGCCGCACCATCGAGCCGCATGACGCGATCGTCGACGCGCAGGGCATGGTGTGGTACTCGAATTTCGGAGAAGAAAACATCGGAAGACTGGACCCTCGTTCCGGCAAGGTGACCGAATATCCGTCGCCCGAGCTGAAGCACGGCTCGCCTGTAGGCGCGCTCAGCATGCGCTTCGACGCGGATCAGAACCTGTGGCTGGGAATGATGTTCCAGGGCGGCATTGCCAAGTTCGATCGCAAGACCGAAAAATTCCAGACCTGGAGCGTGCCGGCGGAATTTAATAAAGACATGACGCAGATCAACATGGCCACCCCCGAGCGTAGCTCCGTCGACGGTAAGGTGTGGACACAGAACAACGGGTTCGCGATCATCCACCGATTGGATCTGGCCTCCGGTCAGTTCGAAACATTCCAGCCGTTCCAAAGCGCCAAGGAAGGCGATACGCATAACATTTACGACGTGATTCCGGACTCGCACAACAATGCGTATTTCACTGATTTCTCGCGGGAAAACATCGGCCGCGTCGACGCCAAAACGGGAAAGATCTCGATCTGGAAGACACCTACGCCCCATTCGGCGCCGCGCCGCGGCCAGATGGATGCGCAGGACCGGCTGTGGTTCGGGGAGTACCGGGGCAACCGCATTGGAATGTTCGATACCAGGACCGAGCAGTTCCAGGAATGGGAGGCACCAACGCCGTGGTCGGCTCCCTACGATGTCGAACTGGATAAGAACGGCGATGCGTGGACGGGCTCGATGGCCAACGACCGCGTGCTCCGGCTGAACCCGAAAACGGGCCAGATGACCGAGTACCTGCTGCCGCGCTCGACCAACATCCGGCGCGTGTTCGTCGACAATTCAACCACCCCGCCGACCTTCTGGGTCGGCAACAATCACGGCGCTTCGATTGTAAAGGTGGAGCCGCTGGACTGAAGCGTCCCGCGGCAAGCTCAACGTCTAAGGAGGCGATTGGAGAGTTGGCGGTGCGCTTGAACGCTGCTTGATTCTTCCCGCCAGATCCGAGGCACTGCCCCGGTTTCGCCTTCCAAGGGATCGGTCTCGGGCAAAGGGACTCTTGGAACGCGCCGGCCTTTTCGCTTCATATCAAAATGGGCTTGGCCGGGAGGATAGGCGCCAACAACCCGGAGTCGCTCGTCGTGGCTCACCCTTCGATGGCCCACGCCTGCCGGCAGAACCAGCATGTCTCCCGCCTCTAATCTCAACAGCCGCCCGGTTTCGCCTCCGACGCGAAGAGTGACCGTGCCCTCCGCGATTCCGAGGACCTCGTGCGCATTGGAATGGAAGTGTGTGTAATCGTAAATCGTATCCGTCCAGATGCCGACCCACCCATTCCTTCGAAACGCTTTCCGGAAGGCTTCCGCCTTCTTACTCCGTGACGCAGGCAGAATGTTCCGAAAGACCAGGCACGGCAGCGGACTGTTGGGGACATCGCTGGCCTTCCCAAAGCGCACACGCCGGGGCGATTTCCTGTTCCGTTGCGTTGACTTCATTTCTTTTTGGCCTTGAACTGTTTAATCCCGGCTTTCAACATCTTGAGTGCTTTTCCGGGCCCTCCGGTGCCGGTAATCCGAAACTTTTTGCCGCGCTGCTTGTTGTAAGAGACGAAAAATTGTTCAACCTGCGAGAGCAGCGTCTTGCTGACCTCGTCGATGGATGTCATGTCTTCGTGATTGTAAGAGTGGATCGCAACCCCCAACAGCCGGTCGTTCGCTTGTGTTTTGCTGTCTTGCGTTTGCTGCGCAAAGATTACGCCGATAAGCCGAACCTCGATCAGGCAACCGACATGGGCGGGCGCGTCCATGAGCACAAGAATGTCGAGCGGATCGCCATCTTCTCCGAGCGTCGATGGAATGAAGCCAAAATCGAAAGGGAACATCATGCCCTCGGGCAGCAGGCCGCCCAGCATGAACAGGTTCGACCGCGGATCGTAGTCGAACTTATTGCGACAGTTCTTAGGTGTCTCTATGATGGCGCGGCAAGTGCGTTTCTTTGCATCGAGTTGGTGTGAAAGTGTCCTCAAGTCGCTCATGTTCTCGGAAAACCATTCCCTGTACAATTCGTTCTCTGCCGCACGCGAGGTCGTCAGAGCACGTCTGTCGCCAGAGTCTCCGGCGCGGCTACTGACTTGCCCCTTACCGGCTCGTGTCCCTCTGATATCGTAGAAGCAATGGGTTGTCGCAGCGGCATGTATTGTCTGCTGGCCCTTGCTGCCATCGGCGGGGCTGCCGCGCAGGAGCACGTCGCGTCACCCGATGGTCAGATCGAGTTCCGTCTGTTTCTCGACAGGCCCGACCCTGCCGCGCTCTTCCGCCTGGCCTACCAGGTGGATTTTCACGGCAAGCCGCTTCTCAACACCTCTTTTCTCGGGCTCCGTATCCACAACCAGGAACCGGATCTGGGAGATAATGTCGGACTGGTCTCGGCGCGTCTGGAATCATCGAGACCTTACAATAAGCTGGTTGCCGAATACATGCAGAACGGGTCGCTCGGCCGCCGCATCAACGTGGAAGTGCGCGCGTATAATGACGGCGTGGCTTTTCGTTACGTTATTCCGGAATCCACGCCGCTGTCGCCGATGCTGCTGGACAATGAGTTCACCGAGTTCGCGTTCGCTGAAGGTAGCGAGTCAATCACCGAAATTGTCCCCGGCTCGATCACGGGCCTGCCGTTCGTGACCGAGCAGCGGGGCCTCGGCTGGCTTGCAATCGATGAGGTGCGCGCCGGTACCTATCCGCCGATGAGCGTTACCCGCGAGGATGGCAGCATTTTGATTTCGCGGCTGCCGGCGCGGGCCGATGAATCGAACCTGGCGTGGGAAGGCCCCACTCCGATGACGTGCCCCTGGCGCGTGCTGACGATCGGCGCCACGCGACGGCAAGTGAGCGAATCGAAACTCGTCAATAGCCTGAATCCGTGAGGAAGCCAATCTATGAGTGCAATTACCTTGAAGGTTAACGGCCGGAGCCACAATCTCGACCTCGATCCGGCCACTCCCCTGCTCTACGCGTTGAGCGACGATCTCGAACTCCGCGGCCCCAAGTTCGGCTGCGGGCTCGGCCAATGCGGGGCTTGCACCGTGATTGTGAAGGGCCAGGCCATCCGTTCATGCATAACGCCGGTGCGGAGTGTGGCGGGCGCGGAGATCACGACCATTGAAGGCATCGGGACGTTGGACAAGCCGCACCCGATTCAGAAAGCATTCATCGAAGAGCAGGCGGCCCAGTGCGGCTTTTGTGTCAGCGGCGTGATCATGACCGCCAAGGCGTTTTTGGACAGGAACCCCAAGGCGAGCGAGGATCAGATCCAGCAGGCGCTCTCCGGGGTGCTCTGCCGCTGCTTCACCAGCGTGCGAATGCTGCGCGCGATCCACCGCGCGGCGCAGGAGATGGCGCGATGACAAGCCTCACACCGGATGCCCAGGCCGCGCTCCGCGGCGCCGGATTCGCCCGCCGCGACTTTCTCAAAACCGCGGGCGCCCTCATCGTTAGCTTTAGCATGGGAGAGCCCGCCCAGGCGCAGTTCGGCGGGCCGATGCCCGGCTCTCCGCCGATGGGCCAACTCGACTCATGGATCGCGATTGCGGCCGACGGCAGCGTCACCGCCTACAGCGGCAAGGAGGAACTCGGGCAAGGCATTTCCACTGCGCAGGCGCAATTAGTGGCCGAGGAGCTCTCGGTTCCGTTCGAGCGCGTCAACCTTATTTACTGCGATACAGGCATCACGCCCGACCAGGCTTATACGGCCGGCAGCCAGTCGCATCCCGCGAATTTCAATCACGGCAATTTGGCTCAAGCGGGCGCTACTGCCCGCGAAGCGCTGCTGAAGCTCGGTTCGGAACGGCTCGGAGTGCCGGTGGATCAGCTCGCCGCTGTCGAGGGCAAGATTCAGGTCAAAGGCGATCCGGCGCGGAGTGTCGGTTATGGAGAGCTGGTGGGCGGCAAGAAATTCAATCTCGCGCTCGACCCCAACGCGAAGCGCAAACCTGCCGGCGAGTGGACCGTCCTGGGAAAACCGGTCCACCGTCCCGACATTCCCGAGATCGTGACCGCGAAATTCGAGTTCGTGCACAACGTCCGCGTGCCTGGCATGCTGCACGGCAAAGTGGTGCGGCCGCCCGCGGTAGGCGCCAAGGTCATGAACGTGGACGAAAGCTCGGTAAAAAACGTGCCGGGCCTGGTGAAAGTGGTGGTTAAGAAAGACTTCGTCGGCGTGGTTGCGGAAAAGCCGTGGCAGGCGATCCAGGCGGCAAACCAGTTGAAAGTCGCGTGGTCCATGCCGTCCGGTCTCCCCAGCAAGGCCACCTATTACGATCACCTCCGTACGCAGCCGTCGCGCGATGCGCTGTCGGTGGATTCAAAAGATGTCGACGCGAAACTTGCCGGCGCGGCCACCGTGGTGAAGGCTACCTATCTCCACCCGTACCAGATGCATGGCTCGATGGGCAGCTCGTGCGCCGTGGCCCATGTGGAAGGCGAGAAAGCAACCGTCTGGTCGCCGACCCAGGGCGTCTGGTATCAGAAGACCACGCTCGGCATGATTCTCAACCTGAAGCCGGAAAACGTGCGCGTGATCTTTCGCCGCGGTTCCGGCTGCTACGGATTGAACGGCGCCGATACCGTGACTTATGACGCGGCGATTCTCTCACAGGCCGTCAACAAGCCCGTACGCGTGCAGCTTTCTCGCAAGGATGAAATGGCGTGGGAGAATTACGGCAATGCCTATGTGATCGATGAACGCGTCGGCCTTGACGCGCAGGGCAACATCATCGCGTGGGATCACGAATCGTGGTCTCCGAACCGCGGCAACCGGCCCGGCCCGGGCACTCCCGGCAACATCATTACCGGGTACCTCGCGGGTTTCCAGCCGCAGCCGTTCCGGCCGCAATCGCCGGCGCCCCCGCCCCGGGCCTACAATAATGGCGCCAACTCCGTGCCCTCCTATGTGGCGGGCAATGTCGGCGGACGAGAGCAAGGCACCGGCACCGTGAAAAGTGAACGCGTGCTGACCCATACGGTTGAATCGCCGTTCTGGACCGGGCCGCTGCGCTCTCCCAACCGGCTCCAGAACACCTTCGCGCACGAATCGGTGATGGACGAAATAGCGGCAAAACTCAAAGCCGATCCCGTGGCATACCGTCTGCGCCATCTGCGGGACCCGCGGCTCGCCGCGGTGGTCCAGGAAGTCGCGAAGGCGGCGAACTGGGAAGCCCGGCCGTCGCCAAGAGCCAATCCGAAGACGGGTATCGTGACTGGACGCGGGATGGCCTGCGTACTGTACGAAGGCGACAACGGCTACTCGGCGATCGTGGCCGAGGTCGAAGTCAACCAGGATACCGGCCGCATCCTGGCGAAACGTTTTGTAGTGTGCAACGATGTCGGGCCCGTGTCGAACCCTGACGGATTGCGCAACCAGATCGAAGGCGGCGCGCTGCAGGGCATGAGCCGGGCGCTGTTGGAAGAAGTTACCTGGGACGATCAGAGAGTGACTTCGGTCGACTGGCGCACATACCGCACACTTCCGCTCGGCTTCGCCGTACCCAAGGTCGAGGTGGTGCTGCTCAATCGGCTAGAGGAGGAAGCTACCGGCGCGGGCGAAACGTCGATCACGGTGGCCGCTGCCGCACTGGCGAACGCCGTATTCGACGCCACCGGCGCGCGCATCCGCGAAATTCCGTTCACGCCGGAGCGCGTCAAAGCGGCGCTCGCGGCGCGTGCGTGAATTTTTAACATCTTTTTGCTGCATCCTCCGGGGGACAAGCTTCATCATGAGCCTATGACCTACTACGGACCCAAAGAGCTCGCGTCCGCCTTCCGGACGGTTCGCAAAAATACCATTCAAATCGCCGAGGATATTCCCGAAGCGAAGTACAGTTATCAGCCTGCCACCGATGCACGAACGGTGGCGCAAACACTGGCCCACATCGCCATGGTTCCGCGGTTCCAATTGCAAACGGCCAATGTCAATTCGATGGAGGGTTTCGATTTTCCGAAGCTTTTCGCGGAAATGGCCGCCGAAGAGAAAAAGCCGCGGAGCAAGGCCGAGCTGATCCAATTGCTGAGGGATAGCGGCGAGGAATTCGCCAAGTTTATCGAAACGCGATCGGAAGATTTTTTGGCGCAGACGTTCACGTTTCCCGCCGGCGCGGAACCCCCGACACGCAAACGCTTCGAAATGATCCTCGCCGCGAAAGAGCACGAGATGCACCACCGCGGGCAACTGATGTTGATCGAGCGGATGCTCGGCATCACGCCGCACCTGACACGCCAGCAGCAGGAACGCATGGCCGCAATGCAGCGCGGCCAGCAGGCGCGCGCTTAGCGCTTCTCGTCGGCACGGGCGCCGGCGAGGATGCCATAAAGCCCGATATTGTCTTCGTGGCACGCGTACTCGTACGGAGTGCCACCCCTGTACCATGAGAAGGCGGCCGACCACGGCCGCGTCCAGCTGGACGGATCGGTGACGGTAAACCGGTAATCAATCCGGTCGTCGCCGATTCGTTTCCACCGTTCCACCAGACGCATGTCTTTCGACGCGCCCTGGAACCGTGTGCGGTCGTTGAAATTCGTGGTCTCAACCACCAGCGTTTCGCCTTCCCAATGCCCGCGCGCATCCCCCAGCCATTGGCGCACGCTCTGATCGAGGTGCGGGCGGCCATCCAAACGAATCACGCGCGTATCGTGAATCATTTCCTGATAAATAGCCACCAGCCCGGGCGCCTGCACGATCTCAAAATTGTTGTCATAGCCCGAGGAAAGCCGCGGCAAGGGGCTGCGGAGAATGCAGCGGGTGTAGAGATCGAGATCTTCGGGGCCGTAGTAAGGCCCGTCGGTGCGCACGCTTTCGTTGCGCTCCCTGCTCCGCTTGAGCCCTTCCGGAGTGAGAGCGGGCAGGCGTCCATCCGGGGGATCGTAGATGAGCGAAGTGCGCCCGTCGGATTGTCCCCACTCCCACCAGAACGCGTTGTAGGCCCCCGCAACATCCTGCGGGGTACCCGGGTCGGCGCGGCGGTCGCGCCCGATCGCGGTCTCTCTGTCCTGCGCAGCCCGCTCGGCGGGGGTCAGAAATTCCCGGCCGGCATATTTGGCGGGACGCTCGAGCGGCGTCGTGGTGGCGTTCGACCAGGAGCCTTGCAAATCGGGATCGCCCCACGCTGTCCGCCATTGCTTCGTCTGGCAGACCGCGGAACCCGCAATCAGCGCCGCGATTCCGGCCAGTGGCAAGATTCGAACGGCAGCCATTTCACTTCGCCAGCGCCGCTTCGATGGCCGAGATCATATCGGCTGATTCCGGGGTAACACCCGGCTCGAACCGCTTGAGCAGCTTGCCGTCGCGCGCCACCAGAAACTTCGTAAAGTTCCACTGGATGTCGCCTCCCATTGCCGCTGTGAGGTACTGAAACAGGGGCGTTTTATCGGCGCCATCCACTGACACCTTGGCATACATCGGAAACTTCACGTGGTAAGTGCGCTCGCAAAAATCCTTGATCTCGGCATTCGACCCGGGTTCCTGCTCGCCGAAATTGTTGGCGGGGAATCCGAGCACCACCAACCCGCGGTCTTTGTATTTTTCGTAGAGGGCTTCGAGGCCTTTGTATTGCGGGGTGTACCCGCAATAGCTGGCCACGTTCACCAGCAGCAGAACCTTCCCGCGATAGCCGGCCAGCGGCGCGGGTTTGCCGTCAATCGAATTGAGCGTGAAATCGTAGACGCCGGAAGCGCCGGCGAGCGCCATGGCAGCCACCAGCAGCGGCGCGGCGTAGCGAAGGATATGGCTCATCATTCCAATTAGTATAGTGCGGGCGGGAACAGAAACCTACTTGCCCACCAGGTGCGGGACATCCTTTTCGTTCTCGCAGACCCAATCGAGTAGATCGGTGTCGGCGACGTATTCCCAAGGAATCGTTACCGTCCAGGGCCGCGTGTACGCTTTCGGATCGTCGACCGTTACTTGCACCTGCATGTGTCCGAAATCGGGCCGCCGGAAATGCTCGGTCACCTGCATAGCATCCGTGTGCGGGTGGCCGCCATCGTCGAGCCAGGTTTTGTCGTTGACCGCGACCGTTTGCACCACCAGCGTGTCACCTTCCCAGTGTCCGACCGAATAGCCGAACCACGCCGGGTCGCGCTGCTCCGGCAGCGGCCGCCCATCGGTAAAAATCTGGCGGAACGAGTGGTAGCTCTCGAACAGCATCGCGACCAGCCCGGGCGTGTGCACAATCTTCTTCGGCATGAAGTGTGCGTCGAAATCCGTGACGCTGTGAGGCAGGCAATGCCCGCTCGGCCGGTCTTTCCCGAAATTCTCCTGGCGCTCCTTATAGAGTTGCGCAGCCCACGGGCGCATCGGGATCTCCACTCCATCGGCGCCGAGGTCCGCCAGGTATTTATCGCTGGGCGCCTCCCAGATACCGGTAAAATCGGGCTTGCCGTTCGCCAGGCGCGGTGCCGCGGCCGCCAGATTCGGCTTGCCCTGTTTGGTGCGCGGAATGCCGGGGGTTGGGTAGTGCACCCACTGCGCCGCCAGGGGCAGGGCTGCAACCGACAGAGCCAGACTGAAGAACGCGCGTCGCAAACGTAGCAAGTATACACCGCTTCCCGAAGCGCGATCGTTCAGCGCCCCCAACGTGTTGTAGAATCTTCCGCATGCTGCATGCGGCAAGTGACCTCGTCCTGCGCGACCTCGAGGAGCGGGATCTCCCGGTGCTCTTCGAGCAGCAGCGCGACCCGGACGCAAACTGGATGGCCGCATTTGTGTCGCGCGATCCCTCAGACCGCGTGGCCTATCTTACACATTGGCGGCGGGTGCTCGATGATCCTGCATTCACCAAGAAGGTGATCGTCCGAAACGGCGAAGTGGTCGGTTCAATCGGCAGCTTCCTCTGGGAAGGTAAGCCGCAGGTGATGTATTGGATCGGGAAGCAGTATTGGGGACAAGGGATCGCCACGCGGGCGCTGGCCGAGTTCGTCCGACGGCTGCCGACGCGTCCCCTGTATGCCAGCGCGGCCGGGGACAATACCGCCTCCATCCGCGTGCTGGAGAAGTGCGGATTCGCCATCCGCGGCTCCGTCAGGGCATTCGCCCGTGCGCGCGGCCGAGAGATCGAAGAAGTGCTGCTGCAACTGGACGCGTAAAAGCGCGTGTATATGCCCCTGGGCCCGGCCGTGATATATCTGAAAAGCTGATGCTACGGCAAATCGTTCTTCTTTTCGCGGCGGCCAGCCTCGGCTCCGCCGCCGACCGCTGTGACGCGGCTCGCGATCTCCGCCTCACCAACGGCCGCATCGTCACGATGGACGCGCGCAACACCATTCTCAGTTCGGTGACGATCCAGAATGGCCGCTTCGTGCCCGAAGGCCGAAAGCTCAGCCCGTGCACAAAGGTCATCGACCTGCGCCGCCGCACCGCGGTCCCGGGACTCATCGACAATCACAATCACATCGTGCTGCTGGGGATTCGGCCGGGGTACGACACGAGGCTCGAAACCGCCGGCTCCATCGCCGTGGTACAGGAGTTGATCCGCTCGCGGGCCCGCACGGTGCCTCCCGGCGGCTTCATCACCGCCATGGGCGGGTGGAATCCCGCGCAGTTCGCCGAAAAGCGGCTGCCCACGCTGGCGGAACTGGATGCCGCCTCATCCGATCACCCCGTCCTCCTGTTTCAAGCCTTCACCGGCCCGGCGGCCACCAATACGCCGGGAAAAGCGTTCTTCGCCGCCAAAGGGATTGCGGTGAGCGACACCGGGGCGATCGCCGCCAACGCGCCATCGCTCGCTGCGCTGAATGCATTGCGCGCAGCGCAAACGTTCGAAGATAAGGAGCGGGGCACGCTTGACGCCATGGCTTACTCCGCCAGCGTTGGAGTCACCACCAACGTCGACATGGGCGCGTTCGTGATTCCCGGCACCCCGGACGTGCAGGATTCGTTCGCTTTCGACACGCTCGCCAGCGCCGACCCGTTCCACATGTACGACGCGGTTCTGGCCCTCCATCGCAAAGACAAGATGTCCACGCGCCTGCGCCTGTTCCTGCTCAGCATGGACACGCAGATCGGCGTTCCGCTCTTAAAGGAGCGCCTGCTCAACGCATTTCCGGATTTCGGCGACGACCGTCTGCGCGTCTCCGGAATCGGCGAGTTCGCCACCCAATGGCCGCTGTTCGGACAAGTCACGCCGCCGCCCAACTACCTGGCCGCCTTGCAGCTGATCGCGAAGCAGGGCTGGGCGTACCAGCAGCACAGCCTCTCGCCGGCCGAAGACCAACTGGTCGCGGGCACCTTCGAAGAAGTCAACAAGACCACGCCGATTTCCGCCCTACGCTGGTCGATCGCGCACGCCCCCCGCATCGATCAGCCCACGTTGAACCGGCTTAAGGCGGTCGGCGCCGGCATTGCCATCCATCCATTTGAGTATCTGGCCGGCATGCCTGGCTCCGGTCCGCCGGTGCGCATGATTCTCGAGAGCGGGATTCACGCCGGCGCCGGATCGGATTCCGCCCAGATTTCCACGCTCGATCCCTGGCTGATGATCTACTACATGGTCACCGGTAAGAATGCCGCCGGAGTTCTGATCAACGACAAGCAGCAGATCACGCGCCAGGAAGCGCTGCGCCTCTATACCGCCCAAAACGGCTGGTTTTTCCGCGAGGAGGACCGGCTCGGCTCGATCGAACCAGGCAAGTTGGGTGACCTGGTCGTGCTCTGCGACGACTATTTCGATTCCCAAAAGGTTCCCGACGAAGCGATTAAGCGGCTGAAGTCCCTACTCACGGTTGTGGACGGCCGCGTGGTCTACAACCAGCTGTAATTGGCAGTTTTCAGGGAACCACCACGGCTCGTTCCGCGTATGAACTCGCATAGGAGAAGAAATGAAAGCCGGATTGGTCCTCATACTGGCAGTATGCCTGGCCGGCTGCGTCGTCCAGCACACCGGCCCCGCTCAGCACGATTTTCAAGCCGTTGAGCGAGACAACGCGGAATACGTCAACGTGAATTTGAAAATGGGCGCCGGCACGCTGCGCATTGATACCGGGACCGACAAACTGGCCGCCGCCGATTTCATGTACAACATTCCGGCGTGGAAACCCGACGTACGCTACGACAAGAGCGCCGACCACGGCACCCTCACGATCGCTCAGCCCGACCGGCACGGGCCGCATCTCGGCAGAACCGACTACGAATGGGACCTGCGCCTAAACCGGGAAGTTCCCCTGAATCTTAATGTAGAGTTCGGAGCCGGCGAGGGACACCTGGATGTGGGCGGCCTGGCCTTGCGCGGCGTAGACATCAAGATGGGCGTCGGCCGGTTGGACCTGGATCTGCGCGGCACTCCCAGGAAGAGTTATGACGTCAGCATCCACGGTGGCGTCGGGGAGGCCATTGTGCATCTGCCTTCGGAAGTCGGGGTGGAAGCCGAAGCTCACGGCGGCATCGGCTCCATCGAGGCCTCCCGGCTGCGCCGCGACGGGAGCCGGTATTACAACGATGCATGGGATGAGGCCAAGGTGAGAATTCACCTGGATGTGCACGGCGGCGTCGGATCCATCCGGCTGCTTTCGGAATGACTGCGCCGAGCGATAAGTTAACCGTTACTGCGTTGACTAGGGTTAATATTGTTTTCCCGGTTTTACTTGATTACTCTCTCTATAGACGTTGAAGTTGTGCCCTCCGTGGGCGGGGTTGCTCATTCCAGCGCCGCCCACTTTCTCCTAATGGCCGCCGGCGAGTCTGCGATAGTACTCAGCCACGGATTCCTGATAACCCGGGGGAATACGGCTTGGGTCGGTATTGCGGATCGTCCCGCCGCGGCTTTCCTCCAGCTGATGGCGCAACCGCAATTCCAGCGCGTCCACACCGCCTAGCAACTGTTGCCGCATCTGCTCGACCAGCGCGGGATTGCCCGGAAACCGGCTGGGATCCAGACGGCGCATCTCTTCTACCAGCGTTTGCAACTGTTGCCGCGCCTCGGGACTCGTCTCCACCGCGGGACGGAGGCCGTTCAGCAAGTTCAAACCCTGGTCGATCTGCCTCTGGGTATCGGCGGGATTGGGCCCTTGCTGCGGAGTCACGGCGCGGCCCGTGATGCGCGTGTTCCCGGTATCGAGGTCGCCGTAGAGCGGCCCCTCGCGCGTGCCTCCGGGCCCGCCTGCGGGGTTATCGCGCACGCCGCCAGCCTGGCGGTTGCCCATCCGGCCGCCGCCTTGACCGCCCTGTTGCGCGTTGCCCGCCTGATTGCCTTGTCCGGCCTGGCCGTTCTGCTGGCCTTGTTGACCCGGTTGACCGGGCTGTCCGTTGCGGTTCAGTTGGCCGCTTTGGAATTGCTGTGACCCAGCCTGCCCTTCCGCCTGCTGGCCGGGACGTGAGCCCATGCCCGCGAGTTGATCGCGCAGGCGCGCCAGGTCATCCATCGCCCGGTTGAGCGCTGCATCCTGGGACGCGTGTTCAGCGTTGCCCAGAGCGCGCGCCGCATCGGTCAACTGCTGCTTCAATTTTTGCAGGTCCCCAGTCAGCGTGTTTTCCAACTGATCGGAAAAATTCCCTGTGCGCAGGTAATCCGAGCTGCGCTGCAACCGCGTGCCGAGATCGTTCTCGTCCATCTCCTCGAGCGCGCTCCGCAACTTGCCCGAGGCTCCGGGCTGGGTCGGCGCCAGTTCTCGCGCCGCCGAGCGCATTTGTTGCGTGAGGTGCGACAGGTCATCGCTCACCTGCTGGCGATCGTTGACCATCTTGTCGATTTCGCTCGCGGTCGGATATTTCGGCTGCTTGTTGGCGGCGCGCGCGGAGTTGATCTGCGTCATCAACTCGCGAACGTGATCGGCTT